>PMUN01000204.1 GCA_003166875.1 Bryobacterales bacterium | reverse complement strand
GGGAGCCTGGGCGGATCGGTTGCTCCTTGTCCGGCGAGGTTCGTCGCTGCGGCACTACGATCTGCGGCGTTTTTCATGCTCTCAGGAGTATATCAGTGTTGCATTTCGATTGTCCGTCACTGGGAGTGCACTGGGGAATGCGGCTTCATGCCACAAGACAGGGAGCATCGCAAGAACGCCTAGCACCGTCATGGCTTTTGGCTTTCCTCGGGTTCTAGCGTTGCCCCGGTCGGTTGCCATTTTCCTCCGGCGGGTAAAGTCTGCAAGTCGCCATGTCGATCTAGTACTTGGCGAACCATACCCGAGCACCGCAGGCAGAGATGACAGATCATTTCATCAAACTCAGTTGCGCGAATTGTGGCGGCGAATTGGAGGTCCACGATGACATGGATCGATTCGCTTGTGGCTACTGCGGCACCGAGATAGCAGTTCAACGCCGGGGTGGGACTATTGTTCTGAAGTCGATAACTCAGGCCGTCAAAAACATGCCGACCGGCGCAGACAAGACGTCGGCGGAACTCGCCCTGATGCGTCTGAAGGAAGAGGCGCAGAACCTGTCAAAACGATATGACGCAATGCTGAAAGAGAAGATCGAGCGGAACAAGCGGGGATACGTCATGGGAGTTTCACTTCTGTTATTCGGCGGGAATCTTCACCATAAGCTACATACGCCGGCACGACAAGAAGGTACTGGCAGATCTGCGGGAACTCCACGCAAAGCTCGATGTGCTAAACGGCCGAATCGAGGATCATGCTTACCGGCCATCGTGACCTCACGCCTCGTATGAGCCAGGGTTTGGGAAGACCTTCGTTGTCGCGTACGAATCATGATGTCGCCCCGAACCAGGTCAGCGGATTGAATGCATCAAGTTGAAGAATGCGGGCCGGCGTGAGCGATTTCAAATACCTCCGCTACCGCGCCTTGGGCGCTTCAATCGCCTTCGCTTCCTCGAACCTCACATCCTCCCCGGCTGCCAGCCGCCGGTTGATCTCGGCGATGGGAGCATTCTCACCCAGCGCTTTCTTCAGTAGGTGGTCCGCGATGCAATCCAGTTGTTCGGGCGTCATCTTGTCCGGATCGGTCTCCCATAGCAAGGACAGGAGCGACTGGGGCGAATTCGCTGTCTGGGTCTCAGATTTGTCAGGACGTGATCGATACGGACAACTAATGCGGCGCCTCGAAGCTTTGGGAGAGCGTCACACATTTGGGCTGGGCTTTAGCGTGTATAGCGGCGACAGTGGTACTCCCGAGCAGAAACTTAGGTCCGCACGGTGGGCCATTGCGGGCGAAGCCTGCTATTGGTTTGAATGCTGGAAGAAAGAGAAAACTGGTGCCGTTTCTGACTTCGCCCTGCGATGGGTCGATGATCAGCAGCGATGGGATCTTCAAATCGACTATCACGGACTTCTTTTTCCGGCGATTGCTCTTCAACTCGCTCTTGTCATGGCAGACGCAGATAGCTTATACAGTTGTTCGGGCTGTGGGTACCCCTACAGTCGTCCGCGCGAAAGGAAACGCCCCAAGTCTGGGTGGGCCAACTACTGCGACCAATGCTCGAAGGACGGAGTAGCTCAACGGCGCGCTGCTGAAACATACCGCGAAAAGAAGGCAGAAGCGGTTCGTTTGCGTTCGGGTGGCGCCTCGTTTTCGAAGATCGCTGAACTATTGCATACAACTGTCACCCGCGCTCGTGAGTGGACGGACAAAGGAGCCATGGGCGCGAAGTCCAAAACGGCAAGTTAAGGCTTGATCTATAGGCTATCTACGTGGTTGTAACGGGATGAATCCGCCAAGAAGTACTGCCTAGCCTTCCGGTTCCTTCTGATTAATCCCTCTATTTTTTTGGAGCCGCGGGCAGTGGGATCGAACCGGCGTCCTGCTGATTACGAATCGTGCGAAGTGGCCAATTAGGCTTGCGCTATTTCTCAAGCGAATACGAATAGCTCCACAATCGTCACTCCGAGGATCTTCAAATACTGAGCCGCAAGTGCGTTTACGGCGGGCCTGAGCGATTCGACAAGCAACGGTGCAGAGATATACCCACTCGAAACATCGCCGCCAAGGGAATGCCCCATCAGGAGACGAATCTGATCGCCGGTGATTCCCAGAGCCGTGAGCGTAGTTCTGAAAGTGTGCCGAAGGTGATACTTCGCGCTGACACCTTCCTTTATGTTCTTCACATCCACCAAGTGACCTTCGGCCCTTGTAGGGGATGGAAACACCCAGTCCGACGGCGGAACACTGTTACAGTTTTTATACGCCTTCAGAATCGCTCGGAGGGCATCGCTCATCGGCACGCTGTAGGGTCGATCTCCCTTTGTCACACGGAAGCGAATCGCTTTCCCTTCCAGATCGACATCCGGCCAACGCAGGTGCTCGATACTTCTGGGCCGAGCGCCCGTCAACAGTGCAGTGAGCCAGTACGCACGCTTCAAGGGACTGAGAGTCTTTACTCCGCGCTCCATCTTGCCCTCTTTCGTCTTCTCAATCGCATGCCACCAAGCGCGCAGCTGTTCATCGCTGTAGGCCCAGTCTCGAGCCGCGATGCTGGCGAGTTCCACCGCGGTCGTGGGCGTCTCTGGCAAAGTCGGATCAATCTTGCGCTGCCAATTATAAACGGCCGACACCAATCTCACTACCTGGTTGGCTTTCGCCGGCCCGTTCTCCTTCTTGATGCGCTGTTGCAGGATTCGCATCCCTTCGCGATCGCCGCCGATATCCCGCAGCGTGCGATCGTGCCAGCAATTGAGCAAGGTCCGGAAGTTCAATCTGTAGTTCGTGACCGTGGCTTCCGCCAGAGATTTCTGCTCCATGTAGCGCGCGAATGCCTCCGAAAAAGTCACCTGGCCGGGCGCTCGTTTTTGCTTTAGATCGGCCCATGCGCTCGTCGCCCTGTCCTTCGCGTCCTTCATCGGCATCGCGCCCAGATTGCGCCTGACTAGCTCGCTGTCAACGCGCCGCTGAATGTAGAAAGATTTTGTTTTCGCGCGGCACCTAACATATAGGCCGGGAATCCCCGCCACTCTCCACGCCCCGCTATCGAACGGCAAGGCGTCGACAGCCTTTTGAGTAGCGGGCACACTCTTCACCGCCTTCTCTGACGTGCTGGCGGCTGGCTTAGCCGCTGCAGTAGCATTTCTAATCGCTATCACGGGCATCTCTTTTGAGTCTCCTTTCGGGCCGGGTGATACTCCGGGCGATACTGCGCGCCCCGAAATGGCCGGTTAGGTCCAAGTATAGCAGAATGGCTGCAATTATTGACTTGTAGCGTCAAGGAGTTAGCGCCAGGTAGAGCCGGGGAGGGCGTTTTCTGTGACTCTTAATCACTAGGTTGTAGGTTCGATTCCTACCGCGCTCACCACCCGAATCAGCAGGTTACAAGCGATTCTGTACGATCCCGCGAACTTCCGGGCTATGCTTCGAGCTATGCTAAATACTCACAATGCGTCGGATCAGTGCGGGCCTGCCTCGTTCAGGGCGAAAACTTCTACTACCACCGCGCTAACCGATCCCGCAGACTCGCGATGCACGCCGCGGCCGTAAGGTGTTGCCCGATCATTCCACAATTCCGACACGTGCCGGCTGGCGGTGCATCAATGTCCCTTGAAGGCAAAACTTGTCTCTTGCGCGCCCGGCCGCGAACACGTTTCACGTACCTGATCGCGGAGTACTCGGGACTCGAGGACCGGACAAGCGCCACGTCTAAACACAGCGCGGCTGTGCCGGTCAGAGACACTTCGTAATCGGCGCGCATTGTCGGAGTTGCCCGCAAGGACTGCATGCAGTCTGTGGCCACAGTACCGCAGCTCATCGCACTCTCGCGATCGCTTGCCGCGCTTCTTCCCTGCCCTGCCAGGCTTCGCACAAGAAAGAAAGCATCATCGCGCCGGGCCGAGTCGAGCTCATTTCGGCGGCAATTGACCGCCAGAGCCGCCTGGCCCGCTTATTGTTTTTGGTGGTTTGGTCGTCATTCGGCGTTCAATTCCTGCCCAATGTTTTTTACGGCTGGTGCAAAACAACTTCGCGGCCCGGCGCCCGGGGTCGTCGCCTGGCCGCGCGATTGTTTATCGAGGGTCATGCCCCTTGGCAATCGTCAAAGGAATTGGTCATGGCTTCGTGGGTTGCTGGCGTGTTGCAGCAACTTCCGTAGGGCTTCCCATGCCGGCATCGTTCTTTGGTAGGAGGCTGGGAGATCTCGGTTCGCACGTAGGTGCGCGCGGTTGATATGAACCAGCCGCAGCCAGGCTTTCTCGGCGCATTGCGGCCACCAAGTTGGAACTTTGCTGGCAGGCGTTGCAGGTAATTGCAGAATCCTTCAACCGGACAATCACCGAGCGCAGCGAGTAGGCCGTCAAGGTTGTCATCGGAAGGTACTCGGCCCGTCATCCGCGTGATTGCTTTCTCAAGTCCTCTGCGGTCTTCAGGAGTGTGTTTGCTTCCGTGGTTCGGGGTTTGCGTTTGGGTTTGGGGACACTTTTGCGTGAACTCGCCCGAGTTCGCGCGTTGTTGGCGCGAATCGGGGGAGACATCAGAAGGCGCTGGCTCTGGCTGTGGTAAAGGCCCTGGCTCTGGTAGCGCGCTCAACTGTCCATTTTGTGCGCATGGCTGCTGAATTTGTGCGCACGGATCGGGATCTGGACTTTCGTCCTTCAATTCGCGTGCGCACGAATCGGCGCTTTGTGCGCACGAAGCTCCCCGATCAGTTGTCAGGCCAATGTAGAACTCCTGTGCGGCCTGTCGCTCTGCTCCTGTAAGTTTCGTGAGCTTCGGTGCACGGCCACTGGCAAAGAATTGGCGGTTGCGCGCAAGGCGCATCTGTACTGCATCGTCCGCGTGATCGGCCCAATCGTGCACAACTAGGCGGTGAACTGGGTCTCGATCGAGCCATCCGCAGTCCACAAGCGCGTCGAGCATGGCTGTCTCATCGGCCCGGTAGTCGATCGAAAGTGCAATATCCTCGTTCGAGAGTTTGCCGATGTCGCCCCGCGGTGCTTCCCGCGCCGTCAGATGCCAAAGGCTTTCAAGGAGTCCAACCGCCTGGCACGACGGAATATCGAGGCGCCGGCAGAGCCGTTTCATCTTGCTGTGTCCAACGGCTTCGCGTTTCACGCGATCTGGGCGCAGCTACGTGATGCTGGAAGGTACTGATGGGCAGGTCTACCACGTCTACCGCACGCCAGAGATGGAGGAGCTGCGTAGTCAGCGAGGGCTGCAAACCAATTCGTTCATCCGGCTCCGCAAGTTCTCCACGCTTCGCGGCCCGGTGGTGGAAATCGAGGATATGGGCGATTCGGAAGCCGTCTTGCGCAACAAAGCCCACTTTCGCGAGACAGCTCGAGAAATGATTCGACGAGCGGTTTTCCCTAAGGATGACGGCTGGAATGGATGGCTCGGACGCTATCAGAAAGCCCTAGTTGACGCCGCATTTGCACTGGAACAGCAGCAGGCGAAAGAACGCGAACGACGCAAGAGCCGCGACTTTGGTCGCTAGGCACCGACAAAATAGTTGACTTTCGCGGAGCAACCGGCATCGCGTCGGCGACGCGGGCGAAGTAGCTCCTGGCTGATCGGTGGAACACAGCGGGTTTCCCATTCCTTCAGGGGGCGGGACATGGTGGATGCTCGGCGAATCCGCAGATTGACTGGACGCCTCGCCCATCGCCGCTGGCACGGGAACTGAATTCTGAACCGGTCAAGGTTCATATTAGACTGCATCTCAGGGTAACGGTGATTTGGATTCCTGCCGGATCCTGATTCTGGATGGCAACAGAGCCTCCAAACAGCGCCAGAATACGCTGCGCTATCGGCGGGTCCAGTCCCAGATCTCCGCCCGCTGTCATGTGTTCGGCGATCGCGAAGAGGTCGAAAAACTTGGGGATGATCTGATCCGGTACTGTGCGCCCGCGGGCCTCGATTAGGATTTGGATGGCGCCTGGGGTGGAATCACAGGCAAGCTGGACAATTCCTCCTGGCTCCGAGAATTTCACCGCCGTGTTTAGCAGGGCCCCGAGTGCAGTCACCAACAGCTCATGGGCCCCGCGGATGAACGCCGTGTTTGCCGGCTCCCACTCCAACCTCACCTGTCGAGAAGAGGCAAACCCCGCCACTTGCGTGATCGCCGCACTGAGTACGGCCGAAAAGGGTAGGCGCTGACTAACAAACTTCTCGGCCTCCACTTCAATTTGGGTCAGGAGCAAAGCGTGATCGAGAAGCGCAAGGATTCGTTTCCGCGATACCTCAAAAAGCTGACGGAGCTTAGAGCCGGCTGAGGATCCCAACTCGAGCCATAGGAGTTCGGTTACTCCGAAAAGTCCGTTTAAGGGAGTCCGGAGTTCATGCGAGATAAGGTGCAGAAAGTCGGCCTTGGATTGGTCCACGATCTTCAATCGCGCGTGCGCCTCGACGAGTTCCCGGGTGCGGGATTGGACCACCTCCTCCAAATCGACGCTATGCTGCTCGACTGCTCGCTGGAGCCGATATAACTCCAGGTGAGCTTCCACTCGTGCCTGCACTTCGGCGAGTTGGAAGGGTTTGGTGACATAATCGGCGCCTCCGGATCGAAAAGCCTTAATCTTGTCTTCGGTCTCATCTAGCGCGCTGAGGAAGATGACCGGGATTCGAGCCAGCTTGCTGTCAGCCTTAAGCCGTTGCAGACTTAAGCCGTTGCAGACTTCGAAGCCATCCATTTCCGGAATGTTGATGTCCAACAGGATCAGCTCCGGGGGGCTCTGAGCGGCAGACGCCAGTGCCATCCGACCTCTTGGAAAGGAACGTATTGCGTAGCCCTGAGTTTTCAGGATGTCTTCCAGCAGTTTCAGATTGGCGGGTTGGTCATCTACCACCATGATGCTGGCTTGGGCGCTCTGTGTCATGTGTACTCCTCTTGCCTTCGCGTTCCGGTTTCCGAGGCGTCATCAAACCAGCGAACCAGAATGTCATAGTCGTACCTATCAGCAATCTGCTGGAGGGAACGCGCTGCTGGGACGTTAATCCCTTCGACTTTCCGGATAAGCCGGTCCAAAAGTTCCTTGTCGCCTTCGAGAACGGCACCGCGCAATTGATCGATCCAATCCCTGGGCAGTTCGGCGAGGAATTCGGGGCCGCTCGAAGGGGCCACTGCGGCACGGTTGTCGATGGCCGCCTGCTCGTCCTGGTATAGATAGTCGAGACGAAGGTGTGTGCGAAGTTTCTCCAGCAGTTCGTTTTCGCGGCACGGCTTGGAGATAAAATCATCCATCAAACCGCTCCGCATAACGATATCTCGCTCCTCATCCATGGCGCTTGCGGTCAGGGCAATAATCACCGGTGGCATTATCGCGGCCTCCGTCTTTATGGCGTGGGCGGCCTCCACCCCATTCATGCCGGGCATTTGAACGTCCATCAGGATCAGTCCTGGTTTCCAATCCCGCCAGACCTGGATCGCAATATCCCCCCGTTCGGCCTCTTTAACCTCGAAACCAATCGACTTCAGCAGCTCGGCGACCCAGCCCCGCCCACGCGCGTCGTCATCGACAATCAGCACCTGAGCCGTCGGTCCAGGCCTGAGACCGACCACGCGCCGCGGCGCCGGCTGCTCAGAAACTTGGTGGAAAGCGTCCGCTTCCACGGGTATCTGAAAATGAAAGATGGATCCCTTGTTCACCTCGCTCGAAAGGGTGATTTGCCCACCCATTAGGCGCGCGAATTCCCTGCTGATAGCCAACCCCAGCCCGGTTCCATTTTGCGATGCCAAGCCACTTTGAGTTTGCACGAACGGACGGAAAAGTTTGGCTTGTTCAGATGGCCCGATGCCCGCGCCGGTATCTTCCACTTGGATCGACAGCCCAAGCTCGGGACCGGATCGCGGCTCCAGGGATACCCGAAGCTTGATCCAACCTGATTCGGTGAATTTAACGGCGTTCCCCAGAAGGTTGATCAGTACCTCGCGGATCTTGCCTTGATCGGCTACGATGCGGCGCCCAGTGTCGCCGTCCAGGTGCACTTCGAGCGGGAGTCTCTTGGCCTCGGCTCGGAGGCGGAACATGGCGGCCATATCCGCGACGAGGCTGGAGAGGTCGAACGTCACCGGTTTCAGTTCCATACGGCCGGCCTCAATCTTGGACATGACAAGAACGTCGTTGATCAGGGCCAGCAAGTGCTCACCGCTTCGGTTGATGATGTTTAGGTTCTTCTTGGCATCCGCACCGAGCGACGGATCGCGGAGCATGAGTTGGGAATAGCCCAGCACGGCGTTCATGGGCGTCCGAATCTCGTGGGACATGTTGGCAAGGAACGCGCTCTTGGCCCGATCGGCCGCTTCGGCGGCCTCCTTGGCTTTCCGCAGATCGGCCTGAGTGCGCTTCAGGTCCGTGAGATCCCCGAAGGCTTCGACCAGATACGTCCGGCCTTGACGAACCAAAGGCAGAACACTTTTGAGAATCGGCAAGCGGCTCCCGTCCGCCCTGAGGAGGGAATGCTCGGAGTGGTCGGCCTTTTGATGATTATCGCGGATCGGGCAGCGCCCCGCCTCGGCAGAGCAAAAAAACTCATGACACAGTTGGCCGACCACTTGCTCCCGCTTTCGTCCCATGAGAGCCAGTGCGAAGGAGTTTGCATCGGTAATCCGATGGGTTTCGGAATCGATCACGACAACCCCCGCCGGCATGGTGGCGAGCAACGCCGTGACGTAATTCTCGCTTTCGCCCAGTTCTTTTTCGATTCGCTTTCTCTCGGTGATGTCGCGCGCGAACCTGAAGCTGAATTCCTTTCCGCCGAACTCCACATAAGTGGCATTCACCTCCACTGGGAAGATCAGTCCGAGCTTGGTTTTGTGACTGGTTTCAAAAGTGATGGAACCTAAAGCTTTGACCTTCTCCCAGGTGCGGGCCCAGGCTTCGGCCGTCAAATCCGGAACGATATCGGTGATCGACAGCACGACCAACTCCTCGCGGGACCGACCGAGGGACCGGCAGGCGGCCTCGTTGACGTAGACGATGTGGCCCTGTGAGTCCAACCACGACACGGCGTCAGAAGCCTGTTCCACCGAGGTTTGCGCCAGTAGAAGCTTCTGCTCCACTAGCTTGGCTTCAGTAATGTCGACGAACGTGACGACAGCGCCCACAATCTCGTTGCCGCGGTGCTGCGGATAGGACCAGTACTCGGCGGGAAAAGACGATCCGTCGGCCCTCCACAAGACTTCGTCGGTGATGTGGGTTCCAATCCCCTTCCAGAAGGCGTGATAGATATGGCACTCCACCACCGGGTAGGGGCTGCCGTCCGGGTGCGAGTGATGAATCTGGTCGTGCATGTTCTTGCCCAGCAGTTCCTCGACGCGCTCATACCCCAAGAGCCGGAGGCAAGCCGGGTTGCAAAAGGTGCATTTGCCTTCCATGTCGATCCCGTAGATGGCCTCTGCCGTCGATTCCAGCAACAAGCGGAGTTGGCTTTCCTTGCCTTCCAACTCTGTAGTCCGCGAACGCACCAACGCCTCGAGGTGTTCATGGCGGTTCTCGATCTCCAGCCGCCGGCGGTGATTCAGTCGAAGATAACCTGCCAACACGACGGTCAGTAGAACTCCAGCCGCCAGCGCGGACCAACTGCTCCCATGCACAGGCTGGAACACATGCGGGCCAGGGTAGACGGCCATTACCCATCTGCGGCCGGCAACGGGTACTTCTCGAATGGCCGTGAAGCCATGGGGAAGATCCGCGACGTCATCGATCCGGGCAGGCTTAGGATAGAGCAACCTCTCTCCCCGTTTGGCGTCGGCATCGAAAATGCCTACCTGCAGCCCGGATCTTGTGTGTACAGCGTCCCCGGCCTTCTCGACGATGTCTCCGATCCGGAACACGGCTAGTGCAAAGCCCATCAATCGCTCGCGCCGCTGGTCGCCGCTCGACGGCAGCACGCCGCCCCGGTAAACCGGCCGAAAGACCAGGAAGCCGTATTGATCGGCAGTCTCCTGGACGAGCTTCACCCGGCCGGTTGCAATCAGCTTGCCGGTAGCGGTCGAACGCATGAGTGCTTCGTTACGAACAGGGTCAGATGCCAGATCAAAGCCGAGGGCCTTCTCGTTGCCCTTGATTGGTTCTGCGAAGAAAACGGGGAAATACTCTTCGCGATCACCGGCCCGGACCAGTTGGCCTTGCGGGAGGCGCTGGGTGAATCCGAACGAAGTAAAACCGTCGCGATGCGCGGAAGCCTCTCGATTTGCGCGGAGACGCTGCGGCGTCCTGGGGACCCATTCCATGGCCTGAATTGCATTGTCACCGGCCCGAAGGTCCTTGGCGAACCGGCCAAACTCTGCCCGCTCGATATCAGCCGCGTGATCACAAAACGCCCCCAGAGAAACGAGGCTGTTCAGTGTCAGGGTGACGCTCGTCTGGAGAGCATCGAAACGTTCCTGGGCTACGATGTCGAAGGAGGCTTTCGCGTTGCGGTTCTCAAGACTTTCCAGGGTGAAGAAGATGGCGATGCTAAGGGAGATGGCAGCGACCAGAGGTACCGCCATCCAGGCCAAGTGCCGGCGCCCCGGTTTCGTGACAAGACTCATATGCAAGTGACGTGGCGCTTTTCGCGAGCAAAATTCGATCGTGTCGCGGGCTTTTTCGTTGGGGCGCCCGCGGAACTTATTCCAAGCTCTTCAATTAACTCATCGGCACATCCGGCCATAATTCTGGGGAGAGGGGCGTCGGCGGCATAGTGGATCTGACAAAACCGATCGCCAAGGCCTTACTCCCACAACCGGATAAATCTCGCGGAACG
Source organism: Bryobacterales bacterium (assembly GCA_003166875.1). GTDB lineage: Bacteria > Acidobacteriota > Terriglobia > Bryobacterales > Bryobacteraceae > Palsa-89. The sequence continues at coordinate 70,270 of PMUN01000204.1, read as the reverse complement.
CCGGTCACTTCATACTCGGCCCTCCGACTGCTGATAGACCCTGGGTCAACGGTGATGCTCTGCTACTACCGCTCGGATCATGGCGTCGCTGAATACCACGGCACCCACGATTTCCCGTTGGAAGCAGCGCTTTGAAGAAGAGGGCATAGCGGGCCTCGATCCACGCCACAAAGGCAGTCAGCCGCGGTGTGGCGGACGCGGCGATGCAGGCCAAGATCGCGCGTAAAACGCAACAGAAACCCAGCGATGGTTCGACGCATTGGCCTGCCGAAAGATGGCTCTGGCTTTAAGGCTCAGCAAGTCAACCGTGCAGCGGGTGTGGGCCCAGACGCGATTGAAGCCGCATCGGCTGGACCGCTACATGGCCTCCGACGATCCCCGCTTTGAGGAGAAGGCCGCCGATATCATCGGTCTGTACATGAATCCGCCGCAGCATGCTGCGATATTTTGCGTGGACGAGAAGACCGCGATTCAAGCGCTGGACCGTCTTGATCCGGTGCTGCGGCTTTCTCCGGGGCGCGCCGAGCGCCGGGAAGCTCCACCGATCCTGTTATAAAACCACACGCGTGTCATCGCTACGTTGGTGCCAATGTCATTGGCTTAATCCTTCAACGGAAAGACAATGCGATGCCGTCAGCACAGATTCCTGATTCCGGTTCTGGAAAATACAGATCCGTTTTTCGCGAAGCCGCTGTCAGGTTCGTTTCTTCATTTTCAGACGAACCCTGGGAGCTGAGAGGATTTGAAAACGATGCGCCGGGGCTGTTAGTCGATGTCAAACTTAAATCCAACAAGGGGGTTTTGGTTGTGATAGGGCTGGTCAAATCTGGCCCGACGATGGCCGATGTAGTCCTAGAACTTATGGAGCAGGCCCACCAGAGCTACGTTGACAGCCAATGCCTAATCCAGCGTGGCATTATCTCTAAAGATGACGGCTGGAACGGATGGCTCGGCCGCTGTCAGAAGGCGCTTCGGCAAGCCGCTGGGACGATTGAACGTCAACACCTAAGAAAGCAATCAGAGCGCAACAAGGACCGCGACCGTGGCCGCTAGGTGGGCCGGCATTTAGGGACAAAATGCTGGCCAGAGAAACCAGCTTAGACTCCGTCAGCGGCTAATCCGCTGCCGGATTGCGAAAGGTCGCTTAGCCGCAGCACTTTTGTGCCAATCGAGGATCGGGTTCAGTTGGCGGTGCCGTTGTCGCAGGGTGATCAGACTAATGCTGGGGATGATTCCTATAGCTAGGTTCTGCGGGAATTGTCCCTTTCCAGAGCAGTTCACCTCAAAGAATGAGATTATTCTTCGCATTAGACTACTCTACTAGTGACCAACTCCATCCGCCGATAAACGGGAAAGCGTGTCATTCTCCTGCCGTTAAGCATGCCCCGCAAGATCATAGGAAATTTGGAGTAATACCACCTCAGGATGTATGGAGAAACTTTTGAGCGTGTCGATTACTTTACTGAGCGAACACTCACCGCGCTTTGAACCGCACTTTTTAGGAGATCAGTGATTAAACAACACGAAGCACACACCAACGGCGCGCCCGTCGCGCCAAATCGCCTCGCTATGAATCGTCTTGGGCCGCAAAAGGGCTCGACACCCGTAAAGTCGGCCGTTGAGCCGAATGGACACGGTGATGATTTAGGCCAGAACCGCCTAGCCGCCAAGAAACTGGCGGAGGAGAAAGCGCGCGCCCGGACCGTGGCGAGAGCGCAGGCTGTGGCAGAGAAACTGGCCAGCGCGACCGACCAGGTATCCAGCGCAATCGCCGAAGCTACCGGCGCGGTTGAAGAGCTGGAAAAGACGATGCATACCATCGCGGCAGGCGCCGAGGAGTCGTCGGCCGCCGCCGAAGAGTCACGGGCTGCGATTAACCAGATCGAGAAGGCCTCGGACGGCGCCAATGACCATGCGGAAGTCTCCTTGCGGAAAGTGAATGAGTTACAAGCGCTCGCCAAGACAACGACGGCCGATCTTGAGGCACTCATCAAAGGAGTCGGGGACGCCGCTAATGCGAATATCGAATCCGCAAAAATGATCGGCGAATTGGAGCGCCAGTCTGAAGAGATCGGTAAGATCGTCCATGCCGTGACGCGAATTGCCGACCAGACCAACTTGCTGGCGCTGAACGCCGCAATCGAAGCTGCCCGCGCCGGAGAGCATGGTAAGGGATTCGCCGTGGTGGCCGACGAGGTGCGCAATCTGGCGGAGATCAGCGAGAAGAGTGCGCGCGGCATCCAGGAAGTGGTCAACGAAATTCAGAACCAGGTGAAAGTGGTTGCCGGAGACACGGAAGCGGCCGGCAAGAAGGGCCGCGAGGAAGTGGAAAAGGCCAAGGTCATCACGCAGGATCTGGTGAAGATCGCCGCCGATTTCAAAGACATTGGGGACAATTGCGCCGAGATACAGAAAAACGCGTCGGAAGCGTTGTCGGGCGCCAAGACGTATCTGAAGGGCGCCGAAGAGATCGCCGCGGCCGCCGAAGAAGCTACCTCGGCCTGCCAGGAAGCCCAGAAATCCACTCAGGAGCAGTCCAAAGCGTACTCGGAGATGAGCGACGCAGCACGGTCGCTGGCCGAAATGGCGGAGTCGTTAAAGACTTCCACCAATGCGCAGAAGTCGGCCGAGGAACTGGCCGCTACCGCCGAGGAACTATCCACCAACGCCGAAGAGTTGAAGTCCTCTTCGCAACAAATCTCCACTGCCATCGAGCAGATCAACAAGGCGGCCGGCGCCCAGGCCAAGGCGGCGGAAACCTCCAACGCCCTGGGCACGCAAATGCGGCACGCCGCGAAAGGCATGGGAGACCGCGCCGAAGCGAGCGTGGAGAAAGCCCTGAGCACGCAAAAACTCTTAGCCAGCAACAAGGAGAACGTGGATGCGTTGATTGTCAACGTTGGAAAGGGCGCTGATGCAGCCGCCGAATCCGCCAAAAACATTCTGGAGCTGGAGGAACGGACGCGCCGGATCGACAAGATCGTCGATGCCATTGTCATGGTGACGGTCCAGACTAAGATGCTCGCAGTAAACGGCAACGTGGAAGCCGCGCGGGCCGGTGAATATGGCCGGGGCTTCTCGGTAGTGGCTGGTGACATCCGCTCGCTCGCCAACGAAAGCAGCGAAAACGCGGACAAAATCAAAGACCTGGTCAAGAACGTCCAGACCCAGATCACCAAAGTTGCCGGGGACATCGAAATGGCCGGAAGCAGAGGGCGGGCCGAAGTGGAACGCGCCAAAGTTTCGACCGCCAACCTCGATCGGATCGCAAAAGAATCCGACGTGGTGGTGACGGACATCCGGGAAATCTCGAAAGGAACTGGCGAGGTTGCCGCCGGACTCGAACAGGCCGGCAAAGCCAGCCAGCAGATCGCCGCCGCAGCCGAGGAAACCGCGCGTGCTTCGACTGAAGCGGCCGGCGCCTCCGAGCAGGGGCTGAAAGCCGCCCAGGAGATCGCCCAGGCCATCGAGGATATCGCCTCACAGGCCGATGAACTGCAAAACGGATAGCCAGAGGAGATTCGAATGCAAACAGATACTCTACAGCCATCCGCCGGCCTGAAGGACGAAAGCCAACTCGTCACCTTCCTGTTGAAGGACGAAGAGTTCGGCTTCGACATCATGTCGGTACAAGAAATCATTCGCCTTCCAAAGATGGCGAAAGTCCCCCGCACGCCGGCCTACGTGGACGGCATCGCAAATTTGCGTGGTGTCGTGCTGCCAGTCATCGACATGCGCACCCGTTTCGGCATGGAACGGGCCGAAGAGACCGACCGCACCCGGGTGCTGGTGGTCGACATCGATGGCGTCAAGACCGGCTTGCGCGTGGATCGCGTCAAGCAGGTGACTAGCGTGCTGCGCAGCGAGATTGAACCGCCGCCGGCGGCCATCCGCGGGACCTCTTCGGATTACCTCGAAGGGGTTGTCAAACTCGACAACGGGCAGCGCATCGTTATGGCCCTGAATGCGGCCCATGTCTGCGAAATCGCCGTTACTCACAAGACCGTTTCGGCGAACGGCGGAGCTTCAGGTACGGAAGCCGGAGCAGGCGAGTCGTCGGCCAAATCGATAAGCGCTGATACCGAAGTCCAGAAAGTGGTCACCTTTCGCATCGCGAAAGAGGAATTTGCCTTTCATATGGAGCATGTTCGGGAGATCCTTCGCGTGACGACACCCAACCAGGTTCCCGACGTTCCCGAATATGTGTTGGGAGTGCTGACGGTTCGGGGTCAGATTCTTCCGGTCATCGACCTGCGGCGGCTGCTTCAGCAGCGATCGCTCGCCGATGAGTTCACCGATAGCTGCCGCCCGCTGCGAGAGGAGTATGAGCGCCGGCTGGATGAGGTGGAGAAGATCTTTGCCGGCGGTCACCAGGAAAAGGTGAAATCTACAATAAGCGGGCGCCTCCGTGAGTGGCTCGCCGAAACCAACAGTTCCAGCCAGTTGCTGATGGAGACGCTGGCGCAGGCGCGAGGGCTGAACGAAAAGGTCGTCAAGCAGCTTCACCTGCTTGCGAAGCATGAAGAGTGCGGCGATACCGATGCCGTGCGTGCCTGTCGAGAAGAAATCGTCGCCGCGGGCCGGGGAACGGTCGAAGCCCTACGCCGGTTTGAGGAGCAGATCGCTCAAAACATCCAGGAAGACCAGCGCATCATCGTGGTGGATGCCGAGGGCTTTGTGCTGGGGTTGGTGGTGGATCACGTTCACGAGGTGCTGAACGTGCCGAAAAATCTGATGGAACCTCCGCCTCGCATTACCTCGAGTGGCGGGATGGAACTGTCGGGGGTCGCCAAACTGGAAGACGGCGCCCGGTTGATCATGTTGTTGGATGTTGCCAGCCTGATGAAAGACCAGAAACTGCGGGATGTCCAGGACTCCTCGGCCCAGACCGTCGAAGAGCAGAAGACCGGGGAAATTCAAAAAACCGGCGAGGGCGCGCAGGAACTCAGCGAAGTGCAGTTGGTGACGTTCATGCTCGGCGCGGAGGAATACGGCATCCCGATTTCGCAAATCCAGGAAATCGATCGCCTCGCCAAGATCACCAAAGTACCGAAGGCCGCCGAGTTCATCGAGGGCATCACGAACCTGCGCGGGGAAGTAATCCCCGTGCTGGACACACGGAAGCGCTTCGATCTCGAGGTCAAAGAGTCTGACGACCGCACCCGCATCATCATCGTGGATCTCGGGGGCGTCAAGACGGGCTTGGTGGTGGACTCCGTGCGCGAGGTGTTGAATCTCGCCAAGAAGGACATCGCCCCGCCGCCGGAAGCGATCGGCTCCGGAATCGATCAACAGTTCATTTCCGGAATCGGCAAGGTGGATGCGGGTAAGCGCATGATCGTGCTGCTCGATGTGGAGAAGATTCTCTCCCAACAGGAGCAGGCGCATCTTTCCGAAGTCACTACGTAGATCCAATTCTAAACCGGGGCCGGCTCACCTGGCCCCGGTAAATCCAAGTCGATGAAAAGAATACGTGTACTTGTGGCGGACGATTCCGCCCTAATGCGGCAAACCCTCAAACGAATCATTGCGGCGTCGGCCGACCTTGATCTGGTGGGGCTTGCACGGGATGGCGAGGACGCAGTATCGAAAGCCCGAGAACTGCGGCCCGATGTCATCTCGATGGATATCAATATGCCGAAGCTGGACGGGATCACGGCCCTCCAGATCATCCTGCAGGAGAAGATCTGTCCGGTTGTCATGGTTTCGTCGCTCACTCAACAGGGAACTGCGACCACCTTCGAGTGCCTCGAGTTGGGGGCCTTCGATTTTGTCGCCAAGCCGGATGGAACGGTTTCAGCCAACCTGGGGTTGGTGGCGGAGGAGCTGATCGCGAAACTCAAAGCCGCCGCCTCCCGAGGCGTTCTCGATCGCCAGCAACGCAACCGTGAGCGCCGCAAGCCCTACAGTCCGCCATCCGGCGGCGCGTTTCAGAACGTTACCCGAAAAAGGGCTGTCGCTATCGGAATCTCCACTGGCGGACCGGCCACCCTCCAGGAGGTGCTGCCACTGATTCCAGCGGACGTGCCCGCCAGCCTTTTCCTGGTGCAGCATATGCCACCCGCCTTTATTGCGTCCTTTGCCAAGCGGCTGGACGAGCACTGCGCGCTCAAGGTTGTGGAAGGGCGTTCGGGCATGCTCGTCGAGCCGAGCGTCTGCTATGTGGCGCCGGGCGGGATGCATCTGTGTTTGCACCGCAAGATCACGGGCGAGGTGGTTATCCGCACGCCCACCACGCCGGCCACACTTTTCGTGCCCTCGGTAGGCGTCATGATGGCGTCGGTTCTGAATATCTATGGGGCCGACACCATCGGCGTCCTGATGACCGGCATCGGAGACGATGGCGCTGACTCGATGGTCGCGATTAGGCAGGCTGGCGGACACACGATTGCCGAAAGCGAGCAGACCGCGGTGGTTTACGGAATGCCGCGCGAGGCTTTTGAACGAGGTGGAGCGTGCGTGGTGGCGCCCAGTCATGAAGTGGCGGGAGAGATCGTGAAAGCGGTCCGGAGGACGACGGAATGAGCAGTCTCCAAGAGTTCATGGAGAAGTTGGATTGGCCCGACGAGGCCGAGCGTACCTACGCGGCCGAAGACATCGGGTATTTGAATGCCCCGGAGGGCGTGCCGCCTCTCTTGGAACGGCTGGGCAAGGAGCCTTCGCGAGCGGTTCGCGACGCCATATTCCAGGCCCTGATCCGGATCGAAGCAGACGCGGCTATCGAGGGTTCCATCCGGCTGCTCGGAAGCGACGATCCTCAGATTCGCAATCAGGCCGTGGAAGTACTACGCGCGAAAGGTCAGGCGTCCTTTCCCCTCTTGAACACCGTCATGCGGGAGGGCGGCAAGGACGAACGGAAACTGGTCCTGGACGTGTTGAGTGGAGTTCAAGTCAGCGGCGCCGAAGCAATTTACGAGGCCGCGCTTTCCGACCCGGACCCGAATGTGGTTATCACGGCCGTGGAGAATCTCGGCAGAACCCAGGCGAAGCAGTTCAGAGGCCGGATTGAGGATCTGTTGCTGGCAAAGTCGCACCCCATGCTGGACGGAGCGTGTCTCGAAGCTCTCGCCGGAATTGGCAATGAGCAGTCGCTAGTCGCTATCCGCCGCCGCTTTCCGGACCTGGCGAGTCTACCAGACTTTTTGCTGGTGTCCTGCCTAAAAGCCCTTGGTGCTTTGGGAACCGACGGGGAGTTCGAAGAAGTGGCCGCTTTGCTCACCGTGCGTGGCCCCCACCTTCGCCCCGCGATTCTGAGCGCACTGATCGCTGTTCATCAACGTCACCCAGCGAAATCCCACATCGAGGATTTGCTGCCGGCGTTGCAGGCGATGGCGGACGATGGAGACCCACCGCTCTGCCGCTACCAGGCTGTGCGGGCTCTGGGCTTTCTGTCCTCCCGGGACGACATTTATTCGTTCCTTGTCTCCTGCTTGTCCAGTCCCGAGCGCCTGGTTCGCCTGGGAGCGATCGAATCCCTTCGGGCGACGGAACGGCCGGGAGTGGAGAGCGTTCTAGCTGCACACGCGCTGAAGGAGACCGATGAGGAGGTCCTGCAGGCGCTGAGTTGCTAACGAACACCATGCCAGATCTCTCCGTTGAACAATTCCAAAGGCTGAGCCAGCTAATCTATCAGAAACTAGGGCTTAGTTTCGATGAAAAGAAGATCTACTTCCTGAAAACGCGGGTTGCCAAGCGCATGGCTACGCTAAGCATGGCCGACGCTAAAGAGTACCTGTTCATGCTCGGCTATGCGGACCCGCTAGGCCTGGAGATGCAGGCATTGGCAAATCTCGTTACAACCAACGAGACTTACATGTTCCGGGAGTATGAGCAGTTGCAGGCGTTCGCCAATCATTGTCTGCCGGAAGTGTTGTCGGCCAAGCAGGCCCGTGGAGAGAGGAAGCTGCGGATCTGGTGCGCGGGTTGCTCCTCAGGCGAGGAAGCTTACACGCTGGCCATGATCCTTCAGGAAGTCTTCCCGCAGGCTCAGTCCTGGGACTGCGAGATCGTGGCCACCGACATTGACGAGAACATGCTCCGGAAGGTGATAGCGGCGCGCTACGGGTGCCGGTCCGTCAACGAAGTTCCCGAAGAATACCGGGAGAAGTATCTGATTGAAGATGGAGACGAGTGGCTGGTGCGCCGAAGAACCGCTGCCTTGGTCCAAACTCTGCATCTCAACCTGAATGACCGGATGGCGATGCGCGCCATGCGAGGCTTTGATTTCATCTTCTGCCGCAACGTCTTAATTTATTTCGACGATCTCTCTCGCAAGGCCGTAGTGGATCACTTTTACAATGCCCTGAATCCAGGGGGCTACATCTTCCTGGGGCACTCCGAATCCATCGGACGCGTGACGACGGCCTTTAAACTGAAGCGGTTTGAAAATCATCTGGTCTATGTGAAGGAATAGCGCTGTGGATACGAAGAAAACAATTCTAATCGTGGACGACTCAGAATTTGTCAGGAGCTATCACTCCTACATATTGGAGCAAGCCCTGTTTCACGTGATTACCGCGGTGGATGGCAGCGACGGACTGGAAAAGCTGTTCACGAACACCTGCGATCTGGTTCTCACCGACATCAACATGAGCCACATGGATGGCTACGAGTTCATCCGGCGAGTGCGTGCCGACCCCAAGTACAGCTCGGTTCCCATCATCATCGTGTCTACCGAAAGCGAAAGCAAGGACAAGATGAAGGGATTTTTGGCGGGGGCGAATCTTTACATTGTCAAACCCTCCTCTCCGGAAATGATGGTCGAGAACGTTCGCATGGTTATGAACATGCTTAGGGGCGACGAAGAAGACTAAACCAATGCCGTTTTCGATTGTTAACAGCCAAGGCAGACAAATTTTAAAGCTCGAAGGCGCCGTCACCATCCGGGACGCCCAGGCCCTTGCCGCCAAGCTAGGGGAAGGTCTGGAAGACGGCGCGCCCGTCGAAGTTGATACCTCAGGATTAGAGGACATCGACACCTGTATCCTTCAGTTGCTAACTTCGCTGCGCAAGATAGTCCCAGTGCTTTCCTTCGATAACCCGTCGGAGACGTTCATCAGCGCTGTGGACCGGCGCGGCCTGCGGCGCGAGCTGCTCAACGCGCGTGAGGGTTTGTGAAAAGGATTATGACAGTGGACGATTCGGCCAGTCTCCGGCAGATGGTGACCTTTGTGCTGAGGGACAGCGGCTACCAGATTGTCGAAGCCGTGGACGGCTTGGATGCTCTATCCAAACTGAAGGGCCAGGAAGTGGATCTCTTTCTGAGTGACGTCAATATGCCGAATATGGACGGTCTCGAATTAACCCGACAACTCCGAGCCATGGCTCAGTACAAGTTCGTCCCCATCATTCTGCTGACCACGGAGTCGCTTGCAGAGAAGAAACAGCAAGGCAAGGCGGCCGGCGCCACGGCTTGGATCGTAAAACCGTTCACCCCGGACCAGCTTCTGGCCGTCGTGAAGAAGGTCATGCGTTGATGCCGGACGAAACACAACGGATTGAAACGGGTAGATAACGATGCCAATCGACATTATGGAGCAGATGCGGGGAACATTCAGGGCGGAGGCTCTGGATCTACTGATTGAGCTGGACTCCGCCCTCCTGGCGCTAGAAGCAGAAGCGAGCGATTCCACGTTGGTACACCGGGTGTTCCGGGCCGTTCACACCATCAAGGGATCGGGAGCAACCGCCGGTTTCGCGCACCTGGCCCGGTTCGCTCACAAAATGGAGGAGGCCTTTGACATGGCGCGGGACGGGCGTCTTGCCGTCACGCCGGACCTGATCGATTGCGGGCTCAAGGCCTGCGACGTGCTCCGTTTGATCATCGAGGACAAGGCGGAGGGCGCCACCGTCCCAGGAGAGGTAGAGGTCACCGCTGCATTCACCCGGCTGCTGCCGGCGCCCGAAGTCCCAAGCCCCGAGCGCATTGGGAAATCAAAGCCGGTAGCCGACGTTCGTGCGGCATTTGAAATCATCTTCAAGCCGAACCGCGAGATATTCTATTCCGGCGCGGACCCGGTTACGCTGCTCGACGACTTGCGCGAACTGGGACAGGCACACGTCGTGGTGCATGCGGACCAAGTGCCGCCGCTCGCTTCCCTCGACCCTGAGCATTGCTATCTCTGGTGGGAGATCCTGCTGGTTACGGACCGCGATCAGGCGGCGATCCAGGAGGTGTTCGTTTTCGTCGAGGACGAATGCGAACTGCGTATCCGGCTCCGGGAAGATCAGGCTGGGGCTGTCGCCCTGCTTGGTTCCGTACCAGCAGATGCGTTCGAATTGTTCGTGCTGGAGTGCGAAGACCACCTGGAGGGAATTGAAAGGGACGCGCTCGCGTTGGAGAAGGATTCGGCTTCGAGAGACCACCTGGACTCCCTCTTTCGGGGTGTCCACAGCATAAAAGGCAACGCGGGCCTGCTATTGGGATACGTCAAAGGCGCCGCCCTCATCGCCAGTCATCCACTGCAACTGTTGCACGGAGCGGCTCACGGACTAGAATCTCTCCTCGATCCCCTGCGGGGAGTAAGTGCCGGACCGGTTCCGGACGCAACGGTCCAAATTGCACTTGAGACGTTCGATCTGATCGGCTCTCTATTGCGAAGCCTTACACACAACCGTGAGCCTGGACCAGTCTCGCCGGAGCTGCTCCAGCGTTTGGGGATCGGCAAGCCGAGTGGCCAGCCCCCCAGCGGTCAAAAGGTGGAGGGGCGCGAAGCCGCGTTTCTCAACACGGCGTCGCAGTGCGTCGAGATGATCGCGGGCTGTTTCGCGCGCATGGAAAACGACGGCGAGTCCACTGGTCCCGTCCTTGAAACGTATCTGCGTGGTCTCAAGACCTTGTCGGCGGCCACCCAGTACAGGAACTGCCCGGAACTCGAAGACCCGTTGGCGCAACAGCTCGGAATCCTGGATGCCGCGGTGAGAACAGGCGCGGCTTTGAGCATCGAAGAGCGCTCGGCCCTGGGCAATGCCTTTGGGGCGGCTCGTACCGCTCTCGAAGGCCTGTTACCCAAAGCCGATCTCAGCCAGGTTCCAGTGTCCCCGGATGCTGCCGAAGCCCCAGCGAACAATCCGGTGGCCCCTTCCGCCGCACCTTCGACCATTCGAATCGAGCAGAACAAGTTGGATCGCTTGATGCGAGTCGTCGGCGAATTGCTGGTTGCCCGCGGGGCCTTCCCGATACTGGTCCAGAAACTCAACGACTGCGTCACTGGCACTGCGGTGGTCAAGGATCTGAAAGAGGCCAGCTCGAACATTTCCCGAATTGCGGACGAACTGCAGACCAGCGTCATGTCGATTCGGATGCTGCCCGTTAAGACCGTTTTTCAAAAATTCCCGCGCCTGGTCAGGGACCTCGCGCGTTCCCAGGGAAAGGAAGTCCAGCTTGTCATCGAAGGAGAAGGAATAGAACTGGACAAGACCATCCTGGAACAGATCGGCGATCCGCTGGTTCACGTGATCCGCAATGCGGTCGACCATGGTCTTGAGCCGCCGGAGGAACGCCGTGCAAAAGGGAAGAACGCGTCCGGACAAATCACCCTACGAGCATTTCATGAGGCAGGCGGTGTGGCGATTGAGGTTACCGACGACGGGCGGGGACTCGACGCCGGCGCTCTCAAGCGGAAAGCCGTCGAAAAAGGTTTGCTCACGCTGGATGCCGCCGGCGGGATGAGCGACGAAGCTGCATTTCAGTTGATATTCCTGCCTGGGTTGTCGACTGCGGCGAAGGTGACCGACGTTTCTGGCCGCGGAGTGGGGATGGACGTCGTCCGCAGCAACGTTCGCAATCTGCAAGGGACCGTCGAAATTCGGTCCAAGGCCGGTCGAGGCACCACCCTGTTGATCAAACTGCCCACCAGCCTGATGATTTCCAAGGGCATCTTGCTGGAAGCGGGAACTCAGGAATATATCCTGCCCCTGAGCAACATTCGCGACATGGTCAAGTTGCCGCACCGAGAGGCGCACCAGTACCGCGGGTCCACCCTGGCGCAGGTCCGGGGAACGATCTATTCAATTTTCAACCTTTCGGAAATGTTGGGCCTGGCTCCCGCCAAAACCGCAGAGCTGTCGGTAGCAATCGTTGAAGCAGGCACGCTGAAGTACGGCCTGGTGGTCGACAAGTTTCTTACTGAAGTAGAGGTGTTGGTCAAACCTTTGGCGGGCGGGTTAGAGCAATGCAAGGAATTCCAAGGCGCCGCCATCATGGGAGATGGGCGAGTGGTGCTGGTCCTGAATGCGTTGGAATGCCACAGCTTAGATCGAACCGCATGCAGCTAGCTGACCAACCAGAACGCCGGAATGGGGCCGGGAGTGCTTCCGAGGTCGAGGTGGCGAGCATTCAGAAGTAGGCAACGGCGTCCTGGCGCCGGACATAAGTAATCGAGGTGAAAAGTGTGCCGGGAAAGTAACGATATCGAGCGGGCCGGGCTAGTAGCAGCCGTGGAGCAGGCCGCGGATGGCATCGTCATCACCGGCATCGACGGGAAAATCCAATACGTGAATCCCGCGTTCACGGCGATGACTGGATACAGCAGTGAGGAAGCTGTGGGGCAGTACACGCGAATCCTCAAATCGGGACGCCACTCCGTGACGTTTTACGAAGAGCTCTGGAACACTATACGGTCCGGGCGGGTCTGGCACGGCGCGATGATCAACCGGCGCAAGGATGGGACCTTTTATCACGAGGAGATGCGCATCACTCCCGTGCACGATTCGCACCGCGAAATTGTCAGCTACATCGCGATCAAGCACGACGTGACCGAGCGGCGGGCGGCCGAGGAAGCGCAGGGGTTACTGGCCGCGATTGTCGAGAGTTCCGAGGACGCGATTATTGCATACTCACCCCCCGGTATCATTCTCACCTGGAACCGCGGCGCGGAGACAGCTTTTGGCTACTCCGCTGGGGACGCGATCGGGAAGCACATGTCCATCCTGGTGCCGCCCGAACGGTTGACTGCCTGGGGGCGCCTGACCGAGCAGGTACTAGCAAACTCCGTCTCGCATTACGAAGGCTTAGCCCTACACAAGGACGGACGTAGGATTCACGCATCCGTTATGGGATCACCCGTCCGAAACTCCGCGGGCGAAGTGGCGGCTATCTCCGTTATCGTGCGCGATATCTCGGAGCGTCACGAGGCTGAGCAGGCGCGGGCCTTGTTCTCCTCCATCGTCGAATCTTCCGACGACGCGATTTACGCCGGAAATCTGGATGGGACCATCGTCAGTTGGAACCGGGGCGCCGAAGTGTTGTTCGGTTACTCAACCGAGGAAATCCTCGGAAAGAACGTTTCCATTCTCGCTCCGTCTGGCCGCTGCGACGAAGTGGGCCGCTGCCTCGAGACCATCGGGGAAGGCGACCGCGTCAGCCCTTTCGAAACGGTCCGCCAAAGGAAGGATGGCCGCGAGATTGATGTTCTGGTCTCGGTGTCCCCGATCCGGAATCCAGCCGGAGAGGTTGTGGGCGCTTCCGCCATCGCCCACGACATCTCCAAACTCGTGCGGGCCGAGCAGAAGCTTCGGGAAAGCGAAGAGCGATTCCGCGAGGTATTTGAGTACGCACCGTCCGGCATGTGCGTTACCGGCACGGATCAGCGCTACATCAAAGTGAATGAGGCCTTTTGCCGGATGCTGGGATATTCCGAAGAGGAACTGCTTGCCAAAACTTGGGGGGAACTGACCCACCCCGATGATGTGGAGCCTTCCCTAGCGAGGAGGCTGCAGTTGTGGAAGGACCAAGGCACAAGCGCGGAGGTGGAGAAACGCTACATTCACCGCAGTGGGAATGTGGTGTGGGCACGCGTGAGGATCTCGGTGGTACGAGACACCGGCGGCAACCCGTTATATTTTCTGGTTTATGCGGAAGATATCACGGAGCGCAAGAGAGTCGCGGAGGCGCTGTCGGAGAGTGAGGATCGTTTCCGCGTGATGGCCGACAGTTGCCCGACCATGATCTGGGTGACCGACGCAGAGGGAAAGAATCAGTTCATCAACCGGCAATACCGGGAATTCTGCGGTACTACGCTCGAACAGGTGGATGGAGGGAAGTGGCAGTTGCTGATTCACCCGGACGATGCGCCGGAGTATGTAGGGGCATTTCAGCGCGCGGTGCTGGAACGCACGTCTTTCAGGGCCGAAGCGCGTATCCGGCGCGCCGATGGCGAATGGCGGTTGATCGACTCCAACGCGACGCCGCGTTTATCCCCGGGTGGTGCATTCCTGGGCCATGTCGGCCTGAGCGCAGACATCACCGAGCGCAGGCAAGCCGAGCAAGCCTTGCGGAGCAGCGAAGAGAAGTTTCGACAGTTGGCCGAAAATATTCGCGAAGTCTTTTGGATGATGCCCCCGGCAACTAACCAGATGCTGTATGTCAGCCCGGCGTATGAACAGGTTTGGGGCCGGACCTGCGACAGCGTCAACCAGAACCCGATGTCGTGGCAGGAGGCAATCCACCCAGATGACCGGGAACAGGCCCGCTCAGTGGCCTTGAGGCAACAGCAGGGAGAGCCTGTCGAATCGGAATTCCGCATACGAACACCGGACGGCCAGGAGAAATGGATCCGCAACCGGGCTTTTCCCATTCGCGGCCAAGACGGACAACTGGTCCGGATTGTCGGAATTGCGGAAGAGATCACCGAGCAGAAACGCCACCTGGAAGAGCTGATCCAAGCTCGGGAAGGCGCCGATGCCGCCAATCGGGCGAAGAGCTGTTTCCTGGCCAACATGAGCCACNNACGAAATCCGCACCCCCATGAATGGAGTCCTGGGCATGCTCCAACTCCTTGCGGACACAGACCTCACGCCGGAGCAGCGGCGCTTCATAAATGTAGCTGAGAACAGCGGCCGGGCTTTGCTGGCGCTCATCGGCAGCATCCTGGACCTTTCCAAGATCGAGGCGCAGAAGGTCACACTCGAGAAGCTGAGCTTCGATCTGCACCATGCTATCGAGGAGGTTGGTGAGCCATTGCGCGTCCAGGCGAATGCGAAGGGACTCCGCTTTCATTCACGCGTATCGCCGGAAACTCCGCAGTTTCTGCGCGGCGATGTCCACCGTCTGCGCCAGGTGTTAACCAATCTCGTCGGCAATGCCATCAAGTTCACCGAGCGGGGAGAGGTAACGCTCTACACTGCACTCGAAAGCCAGGGCGACGGAACGGCAACCATTCGTTTCGCCGTTTCCGATACAGGGATCGGGATACGGCCCGAGCAGATCGCGGCGCTTTTCTCGCCATTCGTTCAGGCCGACGCCTCCACCACGCGCAGGTACGGCGGCACCGGGCTCGGNNGGCCGTGGTTCCACTTTCTGGTTCACCGCGGTTCTTCAGTTAGAGCCCGCCAACCAACAGCAGCTCCCGGGCGAACGGGAGGACAGGCGCTTCGGGACGCCACGTGGGACAGCTCGGATCAGAACTGACGCGCGAATCCTGGTGGCGGAAGACAATGCCACCAACCGGGAAGTAGTACTTGTGCAATTGCAGAANNTGCGAGATGCCGGTGATGGACGGCTTCGAAGCAACCCGTCGTATCCGCGAATCGATTCAGCCAGGCATTCCCATCATCGCCGTCACCGCCGACGCGATGTCGGGCGACCGGGATCGCTGTCTCAGCAAAGGGATGAACGATTATATTTCCAAACCGGTGGACCTGGGGCAGCTGGCGGATGTGCTTGCCAGGTGGCTGCCCGTATCCGGCGCTGGTGACGCGGTCCAGACTTCCGGGCAGCGCGACGGGGAGCAGGCCGAGGCCGTTTTCAATTTGGAGGCACTGCTGCGGCGGCTGATGGGAGACCGGCAACTGGCGGGCACTATCGTCAAAGGGTTTCTCCAAGATGTCCCCTCCCAGTTGAACAATTTGCGCGCGCGGCTGGACCAGAATGATGCGCCCGGCGCCCGGAGGCAGGCCCACGCCCTGAAGGGAGCAGCAGCCACGGTTGCGGCAGAGCGTCTGCGCGGGACCGCATTCGAGATGGAACGGGCCGGCGCCGCCGGGCACTTGGATCGCTGCGGCGAGCTCATGCCCCAAGTGGTCGAGGAATTCGATCGCTTCAAGAGCGCTCTCGATCTGGCCGGATGGGTATAGACGCAAATGACGAAATTGGATTTAAAGGATGACAAGCGATGATCGATCTTGACGACGAGCTGGCTAAGGAATATCTGGCCGAGAGCCGCGAGCACGTGGCTACCATCGAGACGTGGATCAGAGCAGCGTCGGCATGATCTTCGCCAAGGAGGCGCCGCAGCAGGAGATACACAACAGTGCGTTCGTCAACCTTCTCTTGCGGCTTCCCCCGGACGCTGACAACCAGGCAGTGGATTCAGCCATCGAGTTCACTCAGGACTCGCACATCACGGCATTGTTCCCGCATACTCACTTGCGCGGCAAGAGCTGGGAGTACCGGCTGATTTATCCCGACGGCCGTTCCGAAGTCGTACTGGCGGTGCCGAAATACGATTTCAACTGGCAGACTTATTACGTCTTCACCACTCCGCTCGCGGTGCCGAAAGGGTCGCGCCTTGAGGCTACGGCCCACTACGACAATTCAGTGAATAACCCCTCCAACCCCGATCCAAAGACCGAAGTGCACTGGGGCGACCAGACCTGGGAGGAAATGCAGTACTCCGGGATCACTTACTATGTGGATCACCCGTTGAGCGCTCAAAAGTGACCGGTTTCAGTACCGCGATGCATGTTTGGTTTAACTGTTCGCCGGCTATCAGCCACCCCGAGCAGCGGGCTTCTAAACTGCGGTGGCTTCCCTTTCCGCCACATAATCGGCGTAAGGGCCCTTGAAGTCTTCAATTTCGCGGTTCTCGAAATGCCAGATGCGAGTGGCCACTTCGTCCACCACGTCGTGGTCGTGCGTGACCAACAAGACGGTTCCGTCGTACTTCTGAAGCGCAATGTTCAGCGCGTTGATTGCTTCCAGATCCAGGTGATTGGTTGGCTCGTCCAACAGCAGGAAATTCGGTTTCTGCAGCATCAAGCGGCAGAAAATGAGACGCGCCGCTTCTCCTCCCGATAGATTTTCGGTGCGCTTGGTCGCGTCCTCTCCACTGAATAACATCTGGCCCAGCAGGCCGCGCAGCTCCTGCTGAGAAGCCATGGTGTCGAATTCGTGCAGCCATTCCAACAGCGTGGCGCCAGGCTGAATGGACTCTTTGTGATCCTGCGAGAAATAACCTACAAATACCTCATGACCCCACGTCACCACGCCGTCGTCGATAGGAAAGTTCCGGTCCGGCGCATCCACGAATCCCGTTGCATTGCTGAGCAGGGACTTTAACATCGTCGTCTTCCCAGACCCGTTGCGGCCCAGCAAAGCGATCTTTTCGCCGCGCGCGATTGACGCTGTGAAGTTCCGAATCACAGTCTGGTCGTCATACGACTTCGAGAGCCCTTTCACTTCCAGGGGATGCCGCCCAGATGGACGTTCGTTTTGGAACCGGATATAGGGACGCTGTATGTTCGATTTCGCGAGTTCCGAGGTTTGCAGCCGCTCCACTTCTTTCTTGCGCGAGGTGGTTTGCGCCGATCTGGTGCCCGCCGAGAACCGCGCGATGAACTCGTTCAACTGTGCGATCTTCTTTTCACGCTGGGCGTTACCTGATTCAACGCGCGCGCGGATTTGAGTTTTGGCCAGCACCATGTCGTCATAGGCGCCAGTGTATGTAATGATGCTCTGGTAGTCTATGTCGGCAGTATGCGTGCAGACTTCGTTCAGGAAATGCCGGTCGTGCGAAATGACGATCAAGCACCCCGTGTAAGCCAGCAAGTACTTCTGAAGCCAGTGGACGGAATCGAGGTCCAGGTTATTGGTAGGCTCGTCTAACAGCAGCACGCTGGCGCTGCCGAAAAGCGCTTGCGCCAAGAGCACGCGCACTTTCTGGCCGCCTTGTAGTTCCGACATCTTGCGCTCATGCAGAGCTTCACCGATGTCCAGGCCTTGAAGTAAGGTGGCAGCATCGGATTCCGCTGTGTAGCCGCCTTGATCGCCCACGATTCCTTCGAGTTCGCCCAGCCGCATGCCATCCTCGTCGGTCCAATCGTCGGGATGGCCGTAGAGCTTTTCGCGTTCTTGTAAGGCTTCCCACAGCGGCGCGTTTCCCATGATCACTGTATCCAGAACTCGGTAGGAATCAAACGCGAATTGGTCCTGGCGCAAGATACCGACTCTCTTTGGCCGGGTTACCGACCCCTTCGAGGCTTCAATTTCACCGCTTAGGATTTTCATGAACGTCGATTTTCCCGATCCATTTGGGCCGGTAATCGCGTAACGCCGTCCTGGAAGGAACGTGGTGGTTACGTCTTCAAAAAGAACACGTGCGCCGAAGCGCATGGAGATGTCGTTGACAGAGATCACAATAGAAGGTAATTGCCGGAGGAACTGCACTCAACGGGTGTTTTAATTGTACCGCGTCGGTCCATACCCGAACAACCGGCTCCCTGACGGTCGCGGTTCGGTAATACCCCTGCTTTCCGAACCGCGACCGTAAGGGAGTCGGTGCATTTTATTCACTGACGGCAGAAGCCGGTACGGAGACCGACTTCCCCTCGGGCGTGCGCACATATCTTTTTGAACCAGCTCATCATGTAGAGTTGAGTGCGAATAAAATTCGACGGCTTCGAGCCAGTCCCGTGGTACTCTCCTTCGAATTGCAGCAGTTTCACGGGTACCCCGCGAACCTTCAGTGCGGCGCAGTTGGGAGAACGCCCAGTAAACTGGACAGTCTCGACCACCAAATGCTGCTCCGCTCGCCAGCAATCCTTCGCGGCGTTCCAGCGCATTCAAGAAAGGCCACGGGCCTCCGAGTCGCCGACAAACCGGACGGGATCGCCCACAAGGTAAAGCATCGACTGCACGGGGCCGGCCGCTACTTCTTCGAAAGCACGGCTGCGAGAAACCGGAGCTCGGACTCCACCTCCGCAGGATCGGCGACAGTATCTGCGATTTCCTGGCGAAAGAGTTCGCGATACCTCTTGCGAAGCCTGTGAATAGCCACCTTGAGCGCTCCTTCTGAGGTGTTCATTTCCCGCGCCAGGGCGGAGTACGGCGCGTCAGACGGACCGAGAAGAAACATCTTCAACCGCTCGAAATGTTCCGGCCGTCCATGCTGGACGAACTCGTTGCGCAATCTCTCCACCACTCGATCTAGCACCGAAAGCGCCCAGCGCCGTTCGAAGATCCGCTCCGGCGTCTCATCGTGAGCAGGCTCGCGTTGGTAACGCTCTTCGCCTGACGAGAATTCAAGCGGCACAAGCACCCCGCCGCCGCGTTTTCGCGCGCGATGGCGGTCTTCTTCGTCGGCTACAAAGAATTTCAACGAAGTCAAAATAAAGGACCGGAACCGGCCCTTTTCCGGATCGGCGCGATCGAGATATCGCCCTTCCAGCACGCGCACGAAGAACTCCTGCGTGAGATCCTGCGCCTGATCTGTCGGATAACCGCGCCGCCGCAGATAGGCATACAAAGGATACCAGTAGTTCTCACACAGGGAAACCAGAGCGGACCGAGCCTCCTTCTGATGTGGATCACCGGCAGCGACCACCAGGGTCCACCGCGTCGTCGGAAATTGGGATGATCCCGGCAGCGTGTGGAAGGTCTCGCCATTCGTCATTGTCTTATCCTCACGGGCATTCCTCTAAACACGATAAGGAATCCTGAGCGCAAAGTTACACGCAATTTATAGTTGTTTGGCCGACTCAGCCTTGGCTTCCTGCACAACCGGAATATCCGGATCGGCATCCTTCCAGATAGCGATCAGATCCTTGTAGACGGCGGCCGATTTCTCGCGATCTCCGGAAGCGGACAACGCTCGGGCCAGTTGGAGACGCGCCATTGGTCCGATTGGATCGTTCAGTGTGATGCCCGGATGGTCGAGAATTTTCTGAAACTCGGCCGCTGCCTCGTGGTGTCGGCCCATCCTGGAGTAAGCGAGGCCGCGCACGTAAATTGGATAGAGAGCTCCGAAGAAGGACGCTCCAGTGAAGTAAGCTGTACCGGGAACGGCGAGCTCGTACGGAGTAGCGGCTTGCGTCATTTCGAGCGCTTTCGCCGGGTCTCCCTGGTTGAGAGCTTCGAGCGCCCGCAGCGCTGGAAGATAACTAAACTGGACGGAAGTGTCCTCCGGGTAGCGCTTTTCGAGGTCCGCCTCGATTCTATGAGCTTGCGCGCTGTCGTCCAGAAGCGCTAGCGCGAAGGCAGGGCCATAGTCGGCGTCCCGGCCTCGGTACAACGACAACGCCGCTGCCGCGCTTCTTTGCGCCTCCGCGCGAATCCCGAATAGCGCATTCCACACGGCACGAGTTCCTTCAAACAAGGAGGCTCGCTCGCGCAAACCTGCCTGGCGAGATAAGCTCACGGCGCGGTCCGATAGCCGGGCCGCCTCTTTCAGGCGCCCCTGATATGCCAAGGCCAGAGCTTGCTGGTGCTCAAACCATCCCTGAGCTACCCTTCCCTGGCGTTCGGTCACCTCTCTCTCCATCGCCGGCTGGTCGCCTTTCAGAAAGGCGATAAAGTACCGGAGCAACGAGAATTCGATCACTTCGATCTTGCGTTCCGACGCCTTACGCAGCAGCGCCTCGGCTTCCGGCACGCGGTTCATATAGAGGTACGCGAAAGCCACGTTGTAGTAGCCAATGGCGAAATTCGGATCGAACTCGAGAGCCTTTAGACCTTCGTCGACCGCTATTTCGTAGCGACCCAACCCGGGCGACGTGAAGCCCGAAAGAAACGAGTGAGGCATGAAGGTTCGGGGATACTCTTGCGCCCACGATTCCAAGGTCCGCCGCGCCAGTTCCAGGTTGCGGGGCACCTGCCGGTAGTAGTTGAAAGTGATGAAAAAATTCTCCTGGTCGCTCACGTGGGACCGAATCTCGTAGGCCTTGCTGATACTCTGCGCGGCAAGTTCGGCCTCCCCGACGCTGTCATAGCACCGGCCCATGAAGGCATAGGCCATGGCAAATTGCGGGTCGGTCTCGGTGGCCCGCTTGGCCAGTGAAACCGCTTCCGTCATCTTCGCTCCCAGCATGGCAGCCTGCCATGCCGCCCTGTAGGACCTCCAGGCCTCCAGCGAGGGCGTGGTGATCTCGAACGGCAGACCGGGCTCTTTTGGCATGTGCGCGATCGATTCGCCGGCGCGCGATTGGAACCGGTTGCCGATCTCGCTCAACGCCTTGAAGACGTCATCTTTCTTTGCCACCGAAACCTGCTCTGCATCGAGAATATCTCCGGTATGGCAATTCCTTGCCCGCAAGCCCAACGCGTACTGACTACCAAGGCGTGCAATCGAGCCCTCCACAGCCGCGGCACTCCCTGTCCGCTCACAGATTTCGGACGCAACATCCGGCGTGAACTTCGTATCCGCGGGCCGGACCATCAGACGCAGTGTCTCGCTCATGCGCGCATCGGAAAGCACGCTGAGGTTAGGGGATTTCTCGAGCTCGCCCGCCATTACCCGGCGAAGCGTACCGTCGAATGCCGGATCGCCCGTGGTATTAGCGAAATCGGCAAGAACAACGGGGCGTTTGTTTGTCGGCTGGGGTTTGGGCTGAGAGCCACGGTGCGTGAGCGACCAAACCGTCACTCCGCTCAACAGGATAAACGCAACCCCAGCGGCCGCGCCGAAAGCCGCCGGCCTGTGCCTGCGAAGAAACTTGCGTGTCCGATAGAGCCTGCCCGCCGGAGACGCGAGCACTGGCCGATGCTCAAGGTATCTCTGTAAATCGGCTGCGAGTTCCGTCGCCGAAGGGTATCGCCGCTCGCGCACTTTTTCCAGCGCCTTCATCGCGATGCTGTTCAGGTCGCCATCCACCAGGCGGCGCAGAGAGGCCGGATCCGTCTGGCGGCGCGCAGCAATATCGGCCGCTGCCGCGCCCATGGTCGTCAGCTTTCGCGAAAGCGGCGGGGCCTCCTCTTCGCGGATAATGCGGAGCATCTCGGCTAAACCCGCCTGCCGCATTCTGGCCGCGTCGTAAGGTACGGCGCCGATCAGCAACTCGTACAGGAGCACCCCGAGCGAATACACATCGGAGCTCGCATCCACATCTCCGGTTGTCAACTCGGCTTGCTCAGGACTGGCGTACTCCGGTGTACCCACCATCTGGCCGAATTGCGTTAGCAGAGTAGTTTCCACCGCCCACTGGTCGGTAGCCTTGGCGATGCCGAAATCGATCACTTTGGGAACAGGCGTGCCATCCTGTTCCGTCACCAGCACATTCGACGGCTTGAGATCGCGGTGGATCACGCCTTTCTGGTGCGCGTGCTGAACCGCGCGGCACACCGCGAGAAAAAGTTCCAAGCGTTGGCCGATTGCCATCCGATTGCGGTCGCAGTACTGCGTTATGGGTACGCCTTCGATGTACTCCATTACGAAGTAAGGCCGGCCCTTGGGCGTGGCGCCGGCATCAAAGATCCGTGCGATATTCGGGTGGTCCATCATTGCCAGCGCCTGACGCTCGTTGGCGAAGCGGGCGAGCACCTGGCCGGTGTCCATGCCGAGCTTTATTACTTTGAGGGCTACCCGGCGGCGAATGGGTTCGCGCTGCTCGGCCAGGTACACGGTGCCCATGCCCCCTTCGCCTAAAGGTCGAAGGATCTGATAACGGCCAAAATCGTCATCGCCGGCTGTCGCTGTATGGATGGTCTGAGTTGTCGACTCGCCGGCGCCAACCGAACTATCGAAAGCGCCCTGGATCAGACACTTCGGGCACAGTCCCGCGGGATCATCGGAACCCAATTCCTCTCCGCACTGAGGGCAGCTTGTCATCTGGACCAGAGTCGCAACTATTTTATGTCTTTCGCCCCGGACGCTGTAACTTCCAGTCCTGCGATTCCTTATCCGTGGTGAGCCGGATTGAAACCGGCAAACCAGATTGATCAAAACGAAAAAGGAGATTCCTCATGAAACACAGCACCATCCGAAAGACTTTCACAATGGCCGCGGTCACCGCACTCGCTCTGGCCTTATCATCCACAGCGAAGTCCGACAACTTAGGATGCTCTAACGCCACCGTGCAGGGCACCTTCGCATACACATCCACCGGATACATTACCGCCCCGCCCTCCATCGCGGGGCCGTTCGCCGAAACCGGTACGCAAAGCTTCGACGGGCGGGGCGGTACTACCGCCGCTGTAACGTCGAGCCAAAACGGCAACATACTCCCGCTGACCGTAACGGGCACGTATACTGTGAATCCCGATTGCACCGGCACCATGACGCTCCAGGTTTCCCCGATAGCTGTAACCGTTGACGTCTTCTTCGTGATTGATGATGGCGGGAATGGATTTCAAGCCATTGAAACAGACGCCGGCTTCGTTATCACTCGCATCGGGCGGAGGCTATTTCCAGGAAGAGACATTTGAAAGCCTGAGACGTTCGAACCAGCTAGCTAAAACGAAAAGAGTGGGAACGGAACACCTGGAGGCTCAAGCCGAAGATTAACTCTAAATGGGCGAAATCCCCCTGAAAAGAGTCGATTTTTCGTATCAGCTTCTGGGTGTTTCTCTCGGCCTCCGCGTTCCTTGCGCAAAGCGGCGCGGTGCTAGGGCGAGAGCCATAGCCGCCGCGCTTCCTAGTTTCCCGCGGACGTGGAAGTTCGTAGGCAGGATATCCGCACACTGCCCTTNNATTCGCATTTGGAGCGAAAGCTGTTGCAGGCTGAGCTCGTGACTCACTCCGCCAGGTATCGGCCAGATGGGGCGGTAGTTGGGACCGAGCGCCTTCGTAACCACCTCGTGTCCACCAGTGCGTAGCGCAACCGCTTGCGATAGATTGGTAGCGCATGAAAAACACCCCGAAGTCCGATTCGGTCGTGGTGCGCTCCGCCGGTAAAACGAAAGTGCCGGCCTACCGGAACCCGAAGCTCGTGCCGGAGAGAAGAACGAAGGACCTATTGGCACGGATGACTCTCGAGGAAAAGGCCGCGCAGATGATCTGCATCTGGCAACAGAAGGCGGAGACATTGGTCGATGCGGACGGCCAATTCGACCCGTCGAAAGCCAGAGCCGCATTCAAGAAAGGCCATGGGCTTGGGCAGGTGGGCCGACTCAGCGACGCAGGGAAGGGCCTGGATGCGCGCCGAATGGCCGAGGTGGCTAACGCCATCCAGCGCTTCTTCTTGGAAGAAAGCCGTCTTGGCATCCCAGTGATCTTCCACGAGGAGTGTTTGCACGGGCACGCCGCGATCGGCGGCACCAGTTTTCCGCAACCGATCGGGCTGGGCGCGACTTTCGATCCGGACTTGATCGAATCGCTCTACGCAATGACGGCGTTGGAAGCGCGGGCGCGGGGTGCGCACCAGGCGCTCACCCCAGTAGTGGACGTTGCCCGTGATCCGCGCTGGGGCCGCGTTGAGGAAACCTTCGGCGAAGACCCTTTTCTGGTTTCGCGCATGGGAATCGCCGCGGTACGAGGGTTCCAGGGCGACGCCACTTTCCGCGACAAGACACGTCTCATCGCGACGCTCAAACACTTCGCCGCACACGGACAGCCTGAATCCGGGATGAACTGCGCGCCCGCCAACGTCAGCGAGCGGGTGCTGCGCGAGACGTTCCTTTATCCCTTCGAACAGGCCATCCGGCATGGCGGTGCGATCTCCGTGATGCCGTCCTACAACGAGATCGACGGAGTTCCATCGCACGCGAACCGCTGGCTGCTCGGCGACGTGCTGCGCAAGGAATGGGGCTTCCAGGGCTTCACCGTTTCCGACTATTACGCCATCTGGGAACTGTCCTATCGCCCCGATACGCACGGCCACTTCCTCGCCAAGGATAAGAAGGAGGCGTGTGCGCTGGCCGTGCATGCCGGAGTGAACATCGAACTGCCGGAGCCCGACTGCTATCTGCACCTGGTGGAGCTTGTCCGCCAAGGCGTGTTGCAGGAATCGCAACTCGACAAGCTGGTGGCGCCGATGCTGCTGTGGAAGTTCCGCATGGGTTTGTTCGACGATCCTTATGTCGATCCGGAGCATGCAGCGGCTGTCGCCGGTTGCGGCGCGCACCGGGCGCTGGCGCTCGAGGCTGCGCGCGAAACGGTCACGCTGCTGAAGAACGAAGGCGGGCTTCTGCCCTTGGACGCCCAGGCCATTAAGACAATTGCCGTCATCGGCCCGAACGCCGATCGTCCCATGCTCGGCGGATACAGCGGCCAACCCGCACACTGCTCTACGGTACGTGATGGGGTCCGGGCGCGCGTCCCAAAGAGCGTGAAAGTTCTTTACAGCGAAGGCTCGAAAATCACCCAGCCAGGTTCATGGAACCAGGACGAAGTCCTTCCTTCCGATCCCGCGGAAGATCGCAAACTCATCGCGGCGGCGGTGCGGACCGCGCGCAAGGCGGACGTGATCGTACTGGCGATCGGCGGCAACGAGCAGACCTCGCGCGAGGCGTGGTCATTGAAGCACATGGGCGATCGGACGAGTCTGGATCTGATCGGCCGCCAGGACGAACTGGTGCGTGCCCTTCTGGCGGTTGGAAAACCGGTGGTAGTCCTTCTTTTCAACGGCCGCCCGTTATCTATCCGCGAGGTCGCAGAGTCGGCGCCCGCAATTCTGGAATGCTGGTATCTGGGCCAGGAAACCGGCACGGCGATCGCCGAGGTCCTGTTCGGAGATATCAATCCCAGCGGCAAGCTGCCGATCACGATTCCTCGCTCCGTAGGGCACGTGCCGGCATACTACAACCACAAACCATCCGCCCGCCGCGGATACCTGTTCGACGACGTTTCCCCGTTGTTCGCATTCGGCTTCGGGCTGAGTTATACGACATTTGAATTCTCCCCGCCGCGGTTGGAAAAGACGCGCATCCGGCGTGACGGCTCCACGCGCTTGTCCGTGGACGTGACAAACACCGGGACACGCGCAGGCGCGGAGATCGTCCAACTCTACATTCGCGACCTGGTCGCCTCAGTTACGCGGCCGGTGAAAGAACTGAAATGTTTCCGGCGCGTTGTGCTGCAACCGGGCGAAACGCGCACGGTTGCTTTCGAAATCACTCCGGAACTGCTCGCATTTTGGGATGTGAACATGCGCTTCACGGTGGAAGCCGGCGAGTTCGAGTTGATGACAGGCAATTCGTCGCGAGATTGCGACCTTCAGAAGGTCAAATTGCGAGTAAACTGATTTGATCTCCGAAAGAGGCGCCACGATGGCTGACAGCGCACAAAAGCTCGCGGTTCGAGAGAAGCTCGGATACGCCTGCGGCGACATCGCTACGAATTTCTTCTTCCAATCGATGATTCTCTACCAGACCCGTTTCTACACGGACACG
This sequence comes from Bryobacterales bacterium, assembly GCA_003166875.1. GTDB lineage: Bacteria > Acidobacteriota > Terriglobia > Bryobacterales > Bryobacteraceae > Palsa-89. The sequence goes on along the minus strand of PMUN01000204.1, from coordinate 44,010 downwards.
GTAGGGCTATCCGCGGTCGCGGTCGGATCCATGTTCCTGGTGCTCCGGCTTGGCGATGCCATTTTCGACCCGCTCATCGGCGCACTTTCGGACCGCACACAAACCCGCTGGGGCAAGTTTCGCCCGTGGATCCTGGGAACGGCATTGCCATTCGGCCTGATCTTCTGGCTGGTCTATGTTGCACCCGACTTCGGGCCGCAAGCAAAGCTGGTCTACGCTTACATCACTTATTCGCTGGTCATGATTCTCTATTCGGCGAACAACACGCCCTACTCCGCGCTGATGGGCGTGATGACGCCGGACGTGAGCGAGCGAAACAACGTAGCACGCTATCGTTTCGTCGGCGCCCTCATCGGCCAGTTCGTCATTCAAGCGCTGCCGTTGCCGCTGGTCGCCAAACTGGGCGGCGGCAATTCCCCGCGGGGTTGGGCCATTACCATGGGCATTTTCGGCGGCCTCATGGTGCTGTTGAACTTGGTCACGTTTGCTACCACGCGCGAGCGCGTTCAGCCCGATCCACGGCAGAAATCGTCTGTGCGCTCCGACATCAAGAACGTCGTCACCTGCGGCCCGTGGTTCGTGATGTTTATCCTCACATTGGTGATGTTCACCATGCTGGTGTTGCGGGGCAGTTCCTCGAACTATTTTTTCGCGTATTACTTGGATCAGCAGCAGATTCGATCATTTCTTTCCGGCTTCGGCCTGGCCGGCTCGGCCGGTCCGGTTACCGGCTTTAGGAGTGTCCTCAATGCGCTGGGCCTGCTGGTAAATCCCGATGGCTCGAACGCCGCTGCCGTCGGGCTGAGCCTGTTCTTCGTGGTCGGGAGCCTGGTTCAGATTGTGGGCATTCTATTCTCGAAGCCGCTGGCCGACCGTTTCGGCAACAAGGCAGTCTTCATCGCCGGCATGTTCGTGACGATGGTTGCTACACTCCTGGTGTTCTTAGTCGGCCCGGCGCAGATACGCCTGATGTTCGCGTTGAGCATTCTATGGGCGATCGGTTGGGGTCCCACGGTCCCACTCCTTTGGGTGATGATCGCCGATGTCGCCGACTACTCTGAATGGAAGACTTCGCGCCGTGCCACCGGATTCATGTTCGCCGGTGTCCTGTTCGCTCTGAAGGCGGGGCTTAGCATGGGCGGCGCATTGAGTGCCTGGGTGATCGACGCCTTCGGCTATGTCCCGAATGCGGTACAAACGGAGCGGGCGCTGCTGGGGATTCGCCTCGGCGCGAGCGTGTATCCGGCCATCCTGATGGCACTCTGCCTGATCTGCCTGGCGAGCTACAAGATCGGGAAGAAACTCAATATCCAGATTCACGAAGAGCTCGCCGAGCGGCGGAAGAAGTTCGCCCCCGCGTAGCGGCAACGGAGATTCAAGTTATGAGACGGCCTCTTCCTCTGGTCCTTGCGAGCGCACTCTGCGGGATAAACACCGCAGCAGCGGCCCCAGCGGGCACCTTTGCCACCAACCGCTACCGCAACCTGTTCTTGGAAGCCGGCCATCCGCAGAAAGAGATTTCGGCGAAGATACAAGCCGCGTTCCAGCAGTTGTTCCACGGCGACCCGGAAACGCAGACTGTGTATTACGCGGCCGGGCAAAACGCAAACGGGCCGCTGGCCTACCTCAGCGACATCCACAATCACGACGTGCGCTCGGAAGGTATGTCGTACGGGATGATGATCGCCGTCCAGATGGATAAAAAGGCGGAGTTCGACGCGCTGTGGAACTGGTCGAAAACTTACATGTACCAGTCGTCNNGAACAGCGAGTCGCCGGCGCCGGATGGAGAAGAGTACTGGGCCATGGCGCTGTATTTCGCCTCCGGCCGATGGGGGAACGGCAAGGGCATCTACGACTATCGTGGCGAAGCCGTCCGGCTGCTGGACGTTATGAAGAATCGGAAAATTATCGACGGGCCGACCATCAGTGGCCCGGAGACCGGAGGCCCGGAGTTTCACCCCGAACACAAAATGGTTCGTTTCACTCCGAATCTCCGGCGGCCCGATCACACCGATCCCTCTTACCACCTGCCGGCGTTCTATGAACTCTGAGCGCGTTGGGGTCCGGAAGCCGATCGGCCGTTCTGGGCGGCAGCGGCCAAGGTCAGCCGGGGCTTTTTCCAGAATGTCACGCACCCGGTGACGGCACTCGCGCCGAATTACGCCAACTACGACGGCACGCCGGTGCTTGAAGGGAAGAACGAAAACTTCGGAGCGGACGCCTGGCGCACCGCGGCGAACTGGGCGGTTGACTGGTCCTGGTGGGCCGCCGACCCGCGAGAGCGGGAGTTGAGCGATAAGCTCCAGGCCTTTTTCGAATCGCAGGGCATGGATGTTTATGGCAGCATGTATACGCTCGACGGTAAACCGCTGGGCGGCTCGCACTCCACAGCACTGGTAGCGGCGAACGCCGTGGCGAGCCTCGCGGCGACGAATCGGGAGCGGGCCGCCAAGTTCGTCGAAGCGCTGTGGAAGGCCGAAATACCATCCGGTCCCTATCGATACTATGAAGGCATGTGGTACCTCATGGGCCTGCTGCATTCGAGCGGGGAGTTCCGCATCTGGCCGCCGAAATAACATGACTCGAACCCGTTCCCGATTCGCACTTGCGGTGCTCGTTGCCGGCGCCTTCGGTTTCGCGCAGCCGGTCGCGATCCAGCAGCAGCTCACGTTCACGCCGTATCACGCACGCGCCGAATCAAATGAACCGCAACTTTGATTCCGCAACGTAAAGCGAAGTTTCAAGCCCGCGGCCGATGGTGGGCATGGGTTTCACCAATAGTACAATCGGAGACGGAACCGCAAAACAATGGACGCTTCACCGGCACCAAGGCTGGTACCGAGCACGGCTGAATTGAATACGACGCATCGCGACCTGCGGTTTCATCCGACCATAACGGAGCACCCCAAGATTCTGTCGAGCGAACAGATCGCGGCTTTCAATCGCGACGGCTATCTGGCGCCGTTTCGGATCTTCAGCGAAGCGGAAATCGCGGACATCCGCCGTTATTTCGATGACTTGCTGGCCCGGACTCTGGCTGCCGGCGGCGACAGCTATTCCATCACCACGGCGCATCTGCGCCATGGCCGCGTTTACGATCTGTTGACGAATCCTCACATCGTAGCTCTGGTTAAGGATTTGCTCGGCGAGAACGTGATCGGCTGGGGTTCCCATTTCTTTTGTAAGTTGCCAGGCGACGGGAAGCGGGTGTCCTGGCATCAGGATTCCAGCTATTGGCCCCTTTCGCATTCGAAGACAGTAACCGCGTGGCTTGCGATTGACGATGCCGGCGTGGAGAACGCCTGCATGCGATTCATTCCTGCTTCGCACCTTTTGGGGCACCTCACGTATACGCTTAGCGAAAACGATGAAACCAACGTTTTGAATCAAACGGTGATCGGAGCCGAGGAGTTCGGCCAGCCCATTGACGATGAACTCAAGGCGGGAGAGATTTCAATTCATAGTGACCTGCTGTTGCATGGTTCGGAACCAAACCAGTCCAAGAGGCGGCGCTGCGGTCTGACGCTGCGTTATTGTCCAACTGGCGTACGAGCGGAACTGGGATGGAACGCAAAAGGCGTGGTCGTCAGCGGAAAGGACGAGTCCGGTCACTGGGCGAATCCACGACGTCCCGAGAGCGACTGATCGTCAATACTCGGGGGACTTCGTCGCAGCCTTCTTGAAGCACCTCACTCCGTTTCACTGGCTAAACTTCAGCACCCAAGCCGGCTGGGCGAGCAATGCATTAGTCAACTCGGGTAGTTCGATGGTTACCGTACCGTTATTGAATCTGAATCGCAGTGGATCACTGGAACCAAGTAGCCTAACAGACTTAGGTGTAGCGCCTGTATATTCCTTCAGAGTGAACTGACGCCCTGGCCAGCGCGGGAGGATCGCGTAGAAGCTATCGCCTTTCGCGGTGAAAAAAGCGTCGACCGAAGCTTTGCCGTCCTGCGGTGCTGCGATCAGCTTCGCGAAATCGTAGCTGGCTTCGAACTCCTGGTTGTAGCTGACCTTGGGCTGTTCGCCGGCACTCCACTGCTTGGCGCGCGTCCAGGGATGCGTGGCATAGATCGCCTCACCGTTCACCTTCAACCAGTCGCCGATTTGCAGCAGGCGTTCTTCCATGATTGGCGGAATCATGCCGTCAGCCCTGGGGCCGATGTCAAGCAGCAGATTGCCGCCGCGGCTGACGATGTCCACCAGCATCAATACCAGTTCACGGCCGGAGTGGTAGTGCTCGACTCTCTCGGCTCGATTGTAGCCGTAGCTCACGCCCATGCCGCGGCTCTCTTCCCAGGCGTGCGTGGTTCCGGCCATTCCGGGCGTGTACTCGGTGGTCCAGTAGCCGCCGTGCTTGTGGCGCGTGTCGCTTCCCCATCGATCGTCGACCACAACTTCGTCCTTCACCGGAGATTCGTTGTAGAGCCAGGCCAGCAACTCGGGGCTGCGCCATTGCTCCGAGGTCATTTCCCACTCGCCATCGCTGAAGATGATAGCTGGCTTGTAGCGGGTGACGACATCCTTGAACTGTGGCATCATGTGCTCGGCCACGTAGCGCGGTTTGTCGCTGAGATAGAGCGCGTTGTACCACTCGTAGAGCGAGTAATAGATGCCCATCCTTAGCCCCTTGGCACGAACTGCATCCGTGAGGTCGCCGAGCAAATCGCGGTGCGGGCCTTCCTCAACCGAGTTCCACGGCCGTCCCCAGGTCTTGGAGGCCTCTTTGCTCGGCCAAAGCGCGAAGCCCTCATGGTGCTTGGAGGTCAGGGCGACGTACTTGGCGCCGGAGCGCGCGAAAACATCGGCCCAGTGTGCGGGGTCGAAGAGCTGAGCGTGGAACTGCGGAGCGAAGTTGGCGTAAGGGTAGTCGGCGCCATAAAGCTTTTTGTGCATCTCCCAGCTACCGGCGTCAACCGGGCTCGCATTCGGCTTCTGCCCTTCCGTGATGGCGTGCCAGTACCACTCCGCATAGGCGAGTTTGCCAGGGATTACCGGTGCATAGGCGGGCACAGAGTAGACGCCCCAGTGGATGAAAATGCCGAACTTGGCATCGGTAAACCATGCCGGAATCGGACGGCGGTCGAGCGAATCCCAGCTAGCCTGATAGGTTTGCGCGCCTAACAAAGACGCGAACAGAAGTGAGATCAAGAACGGTGTTCTGGACATGATTGTTGTTTCAATTTGGCTCGCGCCGTGGATTCTGGCATGTGATGCCACGCCGCGACACCAATTGTAGCTCGCACTCTTAATCACTAGGTTGTAGGTTCGATTCCTAAAGGCGCTCTGCTGTTTCCTCCGGGGGTCCTTTTCCACCGGTTGCTAACCATCCGTCGCATTATCCTTCACTGAGATCCTCTCCAACCTTCGTGACGGAGTCCCATGGGGGACGAATGCTCAGCCGCGGGATTCCTGGTTGCTTTGTCCGAAAACTTGGACGGTAAATAACGGCCCAGGATGTCGTTCCCAACAAGCGAAGTCTGGCGCCAAGCGGTTGCGGTATCTTGTCACTAGAGAAAATATCGCTCAGTTCTTCGAATTCGCAAGTATCTGCGGCGACCAACATCTGCTCCGGCAGATCGGGCCGGGAGCTGTGTGGAGCGTTTTTCGTGGAAAAAGTCTCTAGCAGCTTGCGATTGGCGTAGTTCGGCGGCACTCGAAGAAAACCATCGGATCCGCCGAGGTCGCCGTCCGTGGCGAGAGCGCTAAAGAATGCGACGATCTGTTTCCAGGAAACTAGCCGATCCTCATTCTCCACCCAGTTCCATTCCCGCTGCGGCTTCGACTGCCACGCGCGTTTGGAGACCCACACCTCTCCCTCGTGTGACCACGCGGTGTTCGCGTGGTCTGCGAATTCCTGTCGCCACGCTGTGAGGCGAGAAGTCGCGAAAGGAACAATTTCATAGAGCCGCAGTGGAATCGGGCGGTTGACGGGTGAAAATAGCTCGCGGTTCACAGCGGCTCTCAAGTTGTCCTGGATTGTAATTACCCCAATGAGGTCCTGCTCATTGTGGCGAGCCTGTACCGCAGAAACCCGGACGAGTTCAACTGCATCCTCACGGTCGATCCGTCGCCGATTCATGAAATAAATATTCGTGAGGACCATGCAGGCCAGAAACCCGGCGATGCAGAGTTGCGGGGTGCGGTGCGTCCGCGCTACATCGCGCAGGCACCACGCTACAGCGACGATCAGGAAGGGGAATGCAGGGAAGTAGCGTTCGGGAGAAGTTGGTTCGAAAATCAGACCAGCGAATAGCAGGACGGGGAGGCCCCCAGCCAGCGTTAGGCATAGGGCCCAGAATCCCGCCCTTCGACGCGAGAGTTCATAAAGAAGGCATCCAGCGAACAGGGTGAAAGCGAAAATCTTCCAAACGCCGCCCCTAATCAGATCCCAACGAGACACGGGCGCATACGGGTCCTTTCTCAGATAACGGCGGTACAGGATCGCGTCGTTACCAAGATGAATAAACGATCTGGGAATACCTGTCGCCAAGCGTTTCACTCGGTCAGTTGGCAACCATCCGTGTTTCGCCCTGATCACCCAACCTCGCGCCTCTGTAACCGAGTGAATGCCGCCGGCCCAGGCGCCGATACCAAATCCCACGAACAGCCACAGCAGAAACACCGCGGCGAAACGCAGCATGAAACGCCTAGTCTCCGGCTTCATCAGCGCGGCTAGGGCCAGTGGGCGACCACTGAGCCAAATGCCGGCAAAAAGGATTCCGGGGACCGAGAGTACGTAAGGGAACCACAGCAGCGTTGCCAGCGCTGTCGCGGAAGCGCTCGCCGTTATCAGGCCAGCGCCAGGCCCGCCTCGGCGTTGGCGCACGCGAATCAGCCAAAGCGCAAGAGTCACGCAAAATAAACCCGGCACGTAGGATGTCCCAGCATGAATATAAGTTAGAAATGAGTTCGAACAAGCAAAGCCGATCGCTACCAAGAACGCGATCAGCCGGGAATCAGTAACGTCCAGCGCGATGGAATACCAAAGCAGGACCGTGAGGACACCCAAGATCATGCTTACACCGACGAGTAAGGCTGAACAGATCAGCCCCAGATCCCAGCCGGTTAGTGGGATCAATACGGGTGCTAGGATTCTAACGAGAACCCAGCCCAGTGGCCGCCATAACAGGTGCCCGAACTCCCACAGAACTTTCCCCGTCCCTACAGAGGGCTCTCGGAAGGAATCTGTGATCTCCGAGACATAGAAGTTTGTGTCGGCTAAATAGAATCCTTTCGTGCAAAGGAGAATCAGAAGGAGGATTGCTGCCAGCCAGGCCTGGTCCGGCAACCGATGGACAAATCCACGGCGATGGTTTGCCTGTTGCATCCCGTTCCTCCGGCTCTAAGCAGTCTTAGATTATCTCCTATGTGCTGGATACCGCGCCAATCCGATGTCGCTAGGCGGCGACGATATTGTGAATGGCGTAGCCGGATTGAATGTGGACTTGGATCAGCACATCGAATTCTGCATCGAAGCCATGACGCAGCGCGCCGCGGACTTGAAGCTCGCGGGAACACAAGCGCAAGTATCGGCGACAGAATGAAGACGTTCCAGGTGTTAGAATCAGCGGGGAAGCTAGTCTTGGCCGGTGCTGGGCCTGGTCTCGAAAACCAGCGCGGGGCACTCCGTGTCGCAGGTGGGTTCGAGTCCCACTAGCTCCCGCTAAATCATTACATCAAGGAAACCATAGCCAATGTATTGGAGAACCAGCAACATGAAATCAAATATGACGATCCAGCCGCGTCTCTGGTCGGTGGGCCTGCTGGCGTTTTGCACTTTAGGTAGCGCTCTTGCTCAAAACAAAGCCATCGACTTCAAGAAGGGCATGCCCTTTAGCGAGGGGTATGTGGCGGGCAATACGCTCTACGTTGCGGGTCAGCAAGGGCCCGACTCGCAAGGCAAAGTCACGGGAACCGATATCACTCTACAGACTACAAACGCAATTGCCGCAATCGAAAAAGTAGTTAAGAAAGCCGGCTTTCAGATGACGGACATAACATCCGTGATCGTTTATGTCACAGACTTGAACGATGTGCCGAAAATGAACGATGTCTACAAGAAGCTTATGCCAGACCCGAAACCAGCGCGGGCCACAGTCCAAGTTGCGGGCTTGATCGGTGGAGCGAAGATCGAAATCTCGGCCATTGCCGTAAAGCAATAGCCTGTCTTTACCATCCCGAGAGATTTAGCCGCACACGAGTGCCGCTAGTTCTCGAGTTCGGATAGCGCTTCCTGCCGGTCGCGGCTCGGTTTTTCGTAAGACACACCAAAGGCAGTTGCGGTATCTTGTCTCTATGCATCGTCGCGATTTTCTGCAGCTCGCTGCCATGGCCAGCGCTAGCGCAGCCACTGCCACCGATATCCCCAAATACCGCGTCGTGAGCCGCTTTGCACCCTCCCCGAAACCCGGAATGCCCGGACCATTCGCTGGCAAAGCAGTGCGCGTGCATTCGGAAAAGTCCGTCGACTCGGCAACTGACAGGGTGGATGAGGCCACCGTCGCAGAGATGCTGTCGCGCGGCATGCGCTCGCTCACCGGCGCAAAGAACGAGCGGGATGCCTGGGCAAATTTCTTCGATGCCACCGATGTCGTCGGCATAAAAGTGAATTGCTCCGGCGCGCCGAAGATCTATTCAGCCCGGCAGGTGGTGGGCGGAATCGTGGACAATCTGATCGCGCTCGGCATCCCAGCCCGCAATATCTACATCTACGAGCGCTTCCAGGATCAACTCTCGAGCGTCCGTTACAATCGCTCCGTTCCGGCTGGAATAAACATCATCGCGGCCGAGACCACCCGTGGTTCATCGGCCAGCTATGATCCGAATACGTACGTCGAGACCAATTTCTTCGGCGAGGACGACACGCGCTCGAACATGATTCGTCTGGTGACGGAGCGCTTCACCAAAATCATCAACGTGCCGAACATGAAGGATCACGCCGCGGCGGGGGTCACCGGCTGCCTGAAGAACATCGCTTACGGCAATTTCTCAAACGTCGCGCGCTCTCACAATCGCGAGAAGACCAACACGCTGAGCTTCATCGGCACGCTGGCGGCGGTGGAGCCGCTTCGTTCACGCACGGTCCTGCAGATCATGGACGGCCTGCGTGGCGTCTGGCACGGCGGGCCATTTTCGGAGGATCCCAAGTTCCGGTTCTATCCTAAAACCATCGTGTTCGGCACCGATCCTGTGGCCATCGATCGCCTGCTGCTGGATGTCATCGAGAACAAACGCAAAGCCGAAGGCGCGCTTTCCATTTGGGATCGTTCCATGGATAACGTGAAGCCAGGCCGTCTGGATCCGCACTTCGGCAGTTTCATCCGCGAGCCGGGACACATCGAATACGCAAGCCATCTCGGCCTCGGCGTGTACGACCTCAAGCAAATCGCGGTAACAAATATCGAAGTATGACGCTTCTTTTGGCCGCAATTCTCCCTGCACTCTCCGTGGGACCGGCGGATGCCGACGCCGTCAAGCTGGAGGTTCCCAAGGTGGAGTACCGCATCAATGAAGCCTCTGCGTCCAGGAGCCCGTGGATCGATGCGAACGGCTGGCAAATACTGCGCGCGCCGGCACGCCGTTATTATTACGACGTACCGGCTGCGAGTGTGGCCCTGGCGGCGGCGGAAGCTTTTACCTACGGCGCGAAGGCGGATATTCACACCGATACCGGAGGGGCCGCGATCTTCCAGCGCATGCTGCAGTTCCTGCGCGAAATACCGGAGCGCGAACTGCCCACGATGGCCAACATTGGCGTGATCGACGACGGCTCCGAGGATACCGGCGAGCTGATGAACATGCTGAGCCGCCGCAATCTCCTGTACCGCATCGTGACGGCGCCAGGCCCGCACCTCGATCTGAACATTCGGCTGGGCTCTAAGGAGTATCCGAAATCCGAGGCTGCCGACCCGAGCGGGCTAGCGCAGAAGATCCGCGCCGAACTAACCGACGAAAAACGGCTGCTGCGTGTGTACGGCAGCGAAGTGGTGATCGCGCGCTTGGTAGGCACGGGCGACCGCGTTCGAATTCATCTGCTGAATTATGCAAACCGGCCAGTAACTGGACTCCGCGTGCGCGTCCTGGGAAATTATCCGAGCTGGCAAGTCGCTGCATATGACAAGCCGGATCTGAAGCTCGAAGACTTTCGAACCGCGGACGGAGCCACCGAATTCACGGTGCCCGAGATGAGTACGTATGCGGTGATCGATCTTTCAAGGCAGTCCTCGCACTGAAGGTCATCGCCGGCGCGACTCTCGGTCAGGAATTTCAGAAGACGGCTTGAAACATGAATTCCGTTTGCTCGTCTTACTTAGCGGAGGGAGAAACTACGCAGATGTTAAAGAACCTTTGTTTCCTAGCTGTTGGTATTGGCATCGTTTTAGCCAACGGTAATCGCGCGCAGGCACAGGTCGCGGTTACTATCGGCGAGCCGCCTGTGTGTCCTTACGGGTACTACGAGGTACCTCCTTATAACTGCGCGCCGGACGGTTATTATGGGCCGGAGTGGTTCGCAGGCGGTGTGTTCATCGGCGCGGGTCCCTGGTTTCATGGTCCGGAACACTTCTACGGACACGTTGATCATCACTTGGACTATCGCAAGGGCTATCATGGGCCAACGCCCGCACGAGGTGAACACCCAGCCGAACACCGAGCAGAATTTCACGGCCAGGCGATGCATGACCCGCACGGCCACGAGGCGCCACGCGGACGTAAATGACTTTCCGCCGTACGTTCCGCTGCCTGAAAGAATCGACGCAGGCACCGGCTTCGTTGAAGACGCGGGTCCGAATTATTGATTGCACGCAACCCGCTTGTGGCGCACGCACTTCTGCGTGCCGTGTTCGCACTCTTGCGAACACCCGTGGCGACCGAGCCCAAGCGTTCACACGAGTGTGAACGCGGCATGCAGAGTGCGTGCGCCACGGGCGTCTTCATCACCTTTGGTGTGCCACCAGGCCCATGGGAACTCCCTTACGGTCGCGGTTCGGTAACGCTCTAAAACACGTGTCGTTCACTTCCGCGCGCGCGCCATCCAAATATTTCCGGTGGTCTCCGCCAGGCTGAACAGCAACCCGTTGCTCGTCACCGACAATCCCACTTTGCCCGGACTGCCCAGACTCGTCAACGATTGCTGCGAATGGTGGAAATGATATACCGGGAACGGCTCGCCGATTGGGTGCTTGGACATGCGGTCCAGCCGCTCGGCCCAGATGCATCGGAATCCATCGCGCTCCGATAAGAAATACAGCCAGCCGCCATCCGGTGACCACTTTACTTCCCGGTCCATGTGGTTGCCATCGGTAACCTGAATCCACGTGTCCGGCCCTCCCACATGCCCGTCGTCGAACGTGGTGACGTAGATGGTTCGGTTGGAATCGTTGTCCACCGGCCGCGCCTGAAACGCCACCCATGCGCCATCGGGAGAAAAAGACTCCGGATAGAGCGCTAGCTTGGGATGCCGGATCAATTCCTCGGTTTTGCCAGTGCTCAAGTCCAACAGTCCCACGCAATATGGCGAACACGACTTGGCTTCGTACAATAGCTTTGTTCCGTCCGCCGAAAAGGCACGGGGAGGGCCACCGTTCTGGTAGACCCTGTCTTCTGTGCCAGTCGACGAGGTCACGTGGATGGCCCAACCGGGGCTCGCAACCGCATACGCCACTTTCAACCCATCGGGCGTTATTTTCGGTGAGTCGAACTCCGACGAACTTGTGGCCAGCAGCGTATCCTTGCCCATCGCCAGATCCTTCACCCAGATTTCCCGCTTGCCGGACCGGTCGGCGCTGAACGCCAGCCGCTGGTTGGCCGAAATGGAGGGGAACACTTCGGTGGAAAGGTCGCGCGTCACCCGTTCCAGGTTGCCGGTTACTTTGCCTTGCTTCAGATCCATCGGAAGGCGCCACACATTGGTGCTAGTCGCCGCGCTGGAAAAAACAAGGTTGCCGTTCGATGCCACCGAAGGTTCGCCTTCCTGCCCCGTTCCAAAAGTCAGCCGCCGGGGCCGGCCGCTGCTCTTGCCGGTCCGCGGCGAGATGGTTGTCTTCCAGAGATTGGTGGTGTCGCGGCGTGCCGAAAAGTAAACCTGGTCGTCCACCCACGCAGCCGGCCCGCCCGCCAAAAGATTCTGGCGTGCAAACGTCGCGAAAACTCCGGTTTCCACCGGTTCGCCTCCGTCCACGGGCGCAACCCACCAGTCCGGGGCGGAGGATTCGCTGCGCTGGCCCCAGATCAACAGGTATTTTCCATCCGACGACCAAACCGCATCGTGCGCGCCATAGAATTTCGGCTGCACTTGCCGCGGCGTGCCTCCCGTGGCCGCAACGACGTAGACTTGGGTGCGCACGAAATAGGATTCCCCTACCCAATACACGATCCTCTGGCCGTCCGGAGAGAAGCGCGGCCCCCGGCCTCTTCTGGCGATCAGTTTTAGTTCCCCGCCTAATATCGCTACGGTGTAAATACCGCCGCCGTCACGGTCCGAGCGGAACACAACCTTGGAACCGTCCGGTGAAAATGAGGGTTCATCGTCATCCGCCGGGTCCGCTGCCATGCGGGCTCGGTCGCCGGTGGCGATGTTCTGTACCCAGATGTCCCGATTGCCCTCCCCGGTCCGGTCCGACGTGTAAGCCACCAGTTTTCCGTCGGGTGAGATGGCCGGCTCGGTGGTGGAACCACTGTCATAGGTCAGCTGGGTCAGCGCGAAGTCTTCCGGCGCTGTTCGCCGCAACAAGATCCATGTGACCACAGCCGCCACGCCTAAAGTTGCTGCGGCCACGGAAATCACCCAACGCCACGAAAACTTCCGCCGCTCGCTTTGGGGAACGTCACTCCCTCGCGGCGAGAAAACTGGCACGAAAGTCGATCCCAGACTGATGATCAGCGGATCATCCTTCCCCGGTCCCTCGTAGTAATCCTTCAACCTCTCCCGCAGCCGCCGCTTCTCCACTCGCACCACGGACTTCTCACTCGGCGCGAATTCCTGTTGATTAAAAACCTTCTCGGCAATGAAGGATTCTGTCAGCCGGTCGCCGCGCCCTTCCAGTGTCTCTGCCACGATGAATTGCAGGAGCTTGACCAGTGCGGGCGAGAGCGCGCTGCTGGCCACTATGCGCTCCAGCTCACGGTACCGGGGATTCCTCCGCAGCAGGGCCTGTTTCAACCGTGCTCGCCAAGCTGGCTTACTCTCTGGTGGGCGCAATCGAACTGGCTGGAGGGCACTCACGAGAGGCTTCACTTTCCTTACTTACCGATGTTAACAGACGCACAACAGTCCAGAGCGCCTGGTACCCATCCACTCGCTCGCCTGACATTTCTCATAATTGGAAGGGGGTAGAACTCCGTAATTCCGTATTTGTCCCCATGCATGCCATTTTTGTTTTGAGCTCGGCCCCACAGTTTTCATAGCGGCGCAGGGAACTTAGGAACCGTAACACCATCGTAACACCGCTACTAAATCATGTTTCAATGAGCAAACAAACCGCTGATTGAAAAGCAGATCTGGTCCTAACGCTACGGTGACAAAGTTTAACGTTGCCAGCACCGCCTGACTAGGGTGAAGATACTAGCGCTCGGGGAAAGTCTGCGGCTCAGGTTTGACACGCAATGGCCATTACCTTGCTCTGCCCAGATGAACTCTATTCGCACAGGAGGTCTCATGAAGAGGATCACATCGCTAGTTTTGTTCGCCGCCATGGTTGGCTGCCTTACGATTACCGCTTGGGGCCAACAGGTAACCGCCGCATTTACCGGTAAGGTCACTGACCCGACAGGCGCCGCGGTAGTGGGGGCCAAAGTGACGGCCATCGACACTGATCGCGGCACGCCGTGGACCACCACTACCAACGGTGAAGGGGCGTTCAACATTCCCCGCGTGCCCATTGGCACCTATAACGTGAAAGTGGAAAAGGAAGGCTTCGCCACAGCCACGCAGTCGCACATCACAATGGAAATGAACCAGGTGGGGCGATTGGATTTCCAGCTGCAGGTTGGCAGCCTCTCGCAGACCGTGGAGGTGACCTCAACGGAGCCGTTGCTCCAGACCCAGAGCACCGAGCTCGGCCAGAACATTGACGCACGCACCAACGAGGATCTGCCGTTGGCGACGCGAAATTACGTAGAGCTAACATTGCTGGCACCCGGCAGCATTCACCCCGATCCGTCCACGTTCAAGAACGGCCAGACCACCATGAACAGTGGACGCCCCAACGTAAACGGCAACCGGGAACAGGCCAACAATTTCATGTTAGACGGCTTAGACAACAACCAAGTATCCGAAAACGATGTCGGTTACGCGCCCAGCGTGGACGCCATCCAGGAGTTTAACGAGATCACCAACAACGCTCCGGCCGAGTTCGGCAACTTCATGGGAGCCATCATCAGCACTACCACGAAGTCCGGCACCAATCAATTCCATGGCAGCGCTTTTGAGTTCTTCCGCAACAACGTGTTGAACGCCAACGATTGGTCGAATAATTTTAATGGCGCACCGCGCGCTGCCATTCGCTGGAACAATTTCGGTGGAACGCTGGGTGGGCCCATCAAGAAGGACAAGCTGTTCTTCTTCATCGACTATCAAGGGTCGCGCGATGATACGCCCACCAGCATCCAAACCACTTCGCTGTTCACGGCAGCGGAACGGCAGGGCAATTTTTCACAACTCCTGACACTAGGGACCCCGGTTCAGCTCTACAATCCGTTCTCAGTCACCAGCAGCGGTAATCGCGCGCCATTTGCTGGAAATATCATTCCCGCGTCGCTATTCAGTCCGGCGGCGGAGAAGATTTTAACCTCCCAGTATTATCCCGCGCCGATCAACAGCGGCCTACTGAACAATTATCAATACGCGCAGAACACCTTTATCAACGGAGACCAAGGCGATGTGAAAATCGACTACAACATCTCCGACAAAGACCGTTTCTATCTGCGATTTTCCGAGAGCCGGTACGACAACCCCTCGATTAACACCCTGCCTCTGATTTACAACAGTTTCTCCACTGCCCCCACGCACACCGGTGTAATGGACTGGACGCGGACCATCAGCCCTTCGCTGGTGAATGAAGTTCGCTTTGGCGTGAATTACGTCTACAATTCAAACGGCGCCGCCGGCGGCGCTGTCAGCGGTTTTGGGCAGACCGTTGGTATCCCCGGGGTGCCATCGGCCTTCCTGCCCGCCATGAATTTCCAGGGCGGCAATGCGGCCACCATCGGCAACAGTGACATTTATCAACTTTTCGCCGATACCGTGATCCACTATGAGGACACGATAATCTGGACCAAGGGCTCGCACACGATGCACATCGGCTTCCAGGGGTATCGCTATCGCATGGATACCTTCTACTCCGGCAATAACGGGGAAGCTGGGACCTTCAACTTCAACGGCCAATATACAACCTCCTCCACCACGACAAAGTCCGGTAACGGCAGCGGCCTGGCCGAGGCCGATTTTCTATTGGGCCTTCCTTCTGAGATTCAGGGTGGCGTCAACGGCGGTACCTGGGGGCAGCGTTCAAACTCCATCGCCGCATTTTTTCAGGACGACTGGCGCGTGACTTCGAACCTGACCTTCAACCTGGGATTGCGGTGGGAGTTGCACACGCCCTGGGATGAAGTCAAGAATCGCCAGGCGAACTTCAACCTCGTGACCGGTCAGGAATACCTCTCCGGACAGAGCTGTCCGTACAACAATTGCAATGCGCTTTACAACCAGTACAACGGCATCACCAACTTCCAGCCGCGTCTTGGCGTAGCCTGGACCCCCGGTGGTGGCAAGCTGGTGGTGCGCGCCGGCTACACGCTTTCGAATTATTTGGAGGGAACGGGCACGAACTTGCGGTTGCCCATCAACCCGCCCTTCGCTCACGAGAACGACGACCAGTACACCAATTCCGCCCTTTTCGGCGTGAAGCCCGGCTCGACACTCGACCAGGGCTTCCTGCCTTTCAGCCAATCGTCGAACCAGTTGATTGGCGCTACGCTACGCGTTTGGGATCCCAATGTTCGGCCGGCGGTGTCGAATCAGTGGAACATGACTCTGCAATATCAACTGAACACGACTACCGTTGTTCAGGCCAGCTACGTAGGGCAGCGCGCCACGCACCTGATGGTCCCCATGCCGTACGACCAGAGTGTATTGAACCCGAACGGTACCGTGTCGCCCACTGAATACCTGTCGGGCAATCCCACGCTGCTGAGCGAGATCGGGCAGATCTCGGGTACAGCCTCGATAGGGAACCAGGATTACGAAGCGCTGCAAATGTCGATGAAAAAGCGCTTGAGTTCAGGCCTGGAATATCAGGTGGCTTATACGTACTCCAAGTGCATGACCAACAATATGGGCTACTACGGCCAGGGCGGCCAAGCCTCGCAAAGCAACTGGTACTACCAGAACATCTACGACGCAGCGGCGGAATGGGGGCCGTGCGATTATGACGCCCACCAACTCTTCGTCGGCAACGCGGTTTACGACATCCCGTTTGGCCGCGGTCGCACGTTCGGCAACGATATGAACAAAGCGCTCGACGCCGTGGTGGGTGGTTGGACGATGGCCGGCATCCTGAGCCTCCATACCGGCTTCCCGTTGACCATAGGGGCCAACGACGCTTCGAATACTACATCCCGCGGTCCGCGCGCGGATTGCATCTCTCCCGTAGATATATTGGGCACGCAGAACGCGTCTCCATCTGTGGGATCTGGTTATCAATGGTTCAACCCCAGTGCTTTTGCGCAACCCGCCAACGGCACTTTTGGTAGCTGCGGTGTCGGTACGGTACGCGGGCCGGGCCTGACGACGTTCGATTTCAACGTGTCGAAGACGTTTAAGATTACCGAGCGTCACGCCGTCGATCTGCGCGCGGAGTTCATAAACCTAACAAACCATCCGATTCTGAATGCTCCCAATACGAGTGTGGGGACGCAACTGGGGTTGCTGAACAGTTCCAATCAATTCAGCGGCCGCGAGGTGCAGTTCGCATTTAAGTATCACTTCTGAGTGTGGACGAAATAACCGAGCCGCGACCGGAAGGAAGCGCCACCACGAACGCGAAGCTAGCGAAACTCGTGGTAACGCTCCCTCCCGGTCGCGGCTCGGTTTCCTTCGTACAATAAAGTTGTGAGACGGTTGATTCTGGTTGGCGGGTTCACCACTGCCATCGTGTTCGCTCAAACTCCCGCTGCGAACTCTGTTGCATCCATCGAGCAGCTTGCCGAATCCGTACATTGCCGCGAAGCGTTGCCGCTGCTGAAAACGGCCACAGCGCACGCGACGGATCCGGAAACCAAGAAGCGTCTGGGCCTGGATGGCGTTCACTGCGGCATGTCGCTTCACGACCTGGACAGCGCCGCGGGTTTTCTGCGCGGCCTGAGCAATAGCTTTCCGAACGATCCCGAAGTTCTCTACGCGACGGTGCACATTTATTCCGATCTATCCATCCGTGCCTCGCAGAAACTCATGGTCTCGGCGCCAACCTCCTACCAGGTTCGTTTGCTGAACGGAGAGGCGCTCGAGGCGCAGGGCAAATGGGACGAAGCGATTGCGGAGTATCGCGAAGTCCTGAAGAGAAACCCGGCCTTGCCCGGCATCCATTACCGCGTCGGCCGCCTGGTGCTTTCCGGTCCAAAAACGGATGAAAACAAGAAAGCGGCCCAGAACGAGTTTGAGGAGGAGCTCAAGGTTGATCCCTCCAACGCCGGCGCCGAGTACATATTGGGCGAACTCGCCCGGCAGGATCAGCAGTTCCCCGAAGCGATTGGACATTTCGAGCGCGCCACCAAGCTGGATGCCCGGTTCGCCGACGCATTCATCGGGCTCGGCCGAGCGATGCTGGAGGACGGCCGCAATGCCGAAGCCGTCGCGCCGCTGCAGATGGCTGCCAAGCTTCGGCCCGACAATCCGGCGGCCCACTTTTACTTAAGTACGGCTTATCGCCGCACCGGGCATCCGGAAGAGGCGCAACGCGAGTTGGCTCTCCACGAGCAAGCCTCCGAGAAGGTCCGGCAGATGAAGCAGGAGATCGAGACGGGAGTCGCGGGATCGCAGAAAGTCGTGCACTGATGTAGGGCGGACCCCCTGGTCCNNACCAGGGGGTCCGCCCCACTTCGCTACACTCAACCCTCGACGGTTGATTTCCCTTCGACAATGGTTACGTAGCGGTCTATCGGAAGATCCGTAAACCTTTGCACCTTCCCGCTAGGCAACGGCCACTTGATTTCCAGCCAATCGATCTTCAAAGACGCGCCCAACCCCAGCACTTCTCTGGGATCGTGCGACGACAGATAGCTGCCGCCGCTATTCTTGAGCCTGCTTCGATTCACCCCGCCGGCTGACCAGGTGAGCCGGGCGCCGATCGCGTCCCGGTTGCAGGTTGTCCCCACCAACTTTACGCCTAACCAATGGTTGCCGGAACCACAGCGGTTGTGCAATAACACCGGTGCGCCGCCGTTGGCGCCTACCAGCACGTCCACGAAGCCGTCGTTATCGTAGTCGCCGACCGCGAGGCCGCGCGCGGCCAGGGGCTTTGAGAAAGCCGGCCCACCATCTGATGTGACATTGCGCAGCAGCCCTTGCTCCTGGTGGTAAAGCAACAGCGGCTCCTTGTACTTCACCCGTGCGTAGTTTGACTCGATGCTGTCGTCGGGATGGCCATTGGCGAGTATCAGGTCCACCAGGCCATCGTTGTCGTAGTCGAAAAACTTCAGCCCCCAGCCGCTGAGCAGGCGCGTTTCCTGCGCGATGCCGTGCTTGTGCGCGGCGTCGAAAAAGGTTTCGTTCTTGTTGTTGGTGTAGAGCGAAAACATCTCGTCATTGATATTGGAGACGAACAAGTCCTCCCAGCCGTCGCCGTTGATGTCGGCCGCATCCACGCCCATGCCGGAGCGCGCCCGGCCGCTCTCGCTGTAGGCCACTTCCGCCATGAGCGCAATCTCATCCCACTTGTTGTTCCCGCGATTCACAAAAAGAAAGTCCTGCACGGTATCGTTGGCGACGAATAGGTCCATGCGCCCGTCGTTGTTGATATCGGTGGCCACTACGCCCAGGCCTTTCCCCATGGCGCGCTCGATGGCGGTGCCGCGCGTTACGTCCGTGAATGTCCCGTCGCCGTTGTTGTGAAACAAGAAGCTGTGGGTGGGCTTGAACAGGCGCGGAATACAGTAATAGCGCTGGCCCGCCTTGTTGGCGCCGCACGAAGGTTTGTCCGTGTAATCAACGAAGCTGCACACGAACAGATCCAGACGGCCGTCGTTATCGTAATCGAACCAGACGGCGCTGGTGGTCCAGCCGGACACGGCCAAGCCGGCTTTTTCGGTGACATCGGTGAACGTCCCGTCGCCGTTGTTGTGATAAAGAATCGAGCGGCCATACGCGGTGACGAACAAATCGGGGTAGCCGTCGTTGTTGTAGTCGGCCGCCGCCACGCCCATACCGAAAGTTGTGCCTGCCGCTACCGCGGCTTTTTCGGTGACATCGGTGAAGGTGCCGTCGCGATTGTTTTTGTACAACGCATTGCGGAGCGGCTGTTTCGGCGTGTAGAAATCGGACGGACCGCTGTTGACCAGGTAAATGTCCATCCAACCGTCGTTATCGTAATCCAGGAAAGCGCAGCCGGGGCCGAGGCTTTCCGGCAGATAACGCTCCGGCGACTTGGCGTTCTCGTGCACCCAAGTTATGCCGCTGGTCTCGGGCGGTATCTCCTCGAAGATGGGGCCGATCGCGCGAGCTGGCTCGGCGCGCAACAAACTTCCGCCGCGGCAGATTCCCCCCAGTGCGGCGGCCGCCAGAAGCCTTCTACGCGAAAATCGAAGGTCCAATCGCTCAGTATAGTCGATGACAAGCTCGTCCACCAGATTGTGCTTCCCGGAAACTTCAATCCTCTGCGATCATGGCGGAGTGCACGACCTCGCGACAGCCTGCGAGAAGATCCACGAGTGTCCCAGGTTCCAGAGCACCTCTATCACAATTCCGACGGATCTTCTTCCACTTCCCCCAGGTCCGGCTTCGCGCCTTCAATCTCGCGATCCTCTTTCTCCCATTCGGTCGGAAGGTCTTCAACCGGCTTGGGGATGTTTCCTTCTTTTATATCTTCGTTGACTTTCTTGTCTATTGGCTTCATAACTTCAGTCTCCCACCTTTGCACGCTAGCGCCCCGCACTTTGCGCTATTCTCTCTAACACGAGGACACACACATGCGCCGCCGAGAATTCCTCCCCGCTCTAGCCCTCTCAACCGCCGCCGCACAAACTCCCGCACCCGCCGCTAGCACCGGCCGCCTGAAGCAATGCGTGACACGCGGCGTATTTGGCCGCGGCATGAGCTTCGAGGACACTTGCCGCGAAGCTGCCCGCGCCGGCGCGAAAGGTTACGATCTCATCGGACCCAATGATTGGCCGACGCTCAAAAAGTACGGTCTGATTCCCACCATGTATCCGCCCGGTCCCGGCGGCACAATCTCTGACGGCATCAATCGAAAGGAAAGCCACGACGCTCTCGAAAAGCGCACGCATGCCGCCATCGAAGAGAGCGCCGCGAATGGAGTCCCGAGCATTATCGCCTTGTCCGGAACACGGAAAGGAATGCCGGACGCGGAAGGCGTGGACAATTGCGTGGCGTTTTTCAACCGCGTTAAGGCGCACGCCGAGGATCGTGGTGTCAATATCTGCATTGAATACCTGAACAGCAAAGTGGATCACAAGGACTACATGTTCGACCACATCGGCTGGGGCGTGGATGTTGTAAAGCGCGTCAATTCGCCGCGGATCAAGATCCTCTTCGATATCTATCACGCGCAGATTATGGATGGAGACATCGTGCGCAACATCCGCGACAACTTCCAGTGGATCGGGCATTTCCACACCGGGGGCAATCCGGGGCGCCACGAAATCGACGACACCCAGGAATTGAATTACCACTTCATCGCTCGATCCATCGCCGACTTGGGCTTCAGCGGCTACATCGCCCACGAATATTCACCAGCGCCAGGCCGCGATGCGATCGTGAGCCTCAACCAGGCCGTCGGAATTTTCACGGTATGAACGAACGGGCGTGTGAATCAACGGTCAGGCGGAGCGCCCAGAAATGAGCACAACGATTCGATTTCAGTAAGGAGAGGTTCTTGAACCGTGGGCGGCAACGTGTTCCTCACCCAACCGAAGTATCGGCGTAGTTCCTTGGCTGCGATTAGTGCCTCTTCGCGGGAGGTGAAGGCCTGCCGGCAGACCTGCGCTACCGATTGCCTTATGAACTGCACACGGATTCGCTCGGCTGCGTCAGCCACAATCAACTTACTGGCAAGTGAAGTGCCAGCAACAGATGCGCCCACAGTATTGAAGCCGTACGGCTCGCCGCAACCTTCACCAGCTGTAACGTTGCACAATCGCCACGGGCTCGCCTAACTGCCGGTAATTCTTACGATTTGACGCGGCTACCATAAAACGCGCTATACTCAAAATGTACCGGTAGTCAAATCGCGCCCTCTGTTGTTTCCCGTTCTCGTCCGGCTCGCTGATTCCCGTCTCTCAACTTAAGAATGAAAAACTTTTCCGATCTCCCGCTCTCTGCTGTCTTGCAGAGCAATCTGGCCCGTCACGGATTCGTCGAGCCAACACCTGTGCAAGCCCTATCCATCCCGCAACAACTCGCCGGCCACGACCTTGTGATTACCGCGCAAACCGGCACGGGTAAGACTCTTGCCTTTCTCCTTCCTCTTCTAGAGCGGCTGGCTAAACAGAGCAACCTGCCCGGCGTGAAGGCATTGATTCTCAGCCCCACCCGGGAACTGGCGATACAGACCAACGAAACTTTCTCGAAGATCGCGGCCGGAACAGGTATCCGCGCCGCCGTGGTAGTGGGCGGTCTGAACGAAGAAAAACAACTGCAGGCGATTCGCAAGGGCGCGCAAGTGCTCATCGCCACGCCCGGACGGCTGGTCGATTTCCTCGATCGCAAACTGGCAAAGCTGGGTTCGGCTCACACGCTAGTTCTGGACGAAGCCGACCGGATGCTCGACATGGGTTTCCTTCCCACCATCAAAAAAATCCTGGCCGCGTTGCCCGCAGAGCGCCAGACCGTGTTTTGTTCGGCGACCATCGAATCCTCGGTGGCCCACCTCATTCACGCGCATCTGAAGAATCCCGTCCGCGTGGCCATCGGTTCAACCACGAAACCCGCCGAAGAGATCGACTTGCACGTTTACGAAGTAGAGCAGGATCGCAAGCTCAGTCTGCTGGAGAAGATGCTCCAGGAAGAGCGCGGATCGTTTCTGGTGTTTGCCCGCACCAAGCACGGGGCCGATCGTCTGGCGCGGAAATTGGAGCGCAGCGGATCGAAAGCTACCAGCATTCATGGAAACCGCACGCAGTCTCAGCGCAACCTGGCTCTCCGTGGATTCCAGGATGGCAGCTATCGCGTGCTGGTGGCCACCGATGTCGCCGCGCGCGGAGTGCACGTCGAAGGAATCGCGCACGTTGTGAATTACGACCTGCCGCAGGTTCCCGAGGATTTCATTCATCGCGTCGGTCGAACCGGGCGCGCGGGATCTCGCGGCACTGCTTCCACTTTCAGCACCCGGAGTGAGCGCGGCGAAATCCGCAAGATCGAGCGGCTGTTGGATCTTCAACTCACGCGCCGGCAGGTGCCGTCAGGATTGGTGCAGGAGCCGGTGCGTGTCAGCGAAAGCATCGCTCCCCGTACCCGGCATGTTCGAAGCTTTGCGCCCAGGCGGAAATTCGCGCGCTAGTTGTGAAGAAATCGGAATGATCCCCGTCGCGGTTCGGTAACATTCTCTCCGAACCGCGAGCGTAAGCGACCGGTCGTTGCTATTTTTTCATGCAGGTTCCCGCCACCCGGTCCCGTTCGAGAATTCGAGACCAATCACGTATTTGCCCTTGCTCGGATTGCAATAACGAACCACGCCTCGCCCGGAAACGCCCATCTTCGGAGCACTGCAGGAGACTGCGGTATGAAGAGGAATTCTGTCCACCATTTGCAACTGCAGTCCACTCACTGAGACGTTGAGCAACTGCGCCATTGTGATTTGCTCCCGGCCGGTGCTGTCTTCCCACAACACTTGTATGCTCCCCTGGACACCATGGCGCACTTTACGCCGCGAATTCGCCTTGCGGACTGTAGCATGCAGAGCCTGCTGCGCCCACAGCGTGGATTCTGAATACGCTTCGCCGATAGACGGAGGCTTGATGGCCAGCTTCGCCGCCGTCGCGGTCACGGCCTTCCAGTCGCCCGCTTCGTATTGGCAGACCAGCGTGTAAATGTCCCGCAAGGGACCCTCTTGACCCTCCGTTCCGAGCAATGCTCCACTGATGGCGGGCCCGACGCCGGCCTGATGCAGAGCTTCCTCGAGAGGTATATCAATCAGCGCGTCCAGCAGTGAGAACAAACCTACCAGGAACCCGCGGCTGTGCTCGCTGACGTTACCCAGTTGCGCAAGTTTCTCGCAGAAACGCGCCCTGACCAGCGAGTGGGTGACCAATTCACCTGGCTTGTCTTTGGCTAGAACGGGCAGCGCCGCCAGCGCCGCCCAATGCCGGATGGCATCCTCGCCAAGAATCGCCAACGAATGGTTGATGGAATGGATCTCGCCCTGACGCGCGAAGAGCGCCGAGTTTACGTAGCGCAGCAGTTTGTAAGAAAGCGACAAGTCCGCCGAGATAATGGCGTGCAGCCGTTCGAAATTCAGGTCCTCAAACTGCATCTCGCGAAGCAGCCGCAAGCAGTTGACCTTGGCTGCCGGGATCTGGTGTCCCCGCAGCACGGCCGGACGCGCGAAAAAGTAGCCTTGAAAATAATCGTAGCCAGCACTCTTCGCCCATTCGAACTCCTCGTGCGTTTCCACTTTTTCGGCCACCATAGCGATGCCCCGCGGCCGGTAGGTTCGCAAAAGCCGCTCCTGCTCCGGCTTGCCGGTGGCTCGCATGTCCACTTTTATCAGTTTGGCGAGCTGCGTCAACGGCTCAAAGCTGGGATGGTCCACGAAATCGTCCAGAGCGAACGTATAACCCTGCTCGGTCAGATCATGGCATGCCGCAATGAGTTCCTCGTTGGGCTCAACCGTCTCGAGAATCTCTAGAACTGTGGTTTCCCGAGGAAGAATGGCGTGCAACCCACCCGTCAACAGGCTATGGTCAAAATTCAAGAAAACTCGCTTGCCGCAAGCGACATTCTCCAATCCAAAAGTCAGAAGACTGTTCGCGATTACCTGGGTGGTCGCTGAAACGGAATCCGTGCCATCGAATTCGTTATGGATGTCGTCGGAGCGGAAAAGTAATTCGTAAGCATAGAGTTGGCGCGTCCGATCAAAGATCGGCTGCCGGGCGACGAACACATCCATATCCCTCTCATCGGCATGGATGGGTAGGAGAATTAGGAGGTAGCTGACAGTTCTCCATGGGAGAATATCTAATCGGTAGTCATGAGGCTATTCTTATTTTGCATAGTACTTACTCTCGCGGCATGTCTCGTGGGCTGCGGAGGAGATCCTCTGGACTATGAAACTGCCCTCAACCTGCTGCGGGAAAGGACCACAGATCCGGTACGAACCAGTTTCAGCGCCACTCCTCACTTCCAGAACCAGGACCCGGCGGTATCCGAGGCATATCAACGACTAATGGACGAGCATGTGATCCAGTGCAAGAAGAACACACAGGTGGGAACGATTTGCGAACCCGGCCCGGCGGGCGACGCGCTTACTCAGGATGGTGTATCGGAACTTTCTCTAGTGGCCGGACGCTGGGTCCCGGTCTCCATAGTGGCTATCCGTCGAACCGGGCGTAACACAGCCGCAGCCGACGTCCGAATGTCGTTTGAGCCGAGCCAGATTTTTCGGGACTTTGAGACTGAGTTCGAACAGATCCAAGGCCACGGCCGAAAGCTAGCGTTAGAAGGTAGCAGGGATCAAGGCAAGATGGTTCGAGTAACTTTCCAGCGCTACGGAGACGGCTGGCATGTGGAGAGTGTCGAATAGAAGACTATCTGGGACAGTTACCGATTCCGGGCGCCCGAGGGGCACGGCGGCATTCCTCGTTTGAACGAAATCGGCGACTGTCCCAAAGAGTTTGCGTTTGACCACAGCCAGGAGCTTGGCAGGGGCGATCGGATCTATTCGGAGTTAGAAGGATCGCCGAACGGGTAATATTTCCTTGGCGGGAGTTTCTCTTGTGTAGATTGTTCATGGTGGGACTCGGGCGGCGCCTCCTAATCTGCGGTCAAACGCTTGAATTCACTAGACCGCTATTTACTAAACATCGTTGGACTCGATTAGGATGGCAATCCCTAGACCGTTCTTACGCTTGGTACCGGCAGAGGTCGTCAACGGCCATGTTTCCACCGCACAGCACCAGCACCACGTGAGAAGCCGTGCTGAAATGCGTGCGCAGACGTTCGGCCGCCGCCCAAGTGCAGGAGGCGGCTGGTTCGGTCAGCACTTTGGCGCGTTCCAACAGCAGGCGCAGAGCGCTGACAGCTTCCGAATCCGGCACCACCGTAACACTCTCTAAATATTTCTGCGCCAGCAGCAACGTTCGTTCGGATACCGAAGGTGCCCCCAGAGTGCGGGCAATGGAGGTAATCGCTTCCAGCTGAACGGGATGTCCCGCGGCGAGGGCTTTGGACATCGCGTCAGCCCCTTCGGTCTCCACTCCCCAAACTCGCGCGTCTGGCTTCAGAGATTTGACGGCCGTAGCGACGCCACCGATAAATCCGCCGCCGCCAATGCTCACCACCACATCGGTCACCTCCGGCAGATCCTCCACGATCTCGAGCCCTACCGTACCCTGCCCCGCCATCACCATCGGATCGTCGAACGGATGCACGGAAGTCCAGCCGTCATTCTCATATTTCGCGATCTCTCGGAAAGCTTCTTGGACTCTCGGCACCAGGACCACTTCCGCGCCATAGCCTCGTGTGGCATCCACATAATTGCGCGGCGTTTTTTCCGGCATCACGATCACCGACGGAAGTCCAAGCCGGCTGGCGGCATAGGCAACCGCTTGCGCATGATTCCCTCCGCTGACGGCAACCAAACCGCGGCCGCGCTGGTCTTCCGGGATACTCAACACCTTGTTGAATGCACCGCGCACCTTGAACGATCCCGTTTTTTGAAACAACTCCAGCTTCAGATAGACGCTAGCGCCCAACCGTTCGCTCAGCGCCTGACTCGTCACCAGCGGCGTCCTTTTCACCCGCCCTTGAATTCGCTGGCGGGCACTCTGAATATCATCGAGGTTGAACATTACGGGCGCTTCGAAAGGTCGCGAATGAGGATATCTTTGAACCGGAAGTTCCCGTGCCCGCCCGAATGAAGTTGTAGCGCGATGCCGCCATCGGAGCCAAACGGTTTGGGATCGGTGTAATCCACCATCTGGATTCCGTTCAGCCGCGCGACGTAGCGATTGCCTTCCACTTTCAACAGGTATTCGTTCCAATCGTCCGCGCGCAGAACCGTTTCGTTTTCGGGCGCCGGCCAGATCAGCCATTGGCGGCCGACATCATAAATTCCGGCGGTATGGTGGCCGATATTGCAATCGATCTCGAATTGCGGGCCTTGCACCACATCGGCGGTTCCAGGTTTGAACTCAGCGTGGAAGAAGACGCCGCTGTTGCCGTCGCCTTCGCACTTGAATCGCAGGGACAAGTGAAAATCCTTGAAGTTCTTCTCGGTCCGCAGATAACCGTAATCCTTGGTTGCGGCGACGCCATGGATGGTTCCGCCTTCGACGTCCCATTTTTCATTTCCGATTTTCACCCAGCCGGTGAGATCCTGGCCGTTGAACAAGGGAACCCAGTCTTCTCCGGGAGCTTTGGGTTTGGGAGTCTGGGCCGCTAGCGTTGTGGCGATCAATAG
Source organism: Bryobacterales bacterium (assembly GCA_003166875.1). GTDB lineage: Bacteria > Acidobacteriota > Terriglobia > Bryobacterales > Bryobacteraceae > Palsa-89. The sequence goes on along the minus strand of PMUN01000204.1, from coordinate 17,159 downwards.
GAGCCAAAGAAGCGGAATGGTGCTACCGAGCCGCGACCGTAAGGGAGTCGGTGCCTGGTTGGTGAGTGATTTTCCCATCCCCCTATTCTGCCCCTAACTCTACCCGGATTTGTGAAGCGATTCGGTTGGCGAAGCTTTCCACTCGCTCCAGATCGGGCCCTTCCACCATCACTCGCGCCAGCGGCTCGGTCCCGGAAAAGCGCACCAACACGCGCCCGGCATCTCCAAAGGAGGCTTCGGCCGCGCGAATCTCCGCCGTCACTCCCGGCAACTCATCCAAGGGTTTTCGATTTCGCACGCGCACGTTCACTAAGCGTTGCGGATACACCTTCAGCTCGCGAGTCAATTCGTCAAGACCTGCGCCGGACTGCCGCATTACTTCAAAGACTCGCAGCGCTGTGAGCATACCATCGCCGGTGGTGGCGTATTGGTGAAAAATTACGTGTCCGGATTGTTCGCCGCCCAGAGCCGCCTCTCTGCGCAACATCTCTTCCAGAACATATTTATCGCCCACCGGCGTCCGGATCATTTCGATCCCATGCGAGGCCAGTGCGCGCTCCAGGCCCAGATTGGACATCACGGTTGCCACCACTACCGGATGGCCGTTCCTTCCCGCCAGCTCTCCCCGCTCTTTCATGTACCGTGCTGTAAGCAGCAGTACAGCATCGCCATCAATGATCTTGCCCGATCGCGATACAAACAACGCGCGATCGGCATCGCCATCGAACGCGACGCCCACATCCGCCGATTCTTCGAGCACCTTCTCGCGCAAGCCCTCCAAATGCAGCGAACCGCAATTCAGGTTGATGTTGTGACCATCTGGCGAACAATGCATGCGATGCACGCGCGCTCCCAGCCGTTCGAACAGCTCAGGCGCCAGAAATGATGCTGAACCGTTAGCGCAATCCGCGACGATCCCGAGGCCACTGAGCCCGTCGGGGATGGTGCGTGCCAGATGATCGATGTAAGTCCGGTCCAGGTCTTCATCCACCGCGAGCGTCGCCGCAGGACCCGCATACCCGGCGCGGAGCAGCGAGAAGATGTCAGACTCGAGCTTTTCCTCCTGCTCGTCCGGCAGCTTGTAGCCGGAATGGCCGATCAATTTAATCCCATTGTCCTGATACGGATTATGCGAAGCCGAAATCATAACGCCGGCAGCGAACGGCCCGTTCTTTGCAAGAAAAGCCACTCCTGGCGTGGTTGTGACGCCCGCGAAATCCGAAGCAATGCCCTGCTCCGCCAGACCACCGGCCACTTCGGCGGCCAGCCATGGTCCGGATTCCCGCGTGTCCATTCCAATTACTACCTGGCGTCCCTGGCGAGATTCGCTGACCCACTTACCGAGCGCTGCGCCGACGGCATGCGCGGTTTTGTGATCCAGCGGATAGTTTCCTGCGACACCGCGAATTCCATCGGTACCGAATAGCTCACGCGGCATTATTTCGTTTCCTTTTGGGATGTTTTTTCCACGATTATCTTCAGTCTGACCGTGCTTGGAACTTCGAGCCTCAACTGCGGATCGCCGAGGTTCACATGGGTCTGGAATTCGGCTTGGCTGATTACGCCGCTAAGATCCACCGCGTCCAGCGTCACATGAGAGATGCTTTTCACGCGCTGCTCCGGGCCACGGATGAAGGTCTTGGCGGGTTCCAGCATATAGGAGCGAACGCGATACCCATCCGGCGGCCCCTTCGAATACGGCGCCAGCACAATCTCTACTTCCTTCGTCAGCAGCTTATCGAATCGCAACGTAATCTGAGACGGCAGCGCTCGATAGAAGCTTACTCCGGACGGCAGATTTATGCTGGAGGGGCGGATGTTGTAGGTGCGTTCGCCAGGCCGGGCGTCGGAGAGATTCAGAATAACAGCCAGGTCGGAAAGATTTTCGTGAGACAACCGACCGGAAGGCCCACGAACCTCCAGCCGCACGTGGTCGGGCAGGTTCGACCCAATATCGAGGTCGTCGGGAATGCTTCTGAATTCGATTGGGACCGCGATCGAAGTGGCAAGTTCGGGTTCCCGCGCTACGGCGATCCATAGCGCCACTGCAATCCCGAGCGAGAGCAGCTTCCAGCCGAGGTTGCCGAAAATGAACTTCATGACCGGTCAAAACTCTGCTGTCGCACCGCGGCCGAGTTCTGCGCCAGCGCCGTCGACATCTGAAGATCCCGCCGTTCCAGCCGTCCCGTAAGCAGTTGTTCCACGCGATCGGGTTCGACGTCCAGTTCAATTTCGCCGAATGCGGCAATCGAGATCCTTCCGGTCTCCTCAGAAACGATCACCGAGAAGCAGTCCGATTCTTCCGTGATCCCCAACGCGGCTCGGTGGCGCGTTCCGAGTTCAGCGACCAGCAGTGGGTTGGTGGTCAACGGCAGGAAGCAAGCGGCGGAAGCAATGCGGTCGCCTTGAATGATTACCGCGCCATCGTGCAGCGCACCGCCGGGGTGAAAGATGGCGCACAGCAAATCGCGCGAGATAGCCGCGTCCAAGTTCACGCCGCTTTCAACGAACGTGCGAAGTCCGATTTTTCGTTCCACTACAATCAGCGCGCCGATTTTCTTTTGTGCAAGATGCGTGATGGCGAGTAAGATTTCCTGGGTCACCTCACGGCGCTCCAATTGGCTGATTCCGAGGAACGGCCGCCGCCCCAGCCGCGCCAGCATGCGGCGCAGTTCGGATTGGAACATCACGATCAGGGCAATGGCGGTGAAAGGCGCGAGCGTGGCTAGAATAGTACGCAACACTTCCAACTTGGCCCACACGGCTACGCCGTAGATGGCGGCCAGAATGCAAAGCCCCACCAGAACATGGGCGGCCCTCCGGCCCCGGATAATCAACAAAAATTGATAAATCAGAAACGCGACAACCAGGATGTCGATGACATCAGTAGGGGTGAACTTGGGTATTCCCGCGATCGGAAATGGAAACCAGTGCACCATGTATTAATTATCGCTTGATTCGAATCCGTTCCGCGCACCGGATCCGTTCCGCCAACTGATTCATTCCGCCACCGATTCATTCCGAGCCGCGACCGGGAGGGAGCGCTACCACGAACGCCACTCCCTAGCCATCAGGTAACGCTTCCTTCCGGTCGCGGCTCAGAATGGCCGCCCGCGCGGTAACCACCAACAACGCCACACCGACCAAACCGGCACTGATCAGCACCGCCTCCCGAAATCCCAACCAGCCCATCACTGCTCCGGCCGGAAAATCGCCCAGCGGACGGATGCACATAATCAGCAGCGTGTTCAGGCTCATGGCGCGGCCTCGCATCTCGGGCGGGACGCGCGTCTGCAGCAACGTCATGGTGGTGGAACCAGCGGCATTCTGGGTCATTCCCAATACGAACAACGCCGGCACGGCCACGCGCAGGCTGTCGCTCCATCCGAACACGGCCAGTGCGCCGGTCCATAGCAGCATCGCGCCTAACGCGAGCCGTTCTTTGTGTGGAGGATCGCCCAGGGACGCCACCGTCAATGCGCCGACAACCGTGCCGGCGCCAATCGCAGAAAATAGAAGCCCCAGTTCCGTCGGTCCGGTACGCAGAACTTGCCGAGTGAAAAAGGGCACCATCAAAATCACGGACGGACCGATAAACAAAAGCGCGGCGTAGGCCGAAACCACCGACGGCAGCACCGCATCGCGCCGTATAAAATGCAGTGCTTCCCCAACGGAACGGAGCAACCCTCCCTGCGGTCGCGGAGTGGCCGCAACAGCTTCGGTATTCAAAAAAAACAGTGCCCCAAGTACCGCCAGGAAGCTGGCCGCGTTCAAAAAGAAATTCGCCGAGTATCCCAGGTGGCTTAACGTCAAGCCCGCTAATGCCGGGCCCAGGATGGAAGCGCCATTGAACACGGCCGATTGCAGCGAAATGGCGTTCATCAAAGCGTCTTTTGGAACCAGCGATGCGATCAATGCATTGCGTGCCGGTTGGTCGAAACTGAGCGTGGCGCTTGTGCCGAAGACTAACAGCGGAATCATCCAGAATCGGATCGCGCCTACGGCCGTCAGAACGCCCATTGTTACGGCGAACACGATCATGAGACTTTGCGTCACGAACAGCAGCCGCCGCTTATCAAAGCGATCGGCCACGCTGCCGCCCAGCGGCGCAAACAGCAGAAAAGCTGCCGCTTGTACCAGCGATACAGCCCCCAGCGCGATCGCCGAACCATGCGTCAGATCCAGCACCAGCAAGCTCTGCGCGACGATTTGCATCCACGTTCCCACCGCCGAGAACGCCAGACCACTCCAGAGCAGCCGGAAGTTGCGATGCCGCAACGCGCGAAATGTGCGAAAACCAGTACTGCCCGCATCCGAGGGTAGCGGGCGCCCCCCCTCTGAATAGCCACTTGCAGGCATGCCGGTTCCATTGATAGTATAAGCATGGGAAGCAACTGGCTGACCCATAAAGGATGCATCCATGACATGGGAAACTCCCCAAGTTGAAGAAATCTGCTTGAGCTGCGAAATCAATTCTTACAGCAACGGCGATTTCTAACTCACCGTCGCACGCTGGTAGCAGTGTTTTATTGCCGGCGTGCGATTTCTCCTACCTTCCCAATTTGATCCCTCCTCATGCGCCTCAAAGTTCTGGGCAGCGCGGCGGGCGGCGGATTTCCGCAATGGAATTGCGCGTGTCCTAATTGCCGCCGGGTACGTGAGGGCAAATTCTCAGGCGTCCCTCGAACGCAGGCTCAACTCGCTTGGAGCGCGGCGCCCGCTGAGTGGACTTTGCTGAATGCCTCTCCCGACCTTCGGGTTCAAATCGATGCCACGCCGGAACTGTGGCCGTCGCATGCGAACGGCGCGCGACATTCCCCTATCCGCGATCTGATTCTTACCGGCGCTGAAGTGGACCAGGCCCTCGGNNCTCCGCGAGTTTCATTGTTTCCGCGTCCACGCCACTGCTTCAGTTCGCAAAATTCTCACCGAAGACAATTCCATGTTCGGAGTACTGGCGCGCTTCGCCGGGCAAGTCGCGTGGCATGATCTCCCGCTCGATCGGCCGTTCTCAGCCGGTGGTGCGCGGATGGAAGCTATTCCTTTAACCGCAAGCTTTCCAGGATTCGTGAGCGCCAAGCGCTCCGCAGAATTAAATCCTGCCGAAGCCGCCATCGGCCTGTTGGTTTCGCCAGAATGTGGGGCAGGCAATCCTGCCTGCAGCCGGCTTTCGAGCCGGCCCGGTAAGACGTTGGCTTTCCTTCCAGGAGTCGGCTCGGTCTCGGACGCCTTGCTCGAACGCCTGGATACTTGCGACTTTCTGTTTTTCGACGGAACATTCTGGAGCGATGACGAACCCTCGCACATTCCCGGCATCACCCGTAGCGCGCGCCAGATGGGCCATCTCCCCATTTCTGGAGCGGGCGGAAGCCTGGACCGTTTGTCCGGCCTCCAGCGGCCGAGGAAAGTTTTTATTCACATCAACAACACGAATCCGATCCTGGATGACGACAGCACGGAGCGACGTACAGTGAGCGACTCCGGCTGGGAAGTGGCCTGGGACGGAATGGAGATAACACTTTGATTGAAGTGCAGGAACAAGAACTGTTGGCGCCCGCTGAGCTTGAACGCCGGCTGCAAGCAATCGGCGCCGAGCGATACCATCACAGGCATCCGTTCCATCTGATGATGCACGAAGGCAAGCTGACCCACGGCCAGCTTCAAGCCTGGGCGCTCAACCGCTATTACTACCAGAGCATTATTCCCATCAAGGATTCCATCATCCTCTCTCGCGGCGAAGATTCGGCGTTTCGGCGCGCGTGGCGCAAGCGCATCGTCGACCACGATGGCGACGGAACGCGCCCCGGCGGAATCGAAAAATGGATTCAACTGGCGCAAGCCACGGGTGTCCCGAGCGAGACCGTGATTGCGGAGCGTGGAATTTTGCCGGCTGTTCGATATGCCGTGAACGCCTATATTGATCTCGTTTCGAAACGCAGCTTTCTAGAAGCCGTAGCATCCTCGCTCACCGAGATGTTCTCGCGCGATCTCATCTCACTGCGCGTCGATCGATTGCACCAGCACTATCCGTGGCTCTCGGGCGGCTTGGCTTATTTCGACGCACGGCTCACCCAAGCTCCCGAAGATGCGCGATTCGCGCTCGCCTGGGTTACCGAGCACGCACAAACGCGTCCTGAGCAAGAACTGGCGATCGGAGCGCTCAGCGCAAAATGCGATATTCTCTGGGCTCAGTTGGACGCAATCTATTACGCCTACGTCACACCCGGCTGGCCGCCGCCCGGAGCGTTCCGCCCTGACGAGGATCAGCCGGCATGACCCAGGTGGGCCAGGAGAGCGTGCTGCGTCTTGCGCCAGGATGCCGCCTGAGCGAGGCCGGCGCTCGGGAGGATCTATTGCTGATTCCGGAGGGCGCGTTGCGTATGCAAGGTCCGGCGCGCAAGATCGTCGAGCTTTTGAATGGCGAACGCTCGGTGCGCGAAATTGTCGAAGAGTTGCAGCACCGCTACGGCTCAGAGGACGCCGCGCGAATCGAAACTGAGACTATCGCTCTGCTCACGCGATTGCGCGATAGAGGCGCGCTGGAGCTCGTATGAATTATGAGCCCAAGGCGCTGATCGCGGAAGTAACGCATCGCTGCCCGTTGCACTGCGTCTATTGTTCCAATCCACTCGAAATGCAGCGACGTTCGGAAGAACTGTCCACCGCCGATTGGATTTCCATTTTCCAGCAGGCCGGCGAGATGGGCGTGCTGCAGTTGCATCTCACCGGCGGCGAACCCCTGGCGCGCGCCGACATCGCAGAACTTGTCAAGGCCGGACGCTCCGCTCGGCTCTACATAAATCTCATTACCTCTGGCGTCGGATTGGACCCAGGGAAACTCGATGCCCTCATCGACGCGGGCCTGGATCACATCCAGTTAAGCTTCCAAGATATTGAGGAAGGGCCGGCGAACGAATTTTCGGGAACCCGCAGCCACGCTCTCAAGCTGCGCATGGCGGCAATGATCCGCGAGCGGCGAGTCGGGTTCACGCTGAACATGGTGGTTCATCGCAGTAACTTGGCTCGGCTGGAAGAGATGATCTCGTTCGCCGAACAGAGCGGCGCACAGCGCGTCGAAATCGCCCACGTGCAATATTACGGCTGGGCGCTCAAGAATCGTGAAGCGCTGTTGCCGGCGCGCGCCCAGGTGGATAAATCCATTGAGATCGTGGAAGCCGCACGCCAGCGTCTGAAAGGCCGCCTGCGTATCGATTTTGTTCTGCCCGATTATTACGCCAAGTATCCGAAGCCTTGCATGAACGGCTGGGGCCATCAACAGATGCTGATCAATCCTGTAGGCCAAGTTTTGCCGTGCCATGCCGCGGGAGTGATTCCAGGCCTCGAATTTTCGAGCACGCGCGAACATCCGCTGCGTTGGATCTGGGAGGAATCGCCGGCCATCAACCGTTTCCGGGATGAAAGCTGGATGCCGGAGCCATGCAAGAACTGCGACCGCCGCACGCGCGATTTCGGCGGTTGCCGCTGCCAGGCGTTCCTGCTCACTGGCGATGCGGCCGCCACGGATCCAGTCTGCATCCTAGCCCCGTCGCACAGCGTCATTGAACAGGCACTCGCCCAAGTGAACGGCGAAGCCCGCAAAGAGTGGGTCTACCGCATCGACCCGATCTGACTCGCACCGGAACCATGCACCCCCTAAAATGAAACGTGCCCGCTAGACACCGCTTCCTCTTCCTCGGCCTCGCGATCCTGTGGCTGGCACTCCGCATCCCCTTTTTCGGAGCACGGTTTTCCTTCAATTGGGACTCCTCGCAATACGCTCGCGGCATGACCGAGTTCAATGTGTTCAAGCATCAGCCTCACCCGCCCGGATATCTCCTGTGGGTCCTGAGCGCGCGGATTCTCGAGCCGCTGGCTGGTGGAGCAATGCGAGCGCAAATCATCGTCGCGTTCGTGATGACGCTGTTGGCGCTGGCGATTTTCTATTTTCTCGCGCTGCGAATCCTCGATAGCCAGGTTTCCGCCCTCACCTGTACCGCGCTGCTGGCTTATGCGCCGGGCGTCGCGTTGAACAGTTCCATATCGTCGCCCAGCATTACGGACCTGGTCTCATCGTTGGTGGCCGGATACCTGGCGTTCCTCGATCCTCACCGGCGGCAGTGGAGGATCGTTGCCTGTTTGGCCGCCCTCGGATTGCTGGCAGGCTTTCATCAGAGCAATCTGGCATTGTTAGCTCCTTTGGTTGCCGTCGCGGCTATCAGCCACTGGCGTCACGCCTGGCGTCCGGTCTGCACGGGCGCGATTCTCGGAACGCTTGCGTTCCTGGCCTGGTATGTCCCGCTGGCCAATAGCGTGGGCGGTTCAAGTGTTCTCTCCCACTTGACGTCAATCCAGTTCCACGACGCGGCTTCCAAGTCCTCAGTGTTCTATGGAGCTCCGCTGCGAAACCACCTTAGCATGACCCTGAACAACGTCATCTATTCCGGCATGAATCTTGCTCCCTGGCTGGTCGCTTTTGGATTGCCATTCGTGTGGCAACGAAAGACCGTGCCAGGCTGGTGGCGCTACGCGCTTTGGATGATTCCCACGCTGATCATGCTGCTCGGAATCCACAGCGGCAGGGTCGGCTACTGGCTGATAGCCTTTCCTCCGTTGTTGCTGCTCTGCGCGATCGGGGGCAGAGTGCGGATGCCGGCTACGATCGCCGCAGTGCTTCTCTCGCTCGCCATCTCCTATTTCCCCTACGGTCGCCTGCAGTTTTCGAAGATCGCTCCAGTCTCCTACGTTTTCTATCGCAGTGCGCCGCGCATGGCTCTCGATCTGGAAGCGAGCCAGCGCAACCTGGACCAAACACTACATCAGCTATTGCAATCCGGCGTTCCGCAGCCATTCGTCTGCGCTCGCGACATTCCTGAAGCGCCCAACATCCGCACCGTTACTTATGATTTCGCTTACGTGAATTGGATACTCCCCGAGGCTGCGCCCGCTAGCCGATCCATCTGGCTATTCGACCAACACGGTCCCGACGCAGAGATCCGCAAGCACTACCAAACCTGGCGCCAAATCGTAGCCGACGACCTTTGGTCATTATGGCAAGCCACGAGTCCCCAGCCCCCAGTCCCCAGCCCCTAGTACTTATCGACGTCGGCTCTTCATCACGAACGCAACCTTTCGAACCGCAGGCGAGATGCAAGAGCATGTCGCGGTGGGCTGGGAACGGCCCGTCTCAAGAAAGCAAAGATGCTCAGCGGAAATTTGGGCATCCGTCGGCAGATCGAGCTGGCTGATACGGCGGCGCTAGCGCCAGTGGCGCAAGAGACGGCCTGCATCACGATGACGATAGCATGGCGCCGCATCTGGGGGGCTGGTTTGATAGACTACTCGTTGCTGCTGCCGGTTTTTAACCCACACAAAATATGCAACTTTTTCCGCGTCAGGAGCGGTTCTACGAATTCTTTCTATCCCAGGCGAAAATCATTCTGGATGCCTCGCGTTTGCTGCTGGAGGGGGCGCAAGCGGGGAATTCGGCGCTAGCCAGCGCCGCGGCCATGATCAAGACTTTGGAGCAGCGCGGCGACGAAGTGATTCACGAAATCTACACCCGCCTGAACCAGACCTTCATCACGCCTCTCGATCCCGAGGACATACACTCGCTATCTTCGCACTTGGATGACGTGCTGGACGGTATTGAGGATGCCGCCTATCGCATGGTGGCCTATCGAATGGAGCCCATTCCGCACATGGTGGTGGAGCTGTGCAAGATCGTTTATTCTTGCGCCCAAGCCCTGGAACAGGCCTTTGTCGCGCTGGAAACTAAGAAGCCGGTGCTGCCTTATTGCATTGAGGTGAATCGTCTGGAAGAAGTGGCCGACCAACTGGTTCGGGATGCGGTCAGCGAGCTGTTCCGGAGCGAGACCGATCCCATCAGGTTGCTCAAGCTGAAGGAAATCTACGAGTTTCTGGAACAGACCACAGACAACTGCGAAGACGTTGCCGACGCCTTGCAAAACGTAGTGGTGAAGAACTCCTGACGCATGGAATACTCACTCGCGCTGGTGGGCGCCATCGTTCTGGTGGCGCTCGCATTCGACTTCATCAACGGCTTTCATGATGCCGCCAATTCGATTGCGACCATTGTTTCCACGCGGGTTCTGACTCCTTTCTGGGCGGTGGTTTGGGCGGCTTTCTTCAACTTCAGCGCTGTGTTTCTATTTGGCACCGCAGTGGCCAAGACAGTTGGGGCCGGGATGGTGCACCTGGAGTTCGTGACACCCTGGGTGATTCTGGCCGGATTGGTGGGCGCCATCACCTGGGACCTGATCACTTGGTGGTTCGGGCTGCCCACCAGCTCATCGCATGCATTGCTGGGAGGATACGCGGGCGCAGCCATGGCGCACGTGGCCCGTCTCAAAGGCATTCAGCACTGCTTCGATGCTTTGATCGCGAGCGGCTGGACACTGACCCTGGTTTTCATTGTGGTGGCCCCGCTGATCGGCTTCGTTCTCGCGATGCTGCTGATGGTCGCCGTTTATTGGCTGTTCCGCGATTTCAATCCCAAGCGAATGGACAAGTACTTCCGCAGGCTTCAGCTGGTATCCTCGGCGGCGTTGAGCGTGTCGCACGGGACCAATGATGCACAGAAGACTATGGGTATCATCACCGCCGTGCTGGTCAGCTCTAAGCATCTGACCAGGTTCGAGGTGCCTTTGTGGGTCCTGATGGCCTCCTACACTGTGATTGCTGCAGGCACTTTGTCGGGTGGCTGGCGAATCATACACACCATGGGAGCCCGGCTGACCAAGCTGAAGCCGCGCAGTGGATTCTGCGCAGAAACCGCGGCGGCCATTTCGATCATCTTCGCGGCCCACTTCATGCACCCGGCGCCGCCCGTCTCCACCACTCATGTCACCGCGGGTGCCATCGCGGGCGTCGGCTCCATTCAGCGCTTTAAGGCGGTCCGCTGGGGAATCGCGACCAACATCTTTTGGGCTTGGATATTGACTATCCCGGCGTCGGCCTTGGTGGGGTGGATTTCACTGACCGTTTTTCACTTGTTCATACCAGGCCTGTGAGGTTGGTGTGAGAGTTTCCGAACTCGCCCGCCACTGTAACAAATTAACCTGTTTGTAACATTGTGTTCATTACACGGTAATACCTGAGCCGCTATTGTCTAAAAGAACCGAGCTTCGGCCGGATAAGGGTCGATTGCCGCGAAGAATTGCAATTTTAGCCTTCAAAATCAGATGAGGAGATCAGGAACATGACAATAAGAAGCTTGGCGCGTCTGGGGACGCTGGCCGGCCTGGCATTGGGTCTGATGGGCGTGTCGTTTGCCCAGGATAAGAATAGCGATGATGTCGCTCAATTGAAAGCACAGTTGGCGCAACAGCAGAAGCAGATTGAAGAACTTACTCGCCGGCTGGACGCATTGTCGAAGCCCGAGCAGCCAGGGCGCACGGAAGCGTCCACGCAAGGGAATGCCGCCGGTCCGCGGACGCTCGATCCTGCCACGCGGCCGTTGGTGGCCAGCACCTCGCCCATATTTCCTAACACGCCGCCGCCGTCGCCTATCACCATAACGCCGCCGTCGCAGGCCAGTACCAGCGACACATCAAGCCCGCTGCAGTTCAAGTTGGGCGACGCCTATTTTACGCCAGTGGGATTCCTGGATATGACGTCAGTCACGCGGTCAACAAATCCAGGTTCCGGCATTGGTACGAATTTTGGAAGCATTCCGTATAGCAACACGCAAACGGGAAGCATAGGCGAAACGCGCTTGAGCCCCCAGAACTCGCGCATCGGCATGCGCGTCGACACCGGTTTCAAGGATTACAAAGTGATGGGATACTGGGAGTCTGACTTTTTGGGCCAGCTAGGAAATCCGCCCAATGGCGCCCTCGCCGTCAGCAGCAACCCGTATGTCTTCCGCCTGAGGCTGTTCTGGGTGGATGTCCAGAAAAACGGTTGGGAGTTTCTGGCGGGGCAATCCTGGAGTCTGGCCACACCCAATCGGCGGGGCGTCTCGCCGTTGCCGGGCGATATTTTCTACTCCCAAGACATGGACGTAAATTACCAGGCGGGCTTGACCTGGGAACGCGTTCCAGGGTTCCGCGGCGCGTACCATTGGGGCGACAAGGCGGCTTTCGCGATTGCCTTGGAAAACTCTGAGCCTTATGTCGGAGGTGGGAACGGCGGCAGCGCAATCACAGCTCCCGCGGCGTTCGCGAGCATCGTCGGAACCCAGGTGAACAATGGAACCAGCGTGATTTCTTCTTCCGCGCTGCATCCGGATATTATCGCCAAGCTGGCCTTCGATCCGACCGACAAGTTCCACATTGAGCTCGTGGGCTTGGAGTCTACGAATCGTATATCGAGTCCGGTCCCCGCTACTCTTTACCAGACCTTCACTAAAGCCGGTGGGGGCGGTGAACTCAATTTCAACTTTGAGTTGTTCAAGGGCTTCCGCCTCATCGACAACAATTACTATAGCGATGGCGGCGGCCGTTACATTTTCGGACAGGCGCCGGACTTCATCATCGGGGCCAATGGAAACCTTTCGCTCGTCCACTCGGCTTCCACGGTAGCCGGGTTTGAAGCCAACGCCGGAAGAGCGCTCATCTTCGGTTACTATGGCGGCGTTTACATCGGCAAGGATACGGCAATCGATACCAACGGAAAGCTGATCGGATATGGTCCACTTTCCAACGACGGGCAGAATCGATCGATTCAGGAAGCTACGTTCGGCACCAACATTACGCTTGCGAAGAACCCCAGATGGGGCGCTCTCAACCTGCTCTTCCAGTATTCGTATGTGCAGCGGAATCCCTGGCTGGTGACGGGTACTTCGCCCACCAACGCAAATCTGAGCATGGGATTTGTCGATCTGCGCTACACGCTACCGGGTGCACCTCCCGCGGCAAAATAGTCTCAAGTTTCAAACCGCATTGGATGATCGCCGGCGCTGGAAACGGGCGCCGGCGTTTTTTTTGGCATCTGGCAATTGCTACGATTAGCTAAAGGAAATGTCGATACTTATCCGGTGGTCGCTCGTTTATTGTGCTTTTTGTACGGCTGGCTCATTGCTTAGTCAAAATGCTTCCTTCGATTTCCGCAAGGTTATTCAAGATGTCGCGGCCAAGTGCGAGTCGGCTACCGAATACGCCTTTGAAGGAGACATGGAAGTAGCCGGACAGAGTGGTTCACAGCCTGGGAAGCTTTTGGCGAAGGCCAGAGTGACATACGCAGTCGCGGCTGTCCGGCAAGTATTTTCTACGCGTCGAAGGCATAAACAAAGACGAATATCTACTGGTTTCCGATGGTCAAAAGAGCTGGGCGTACGTACCGAAGCTCAAACAGTACACGGCGGAGGAATCAGCCACCGTGGTAGGCGACGACGAAGATGACGAGGACTCGAGTGGAAGCGGGTCTGATCAAGAGCACGATTTGACAGAGACGTTCGTCCATCTTGTGATTCCAACCCTCGCTGGGATGGCGAAAACTGCCGCAATCGCCGACACGAACGGATTTGGCGACGTCAAGTTTGAGGGCAAGAAGGAAAAGTGGCCGGTGGTGCGAGTAGTGTCGCGGGAGGATAACCAGCAAGGCAGGAACCGCGTGGATCTGACGGTTGACCCTGAAACGTTGAACATCGGCCGCATGCTTTGGGCGAACTCCAGAGTTTCGAACCATCAGAAGGTTCTGATCCAAATGACGATGAACTTCACCAGCTTTCAGATAGGCGGGAAAGTGCCGGATTCCACCTTCGTCTTCGAGCCGCCGAAGAAAGCAAAGCTGGTGGACACGGTTCCGATTCCGGGGCAGACTGGATCGTTCCTGCTGAACCATCCAGCGCCGGATTTCGAGCTGAAGACACTGGATGGAGAACGGATCCGTCTGTCGGATTTGCGCGGCCATCCGGTGCTGTTGAGCTTCTGGGCGACCTGGTGCGGCCCTTGCCGGCGCGAACTCCCTGAATTAGCCAAGATTCATACGGCATTCAAGGATAAAGGCCTGCTGGTCTTCGGCGTGAACGACGAGGGCAAGGGCACGGCCCGGGGATACGTGAATAAAGCCGAACTGCCGTTTGACACACTCGACGATTCCGGTATGAAGGTGAACCGCATGTATCGGGTACACAGCATCCCCAGCGTTTTTCTGATCGACGGAGATGGCAAAGTCGTGCGCTTTTTCAAAGGCGCGCACGACGAAGCTGCTCTGCGGGAGGCGTTGAAGAGCGTCGGGTTATAGGTGGCTGGTTGCTGGTGGCTGGTTGCTGGTTACTAGTGGGCTGTCGGCGAAAGAACTTAAGCATCGAAATCCCATGCGTTCGCATGAGTGTGAACGCGGCAAACACGAGTGTTCGCGCCACGCNNGGCAGTAGTAAAGATTCAGCAACAACAGCCCACTAGTTGCTGGTGGTGGCAGCCCCTAGCTCAGTACCGACCAGATCGATTAGCTGCTGCGAGCTGAACGAGGTGCCTTCGACTAAGGCTGCCAGTTTGCCCGCGCGATCGATGATGGCTGTCGATGAGGTGTGAGTGATGGCTCCTTCTTCAGGCCAATAGACCACGCCAAAGTGGCCGGCTACTTTTCGGATATCGTCCTCGGAGCCGGTGAGAAACAGCCATGTGTGGGAATCGGCGCGCCAGCGCCCGGCGTATTCAGCGAGAACCTCGGGAGTGTCGTGGCGGGGATCTAGGGTGATGGATAACAACACCATTCTTCCCGCGTATCTCTTCTGAAGCCGCGCGAAGTTCGCGGACAGGCGCGGGCAAACGTCGGGCAGGGGACAGCGGGTGTATATGAAATCGACCGCTACCAGTTGGCCCTGGAAGCCGGACAATCTGACGGCGCGGCCGGCTTGATCGGTCAGTGTGAAATCAGGCATTCGTTCGCCGATGGCGACCTTGTCGTCGGCCTTGGGCAGTGGGATGCCATCGACGGCGGTCTGCTCGAAATGGACGTGCCGCGCGATCACGGCGCCGCGAGTTACCTTGAGTTGAAAATCGATGCGCGAGCCGGGGGTGAGATGTTCCAGATCGCGAGCGGCTTCCACGTGAAATGGCATGCTCATGGCTTCCATGTAGCCCGGTATGGCGCGATGCGAGATCGTGAGCGTCTGATTGGGCCGGTCAATAGCCAGCACAATGCCTTGCGCATGGAAATGATGGGCGCAGGAACACAGGAAAAGGCAAAGGGAAAAAACGATGCCGCGGCTACTTGAAATATAAAACATCGGGGCGGATGGAGTGTTCGGTCTCAGAGCAGGGACCGCACTGCATTTGGTAATCAGGCCGCGCGGCGTGGACCACTTCAGGAATCAACTTGGGATGGTCCGGTTGATGATAAGAAGCGATAGAGAGCCGGGGTTTATATTTCGCGAGCGTTTCCTTGGCGCCCGCCAGCGCTTTCGGCTCCGCGCCTTCGATGTCGAACTTGATGTAATCCACGCGCTCCAGTTTGAGCTCGGCCATTAGCTTGTCGATGGTGGTGAGCGGGACTTTCTCCAATTCCACCGCGCCTTCCCGCTGCAAGACAAACGAGTCGGCGGCCGAATTCTTCGGATCCACACGGAGAGTGAGGAAATCCTCTTTGTCCCAGACGCCCTTAGGCACCAGAATCACCTGGCCGGACGCGATTTCTTTCGCATAGTTGCGCCGCAGGCATTCCAGATTTTCAGGCGCTGGTTCGATGGCGACGACAGTCTTGGCGCCTGCTGCCAATTCTTCATGCACGGTAACGCCGACGTTCGCGCCGCAATCCAACGTGATGTCGCCCGGGTGCGGTCCGTAATCGCCGGTGCCGTAGATCTTGCGCTGTTGCTCGGCCAGATTGAAGGGCAAAACATACCGGCTGCCGGCGGGAATCCAGTAGCGGCCCTTGGGCGTGTCCCACAGCTCGTAGCCCAGGTCTTGTCCGAGCAGCTTGCTGGCGTTCAGAATTTGGTCTTTGTACGCCACCTGGCGCTCGAAATTTGATTGCGACTTAAGCGCCTCTCGGAGCGAACAAACCGGGCTGCGTCCAGCCGCTACCCACGCGAGTAAACGGAACGGGGGAAAGTAAGCATAGGCGACTCCGGCAATAATAAGAATCAGGATGACGAGGCCGGCGACGCGGGAAGCCTTCACGAATGCATCATATCAGTAAGAAGGAGGCAGGGGGCAGGCGGCAGGCGGCAGGCGGCAGGACCTCGGACGTTGGTGGTTTTCGGCGGAGAATTCTTGCGTGGTACCGGAAACACAAGCGGGACTTGCCCTGGCGGCGCACGCGGGATCCTTACCGCGTGTGGATTTCCGAGATCATGCTGCAGCAAACCCGTGTGGCAGCGGTTATTCCGTACTACGAGCGGTTTCTGAAGCGTTTTCCCGATGTGAACGCGCTCGCTTCCGCGCCGGAACAGGAGCTGCTGGCGGCCTGGGCAGGCCTGGGTTATTATTCGCGGGCGCGGAATCTGCAGCGTGCCGCTCAGAGAATCCGGCAGTTGGGCGGCTTCCCGCGCGAATATTCGGTGCTTCGTAGCTTGCCGGGCGTGGGCGATTATACGGCGGCGGCGATCGCAAGCATCGCATTTGATTTGCCGCACGCCGTGTTGGATGGCAACGTTCTGCGTGTGCTGAGCCGATTCACCGGCGAACGCGGAAATGTGGATTCCGTTCCAGTGCGAAACCGGCTGCGAGCAGTTGCCGAGCAAGTGCTCGATCGAAAGAGAACGGGAGAATTCAATCAAGCGCTCATGGAACTCGGGGCGCTAGTGTGCCTGCCGAAGCAGCCACAGTGCCGCGAGTGTCCAGTGGAGCGCCAATGTGTGGCGCGCGAGCTGGGTATGCAGAATGAACTGCCGGTCAAGTCGATCCGGCCGGGCGCCAAGCGCGTGGAGAAAGAGCTGCTTGTAATCGAGAGAGCCGGCAAAATCCTGATCTGGCAAAGGCCGCAGGAAAACCGCCGGTTGGCGGGATTCTGGGAACTGCCTGAGCCGGATCAATTGGCCGGCGCGAAGTTGGGACCCAGGATTGGCCAATTCCGGCACACGATCGTAAATACCAGTTTCTTGTGCCATGTTTTCCGGGCGTCGTTAGTGCTTGTTCCGGAAGGCTTTCATTGGTTGGCGAAATCCAGAATCCATCGGGTTCCGTTGAGCACCACCGCAAAGAAGGCCCTGGCGTGTCTCGAGGATTAGTCATTTGTCCCCTTGCTTACGCGCG
>PMUN01000400.1 GCA_003166875.1 Bryobacterales bacterium | reverse complement strand
GTGATCGCTATCTTGAATGGAGCTTTGTCGGTACCTGTAATGACTGACGTCTCCCCGATTCAATTGGGGGTCGCGGCCCAAACAAACGGGCTCGTCATCGCGCAACATGGAGTCGGTTCGGCTTATATCACGGAGAGCAGCCCGGCCAAACAAGGCGAGGTAGTGGTGATTTATCTTTCGGGCATGGGCGCAACCAATCCGGCGGTGAAATCGGGTAGCCCAGCGCCCAGCAGTCCGCCGTTTGCTGAAGTCACAGTCAAACCCACGGTTACTTTGGATGGACAGGCTGCAACCGTACAATTTGCCGGTCTCACTCCAGGATTTGTGGGCTTGTATCAGGTTAACTTTCAAGTTCCGGCCAATGCTGGAACTGGTGACCAGACGCTGATCGTAAGCCAGAACGGCGTGTCCTCGAACGCCACACGGCTGCCGGTTTCGAAATAATCTCGGGGGCAAAGAACCTTATTTGTCGCGCGTAAACAGGTTCAACGAGCCGCAGGCAGGACATGAATAGGCTTTGAAGAAAAGCCATCGGCGGCGCACCAGCTTGCTCGCGAGGAGTCCCGAGGCCGGGTGTCCCGCTCCGCATCCGACGCACACATTGCTCCAGGACCCCTGTTCGATTTGTTCGCGAATGTTTCCAAAGTAGAAGGCCCAGCCGTAAGCGCTGGTGCGCGTATGGAAGACGCGATCGAACCGGCGAGTGGCATAGCTCAGAGCAATGATCGAACGGCGATTGCCGTTGCCGACGGCGCGGAGCCGCCACGACGTACCAGCCGGAAAGTAATAGCGATTCAGGTATTCGAAAGAGGAATAGAGCGCGCGAGCAGTATTGAGCTTGAGGCCGGTGGCGCGTGTGATATCGGCCGCAAGTGCATCGGCCGAGCAAAACGGATTGATGTGTCCACTGTCGTCCTGGTAGACCCAACGAAAGAGGCGGTCCGAGAACGTGGATGCGTCGGGCACCGCAACAAACAGGCTTCCGTCAGGACGGACGACACGGCCCATCTCGCCCAAGGCGGCGGAAAGCCCCCGAATATGCTCCAGGCTGTGATTGGCGACGACAGCGTCAAAGCAACGATCGGGAAAAGGAAGGCATCCCGCGTCCGCCTGAACGAAACCTTCGCAAGTTCCGGGGGCCGGTAGCTCGAGGTCCACTCTCACCACAACCGCGCCCGGGCAGTAATCCGTGGGGAAACTGCCGGTCAGGGCGCCGAGATCCAGTACGCGCGCCCCTGGGCGCAGGTGCCGCAAGATTTCAATCATGCCGCAAAGTTTCGGCTGTAGCCAGCATCCTGACTTTCCATTCTACAGGGCGGACGCACCCAAACTTAATCTGGCCGCGAATGAACGCGAATAGACGCAAATAAGAAAATTCATGCGAAGCGCGACGGGCGGTAGGGCTCGAGCATCTTCACCTGCACGCCGTCCAGGATCTCGATTGACGCAAGCTCGCCGATCAACGGCGCCAGCGTCACGCCACTGTGCGTCGCGGCCACATACAGGTTGGGACAAGCTGGAGCGAAACCTAGAATCGGGTACTCATCTCGTGGCATCACGCGGTAGCCCAACGTGACACGTTCCGCCGGCGCATCTTTCACTTGTGGCAAAAATCGCCCTAGTAGGCGGCGGATCTCTTCCGCTTGCTCCACGCTGGCTTCTGCGATTGCAGTACCTACGCCGGCCACGATCAGGCCACCTGCGACGATTCGCCCATCCAGCGCTTGCTTGAAGTGAGTGCCGGGCGCGAGCACCACGCGATGGATCAGCCGGGCTGCGGGTGCGGTATGCAACAGCACTCCTGGCGAATCCTTCAACGGCACTTCGATGCCTGCCATTCGCGCAAGAGCGGGCGAGCCGACGCCGCACGCGAGCACGAATACGCTGGCTTCGAGCGAGCCATCCGTGGTCTGAATGCTTTGAATCCGATCTCTCGTCAGACCAATGCCGGTGACTTGGCAGGGGAATCGGATCGCCGCGCCGAATCCCTTGGCTTTTTCCAGCAGAATAGTCAGGACCTCCAGCGGGTCCACGGCGCCCTCATGTTCCGAGTGGCAGGCGGCCGCGATTTCGCCCGGCGATACCAGCGGCAATAATCCATGAAGTTCAGTTTCGGAAATCACGTGGGCCGCATAGCCCCATTGCTGGTGGTTGCGGACGTTGACGCGTAGTTCTTCTGCTTCAGGCCCGGGTGGAAACCATGCCACACTCCCGCCCCACTGGACATTCAATTCACCTGCGAGTTCCAGGTGAAGACGACGCCAGGCCGCGATGCCGGCGTAATTGAGGTCGAAGTACGCGCGAGGCCGCTTTGAAAAGGTGGCGTTGATCCAGCCGAGAGATTTCCCGGTGGCACCGGAACCGGGTTGCACTGCGTCAAGGATTGTAACCTTCGCGCCCCGCCTGGCGAGATGGTAGCCGATGGACGTACCGATGATTCCGGCGCCGGCGATCACGATAGGGCCGGTTGGCATGTTCGATGAATGTATACCATGAAAGTGCAATGCCACTTAGTTTTTCCGAAACGCGCTAGCCCCCGCGCATCGAAATGATGAGTGCCGCCGTGATCACAACTTCTGCCGCCACCAGCACGCCCCCGATCCATCGCTCATTGTGATTGTGGAACCACAAATAAATCCCAGTGGCGCCGAGCGTCAACAATGCTAAAGACACCAGGGCCGCTGCGAACGCCCAAATTCCGTGCGAGACATGAATCCACGCGAGTGTGGTCAGGAAGCTGATGGTGGTGGTCTTCACCGTCGTTTCGCCCGTCGTGATGGAATAGGCGACCTCATGCTTCGTGCCCAGGGACGTGGTCACGCGAAATTTGAGGACGCCCGGAGAGTTTTCGATGGACTCCAATTCGCCGCGCCATTCACGGACCAACACCCTGGCATCCGTGATGCCGGGCGCCAGTTTGCGAGTCTGCACCGTCGATTGTTCGGGATGAGTGAACCATTTGCGGTGAGCCAATTCCACGGCGCTGATGCCATAAGCCAGCAAAAACACCAAGGAGAAGAGCGCGGTTGCCAGGTGCAGGCCTCGCAGTTTTTGATACATACTCATCGGGTCCAGAAATATAGCCCGGCGAAAAGGCAGCAGCCGGTGGCGAGTGAAATCTGCGCCAGCCTGCTTCGGGCGCGCGAGACGAGGAACATTGCGAAACCCGATGCAATCATCCCGAGCAGGCACCACATAGCGAACTCGTTATAATCTGCCCATAGCTGCATGCGCCAGTCGCTGGAGTGAAACGCCGCGGTAGTTTCGTGGAGGGTATACAGGTACAGCCCGAGGCTATTACGCGTGGTTTCGATGCGAAGCCGCCGCTCTTTTTCGAGAACCGTAACCTGGTCGCGGCCGTTGGCATGCCAGAAATCGAGGAACAAGTTGTTGGCGGCGTCGTGTTGGATAGCCGCCTGGTTCACCGGCGTCGCCAGCGAAAGGTGCAGCAACGAGCAGATCTGCTCGGCCACTTGGCGGTCAGTCAGGTTCGGCGGAACGGTAAAGTTCCGATAAGTGATCACCGGTGGCGCGGTTCGCGACTGCCGCAAGAACGGGATGGACAGTCCCACCACGCCGTACACCGCCAGATTGAGGAAAGTCAGCAATCCGGCGTATGTGTGCAACTTTTTGACTAGTCGCAGTAGCAAAGCCGCTACCGGAATACCGGGCTGTCTGAGGAGGCCGGCCGCTCTCCGCGGCTTTCGTGGATCACACCGTGCTGGTTCACGTAGAAAGTCCGCCGGCCGTCGAATACATAGATTCCCGGACCAGCGAGAAGCGCGTAGCCGGTCCGCGTCCGCACCATAGCGAACAGGTAACCCTCCTTCTCGGGCGATACCAGGTTCGCAGGAATCAGGGCAGCAGCGCGCGGACCCAATTCGTCCAGCGACGCGGCGTATTTGCCGAAGCGCGCCCGATACTGCGTTTGAGCCCGGACGATCAGTTGCATTTCGCGCACCGCCATTGTCTCACCGCCGCTGACTTTGACATGGCCGTTCCTGAGCGCGGGCACGGCTAGGGCGACAATCGCTCCGACTATCGCAGTCACGACTAAAATCTCGACCAACGAAAAACCACGCTGCCTGTATCGCATATCCATTACGACGCTTCGCCGCGCTTCCGCGTGCAACCGGCCGCCTATTTGAATTCCGGGCTGTCAGCGGACGCCGGTTCCGGTCCCCAATTCTGGTGAATGATCATGCTCTGATCCGTGTAGAACGTGCGGCGACCAGTTTTGCCAAATACTATAGGATCGGCATTGATCGAGTATCCGCCCGGAGTCCGCGCGATCTTAAACGAGTACCCTTCCTTCTGACCCGACGCCAAACTCGCGGGAATCAAGTCGGCAGCCCAAGGCCCTGGACGAACACCATTCCCCGCCGGACCGAGTTCGGCCAGCGAACCAGCGTATTTGCCGAACTGCGACACATATTGCGTCTGCATGCTGATGATCGCCTGGATGTCGCGGAGGACGGCCATTTCAGTTGGGTGAAAGTCCTGTTTTCCGCCGCGAATCGCGAGCACCAGGAGCGCGAGCATCAGGATCAACACATTCCGCAGCGACACCTGCATCCTTGACGTCGTTCAAAACGTAACCGTGCGCGCCAATCGGAAATTTTTGCACCGACCAGAAAATCTTGCCGAATCAATACCCTAGGAGGGAACGCGGGCTCAGGTTCCAGCTTTCCATTCATGAATGCTCGTTAACCGAACGTAAGCGCAATACTTAGCGGTTAACCGGACTACCCCAGCGATCGTTTTCGGTGCGTGGTGCTAAAACTGCCTCTGCGGAAGTCATGACAAGCGAAGAATACGGAAGCGCATACAAAAGAGGCTACCACCTGACCGTCCGTTTTCTAGTGTCACGAGGATTGACTTACGACGGAGCGCAGGAAACGGCGCAGGCCGCTTGGGTTCGGGGCTGGGAGCGACTTGGCCAGTTGCGTGACTCCAGCATGGTGCTTACCTGGATGAACAGCATCGCACTCAACATCCATCGCAGCTCGATGCGCCGGGAGCCATTCCTCCAAGCTCTCCCCGAGTTGTCCACGCCACCCAGGGTCAACCTGGCCGCCATCGATGTCCGCCGGATTCTCAAGACTTGCAAAAAGAACGACCGCCTGGTTCTGCAGCGCCACTACCTGGAAGGCTACAAGGTTCAGGAAATCGCCAAAGCGCACGGCTGGACTGAAACCGCGGTCCGGATTCGATTGCTCCGAGCACGACGGACGGTAGGCAAACGGTTCGCTGCGTAAAAAAGTAGCTGGTTGCTGGCCGCTGGTTCGTGGTCGAGGCGATTGCCGAAATCACTTCAGGGGTTCACCCCCGCAGAGATTCTAGCCAGCAGCCACTTTTCTGAGCGGTCCGTTTTTTGCCGTACGCCTTCAGGAAGGCGCATGGCCATGCGGCGCACTTCGAAATTGTCCCACTTGCCTGGCCTGGCGCCCGGCGTTTCGTAGATCATCCAACCTGCAGCCAGACGGCGTAGCGTGCCAGGCCGCGTCCGGTAGTTGGGATCCGCCTTCAACTTTTTTTCTTCTGATTCCAGAAGGTGAGCCACTTTGGGATCGGTCGGGCGAAATCCGAGCTTGCGGTAAAACCAGAATGCGCCGGAATCGATGGCTTCGTCGTTGTGAAGTCCGATCTGATATGGGTCCACCGCGAAATAATTCACGCCGAGGAGTTGGCGGAAGAGGTGCAGCAGGCGCGCGTAAAGCCACGCGGTCTCGCCTTCCCGGAACGTGTAATAGAGGTTGAAGCCGACCTCCATGCGATCGAACAAGGTCAGGCATTCGATGTAGCCGATAGGCACCGCATTCTTGAAGAACATTCCGGCATGATAAGCACGCAAGGGCAGCCGATGTTCTGGAGGAATGCCCGTAACGAACACTTCGACCCCGCGTCCCAGCTCGGTGTGAATCACGTGCGCGGGATCGCCATAGGTGAAGCCGTGCAGCTCGCGATAGCGCATTGCGGAAGTCTCGCGCGCCAGATCCAGAAGCTGTTCGCCGCGCGCGCGGCTGAGTTTCCGGATGGGAAGCGTAGGCGATTCTAGTTCGGCCGCGAGCGAGACATCGGCGCGCCGCAGCAATGGGCCATCGTGATAGAAGAACTTGCGCACGCCGGGGAGACTAAGGTTCGAACGCGTCATTGGCCCGTGGCCCAGTTCCCATCGAATGGCGATCTTGGCTCCGGCGTACAGCTCGGAGCGCTCCTCGGGCTTGAGAGAAAAATGCTCGATGCGGGAGCTCAGCCACTGGAGGTCCGTGCCGCGGCCTTTCTTGGCTGCACGAAACCAGTCCATATAGGGGATGTTGGCCTCAACCAGCAGATCCTCGGCGAAGAACGGATGCAAGCGGCGCAGCAATGGGCCGAGCAGCGTGGGGTCGGTCGAGTCCCAATCAATGTCGACGCGAGTGGGATGATGGGCCGCCAACCAGCGCGCGATGTCGTAGGTGAAGATGGCGGAAAACGCAGTTCCGGAAATGCCGGAAACATCCGGTTCCTCGAATGGCTCCAGGTCTCGGCCCACGCGGCGTAAGCTCGCGATCCGATTCTGGAATGACGCGAGCAAGCGCTCGGCGAGGTGGCGAATCTCTTCATTCGCAGGATAGGCGCGAAAAAAGAGCAGTGATTCGTGGAATCGGATTAGCGATGGCGCGTCGGGGAACCTGCGGCGTCCTATTGTGGCCAGCAGTTTCGCGGTGTGGGCCGCGGCGCCGGGCTCAAACTGCCGTTTGGCGGCTTCGAGCTGATCGAGCAGGCCTGGGAGGGTCAAACCCACGACTATTTCACGCACGCCTGCCCCCGGTCGGAATCATCTCAATACCGTCCCTAGTGACGATGCTGACATGCCCGATCCACTCGCGCTCGGCACGCAGCATTGCGACGACGAGCGGGTCCAGATTTTCAGGAACCGCGGGGTGCACACGAAATAAGACTACTCCGGAACGTCGGAGACCATCTGGTCGTTGCAGCGCGAGCTGCCAAAAATCCTTATCGAGGGTCAATAGCAATCGGTCTTCTGCTTCAGCGCGCTCGATCAGGACTCGATCCGCCAAACCGGGACAGTCGGTGCGGACCCAAAGTACATCGTGACCTTTTTTTCGGAGGGACTCGACTGTTGGGCGAGGGAAGTTCTCATCCGCCAGAAATCTCATCAGGCCGGGATCGGGTAAGCTTTGTACTCGTGCGCCAGGTAGCTCGCGTAGGACAGGCAGGCGAGGACGTCATCCCTCGTCAAACCCGGATAATTCGCCAGAATCTCTTGCTCGTGCTGGCCTGCCGCCAGCAACTCCAACACGAGTTCGACTGCAATGCGCGTGCCGCGGATCACAGGCTTTCCAGCCAGGATCTCTGGATCAACGATGATGCGTTCCGGCCACGGCATGAGTCCATCATAACTCTGCGGGGCCGACCCGTGAGGATTCTGCGCGTCGACTAAAATGAGAACGGACTGCTCACACGAGGAAAAGGCTTTGCCAGGAGAAATGGAAGGACCCGAGTCGCGGCCGATCTATGAACCGGACCAGAATCCACTGGAGCTTGCTCCAGAGGAAGAGGCTGTTTTCCGCAGAATGGCGGAGCTGGATGCCATTCCACTCGAGGACTTCGCCACGGTGCATCGCTCAGGGGCATTGTGGGATCTTCTCCCACCTACCCCTTAAAGGATCATCGTTGGGCATTTCGGGGTCAAGCGAATGCCACCTGGAAGCTGGAGCCATCCATCGAACGGCTCAGAAAGATGTATTTCAAGAGCTTCATAATGGATGATGCTGAAGGACACGTTCGGGAGGCTTTTAAACGGCGCGCCCATCATTACATGCGATATCTCCCAGGCGAAAAAGAAGAGCTTGAATGGATGGCGCTGATGAGACACCACGGAGCTCCCACGCGGCTCCTGGACTGGACAAGATCGCCTTACGTCGCCGCTTTTTTTGCGGTAGCGGAAGCCAGCGAAGGCGAAGAGTCTGCGATATGGGCAATCGACACAGAGGCCATCAAGACCAAGGCTATCCACGTGCTAAGCCAAAGTGGCGTGATAGACAAGCCGGAAGGAAGCAATTTCTCGTTCAGCGACCCTGACGTGTTCGATCGCGTGTTTTTGCACGAGACGCATCCCGCAATAGTGGCTCCGGTACAGCCGCTTAGGACGAATGAGCGCTCCAGTTCACAGCAGGGCATATTCCTTTGCTCCAACAACTCAAGGGCGGGATTTGAATTCGCTCTGAAGCAATTGCTGAAGAGCGACCGAGACAGAGTCGAGGCATCGCAGCGTGAGCGCAAGCCTGAAGAAGAACCGCGGAAGGCTGAAGACTGTTCAAGTTGTGCATCTCACCAAACGTGCGTAGCGAGCTCCTGAGAGAGCTTTATCGCATGAACATCAATTACGCGACCCTCTTTCCAGGACTCGACGGCTTTGCCCGGTCGCTAGGCACCAACATTACCGTCTCTGGTTTCACGTATATCTTCGGCGGCGACCATTTTGATTCACGTGTGTAGAAGGTCTGGTCCTGACGAGGGAGGAGATTCAGGGGCGGCACAATGCTAGGGTCGGGAAGGCGGGCCGGGCCTAGAGGCGGATTTCGAGTGTATGGCTGAAACCGGTTCGCGTGCTAACCGTCTGTTACTATGACATCAAGTGCGCGTCAGAGTCTTGTTTTTCGGCATGTTGAGGGATATTACCGGCTGCGCCGAGGAGTCCATTGAGGTTGATCCGGGAGCGCGGCTCGATTCCATTTTTGAGCGTTATGCCGGGCAATTTCCGCGTTTCAAGGAGCTTCGGTCCAGCATCGTGCTGGCCTCGAACCATCAATTCTGCGATCGTTCAGAAATCGTGCGCGAGGGTGACGAAATCGCGTTTCTGCCGCCGGTGAGTGGAGGCTCGGGCCGCTATACGCAGCAGATTTTCGACTCAGAGCCTGGCCATTTCTTCGCTCTCACGCGCGAGCCCATCGACACCGCGGGTATCGCAAAACAGTTGCTCCAAGGCGTGGACGGAGCGCTAGTGAATTTCGAGGGCGTGGTGCGAAACAACACCAAAGGCCGGCCTACGGAGTTTCTGGATTACGAGTGCTACGAGCCGATGGCTATAAAGACGATGGCTGAGATTGGGCGCGAACTGGCCGCGGCGCATGCCATCAGCCGGATTGCGATGGTCCACAGGCTGGGAAGAATGCAGGTGGGAGAAACCAGCGTCGCGGTGATCGTCACGGCGCCGCACCGCAAGCCGGCTTTCGAAGCGGCGCTGGAGGGAATCAACCGGCTGAAGCGCACGGTTCCGATTTGGAAGAAGGAGCATTTTACGGACGGAGAGATTTGGGTGGAAGGGGAATGGGACGAGTCCGTCCTTAAGAAGTGATCCGCCGCGCCGTTTGCTTCCTGGTTTTCGCAGTGTGTCTCAGCGCGCCAGTCTGGCCGCAAGATCCCACCACCACGTTCAAGGTGAACGTACGGCTGGTGCGGCTGCTCGCGACCGTGAAGGACGCGAACGGTCAACTGATCGGCTCGCTCAACAAGAGCGATTTCAGCGTTACCGACAACGGCGTGCCGCAGGAGATCGCGGTTTTCGACCGGCAGACCGAGCAGCCGCTGTCGGTTGCGGTACTGGTGGATAGCAGCGCGTCCACAGGCATTGAACAGCATTACGAGCTGGCCTCAGTCAGCAAATTTTTCAAAGCGCTGTTGTTCGAGGGAAATCCTCAGGACACGGCCGCGCTCTACAGCTTCAACTGGGTGGTGACCCTGCTGAGCAGCTATACCCGACACTTCGCGAGGTTGGATACGCGTCTGAAGCAGATGCATTCCGAGGGGGGCACTTCCATGTACGATGCCATCTTTCTGGCCTCCGGTCAGCTGGAACTGCGCGATGGCCGGCACGTGATGGTGATAGTGACGGATGGCGGCGACACCACCAGCGTGAAGACTTACCACCAAGCTCTGCAGGCCGCGCAAATGGCGGATGTCGTGATGTATCCGGTGCTGGTGATGCCCATCACTAACGATGCCGGGCGCAATATCGGCGGCGAAAACGCGCTCACCACGCTCTCCCAAGGCACCGGTGGACGTGTATTCAAACCCAGCGCGGCGGCCGAGTTGGATCGCGCCTTCGCGGATATTTTGCACGAATTGAGGACGCAATATCTCATCGGTTACTATCCCCGGGATGTGCCGCCTTCCACGGACCGTTTTCACACTTTGAAAGTGAATGTGCGCGACCGGAATTTGCGAGTGATCACCCGCAGCGGCTATTATGGGGAATCCAATGAGTCCACCAAAGGATTGGGCCGGTAAGACCAGCGAAGCCATGAGCAAAGCGAAAACCAAGGCCCCGGAGCAGACCTTCGAAGAAGTGAAGTACCTGCGTTATTTGATCGACAACGAGATCCCCGTCCGTATCCGTTTGAGCAGCAATGAGGAGGTGGAAGGCCTCATCGAGTTCTACGACGCCAACTTCATCCGGCTGACCCGGCACAACGCACCGAACCTGTTTCTGTTCAAGCACGATATCAAGTATTTGTACGAAGAGTGAGCGGCTTTCCACCTGGCTTCACAGGGCCGGCAGGAATGCCGGCTGCGGGCAGGAATGCCCGCCCCACAAGATTATCCTATGGCATCCTATCTTGAGATTAGTGCTGAGATTGCCCGTGAGGCGGGGGCGCTGCTCGCTACTTACTTCGAGCGCCGCATCGGTTTTGAATTGAAAGGCGAGCACGACCTGGTGACGGAGGCCGATCGCGCATCGGAACGCCTGGTGATCGAGCGCCTGCGATCGCATTTCCCAACGCACTCGATTGTCGCCGAGGAAGGCGGCGCGCACACCGGTTCTTCCGAATTTTGCTGGTATGTTGACCCCTTGGACGGCACCACGAATTTCGCCCATGGATTCCCGATGTTCAACGTGACGCTAGCGCTGGAACAGGCTGGTGAGCTGATAGCGGGCGTGATCTTCGATCCCACGCGGAACGAGATGTTCTCGAGCGAACGCGGGTCAGGCGCGTATCTGAACAATCGCCGCATTCACGTATCGAAAGTGGCGCGGGTTGAAGATACGCTGGTGGCGACGGGCTTTCCGAGCTTGAAGCGGCACGAAAACGTCAACGTACACTTCTACTATCAGCTCGCGATGGTGACACATGGGGTGCGCCGGGCCGGATCGGCCGCGCTGGATCTCGCCTATGTGGCGAGCGGCCGTCTGGATGGCTTTTGGGAATTTGGCCTGAACCCGTGGGATATGGCGGCGGGAATCCTGTTGATCGGGGAAGCCGGCGGGAAGTGCTCGGACATGCGGGGTGGGCGGGTGGCGCTGCGCAATCCGCATTTGCTGGCGGATAACGGACTGGTTCACGAGGGGATGCTCGGCATTTTCGACGACGTTTTTCACGGGAAATACCGGTATCCGATACCCGAGATCAAATAGATTGCGTGGGCGGCGAGCCGCCCACATGCCTAAAAAAGGGCTTCGAGCTTAATGCCGTCAGCGGTTACGTTGGCGCCCGGAGCTCCTACCACTCCACGGAATTCATTGCCGGCCTTACCCACAACGAAGAACAGGATAAGTGGCGGGGCACCCGTGAAATTCACTTCGAACTTACCGGTGCAGTCAGGGTTGACAGTGTAGGTGCCCGTGCCTCCCGTTCGCCAGTCGGTTGGAGGCTGGACACCGTCGGAAACTATGTGGTCCGTGTCGGTCACGTTGCCTTGTCCATCAAATCGGGTCATTGATACCCCAGAACGCGGCGCCGGAGTTGCTGTACCGACACCTGTTTGCCCTGAGATGACAACCGCGAAGTCACCTCTAAGGGTGGAATTGGAGCACACCGCCTCTTGAGCGCGTGCGGCGGGGCAGAGGGCCATTGCTAACAAGGGTAAGACTGTTCCGAAAATCCTTCTGTGTGTTTCGAGCATTTGAAAATTAAACTCTCCTTTAAGGTTTGTCAGCGGCCGGGCGCTGATATCCTATGACTATGCGTGGCGGACGGCTGGCGCGTCGTTAGGAAACTCTGAAGAACCTCTGAGGAATCACATGAACCCAGCCGAATCTGACGTTTATGAATTCGGCCCGTTCCGTTTGGATATGGCGGACCGGACGTTGTTCAAGGACGGCGAGATTCTGCCGCTACCGCCCAAGGCGCTCGATACTCTCGCCGTCCTGGTGAAGAACCAAGGGAAGGTGGTGGAGAAATCAGTGCTGATGGAAGCGGTCTGGCCTGATACGTTCGTCGAGGAGAACAATCTCAGCCAGAATATTTCGTCGCTCCGAAAAGCCCTTGGTGATCCGGATTACATTCAGACTGTCGCTCGCCGGGGTTTCCGATTTGTCGGGGGTGCGCGGCCGTTTGTAACACTGCCGAGCCCGCCACGCGAGGCAAGTTCCACCGCAGTTGGGAAACCACGGCGTTGGGAGCTATGGCTTGCGCTGGCCGCAGTCCTGGTTGCCGGCGCACTGGTGGCTCGGCCGTATTTCCTGCGGCGCACCATATCGAGTTCTGGGAAAATCATGCTCGCAGTGCTGCCTTTTCTGAACTTGAGCAATGATCCCTCGCGAGATTATCTCGCCGACGGCATGACTGAAGAGATTATTACGCAGCTCGGCAGCCTCGACCCGGTGCATCTGGGTGTGATTGCCCGTACCTCCGCAATGCAGTATAAAAACACTCGGGAAAACACCGCGCAGATCGCGCGGGAGCTGGGCGTTAACTACCTACTCGAAGGAAGCATCCGTCGCTCGGGCGAGCGGCTTCGCGTGACGGCCCAGCTCATTCAGGCCCGGGACCAGACACACATCTGGGCCGGCAATTTTGACCGCGATGTGACAGACATTTTGCAATTAGAGAGCGAGGTGGCCCGAGCAATTGCGGCTAAGACCCGGCTAACGCTCTCCGAACAAGTCGAAGCGCGGCTTACCGGCACGAGGCGCGTCAATATAGAGGCCCATGAAGCCTACCTGCAGGGCCTGCAAGCCTGGAATCTGCGGACGCGGAAGGGCTCAGAGTTAGCTATCGCCGATTTCAAGCAGACCATCGCTTTCGACGCGAACGATGCCTTCGGACACGCGGGTCTGGCACGCGTTTACAGTCTGGCCCCGGTCTTCGACGTCTTGAAGCCGGCCGAGAGCATGCCGAAGGCGCGGGATGAGGCGATGCGCGCTATCGCGCTGGACGACTCGCTCGCCGATGCCCACACCACTCTCGCTTTCGTCAAGGCCCACTACGAGTACGATTGGCAAGGCGCNNTTTTCTATTCCAACAGCTACCTGTCGCCCATGGGGCAGCACGATCAGGCCATCGCTGAAATGAACAAGGCCATCGAGCTGGATCCGCTCTCGCTTCCCATCCGTTCTTTTGCAGGCCGCACCTACTATTGGGCGCGCCGTTACAACGAGGCGCTCGCCGAATTTCAGAAAGCCGCCGAAATGGATCCGAACTTCTCCATCAACCACGAACGGCTGTCTCACTTGTACGCATGCATCGAAAAGTTTGCGGATGCAATTGATGAGGAGACCAAGGCGCGAGTGCTTGCCGGCGAAGATTCCAAGGCCGCGGTTCGAAAAGGGGATGAGCTCCGCCAGTCGTTGGCCGCTCACGGCTCGCGCGGCTACTGGGAGAAGCTGCTAGAAATGTCCAAAGACAAGGAGAATCCGCCGGAAGCCTACGTCAGCGACTATGGCATTGCCATCCTCTACGCCCGGCTGGGCGAAAAGGAGAAGGCTCTCTCCTGCCTGGAGAAAGCTCACCTGGAACGCGAGCTCGCGATGACGGAGATCGGAATCGAACCCGCCTTCGATCTACTGCGCTCCCACCCGCGCTTCGCGGATCTGGTCCGCCAGGTCGGACTGTCGCGGTAAGTCCGGGACAAGCCGTGGGGCAGGATGGAATCCCAATGTCACTTAGATTTCCTAAAGCCGGGGATCCAGATGCAGTCGTGGGGCAGACCGCCTGGTCTGCGCGGGTCCCCCTGGANNCCAGGGGGTCCGCCCCACTAAAGAATGCAAATTGAGCAATCTTGGGAAAACTAAGTGCGACGATTGGCAATTTGCGCAGAATTGCGCGGTTAACAACCGCGCGCAGGTTGCCAACCTGCCCCACACCCGGTGATCAAGTAGAATCGCTCCATGCGCAAAATCGTGCTTGGCCTCGGCATCAGCCTGGACGGTTATATCGCCCGTCCGGATGGCACTTTGGATTTTCTCTTCATGCCCGAGGATTACTCGATGGCGCCGTTCTTCGCCACCGTTGACACCGCACTCATGGGGCGCAAGACTCTTGACGCCATGGCGACGTATGTGTTCTCGCGGTCTCTGCCGGCCGGCAAACGGGATGGCGTCATCTTCACTCATCAATCTCCCACCCCTCTGGTCCGCCAGCTTCGCAAGAGCAAGGGCAAGAACATCCGGCTAATGGGCGGCGGAGAGCTGGCTCGCGACTTCCTCAAGGCGGACCTGGTGGACGAACTTTACATCGGCATGGTTCCGGTTCTGATCGGTGAAGGCATCCCGTTGTTCCCCCCTGGATTCCCGCAACGCGAGTCTTCGCTGGTGGAGAACAAGACCTACTCCAAGGGATTGATCGCACTCAAATACAAACGGAATCGCTAGTGGGCTGTCCGCACGTCATGCGTTCGCAGGAGTGCGANNCGCGCCACGCGTAGCGCACGCAGTCTTGCGTGCCGCGTCGCCACTCCTGGCGATGCATGGCAGTAGTAAAGATTCAGAGCGGACAGCCTACTAGGCGGTTCGTCTGGGAGTAGCGGCCCGTGGTCGGGAATCGTCGCCCTTCGTCGCTCAGGAGATGGCTTTCCGAAGGGTCGGTGGATACAGAGTTGCTGGAACGCGCTCTTCAGAAAGTGGAGCGATTGCGGGGTGCGGGTTCGTTCGCGCGGCCGGACTTACAGGCTCTGCTGAAGAATCTCACCGACATACTGCGCGAAAGTAAGCCGGAGTATCTGGAACGAATCGCGTCGCGGCGGGGAGACCGGCTGTGGTTCCTGGACCTACCGCGCGTGACGCACTTTTACGCTGAGGACAAGCTGACTTACGCAGTGTCAGAAGGTAAGGCTTACTCGGTGGACTACGCGATCGCCGAGCTGGAGAAGAAACTGGACCCCAAGAAATTCGTGCGGATTCACCGCAGCACGCTGGTCAACGTGGGCTGGATCAAGGAAGTGGCGGCGTTCCCCGGCGGAGGTTTGAATATTCGTTTGAAGGATGGCAAAGATACGGACTTGACCGTTGCACGGGACCGCGCGCGCGAGTTCAAAGCGCGGCTGGGGTGCTAGGTCTCTGACCGCTTGATTTGTCCCCTTGCTGGCGGGTCTGTGAAAAAATCGGTTGGCAGGCGAAAGCCTGCCCCAGTCAAACGGTAAAACCTTGCACGTCAAAGTGGGGCAGACGCTTCCGTCTGCCAACCCGGCGAGGGACGGCGGGATTTCAGAACGAAATCAGCCGGTCAGAGACCAGTGCGCTTTTTTTCGCATTATAGCGACGGCGCGCCATTAATTCGCTATGATTTTTGCAAGAAATGTGAGACTCTAAGGTAGGCGGGAAGCCGCCTTCATCAAATTTAGCGGTTGTTATTCGCTAGGTAAAGCCGCCAGGTAGCGAAACGGCACTTCCGGCATGTATTCCCAGCTGGAGGTTTAGTATGCTGCCCGACTTTCTCTTACCTGAATGCGTCGTCCAAACCGATGGCCAAGGGCTGGCGATCGATCTCGGTCCCAAGCGCGGCAAGTTACTAGTTCTTACTTTGGGCGTAATCACGGTCCTGGAACAAGAGGGTCTGGAAGTTTCGGTGTGGGGCTCTCCCGACGGTGAGAATTGGGGCTCGAAGGCTTTAGCGACTTATGCGCCGAAATCTTACTGCGGTGTCTATTCCATCCTGCTCAACTTAGTATCTCGTCTGGACATCCAGTTGGTGCGGGTGCACTGGAAGATGAAACGGTGGAGCAAGCGGGAAGTGACTCCGATGTTCGGCTTCTATGTATACGCCGAGGAGTCCGGAGCGCGGGGATGCGCAGCGGCGGTCGCGTAGTCGGAAGGGTCCGGGAATCTGAGAAGTTGGTCACTCGCGTGCACGCGATTACGGCACGGACAATCGCGCCATGCCTGCGAAAACATCTCCGAATCGATTGTTACAACTCACAGCCTTTGCGATCACCGGCGTCTTCGTTCTCGGATTTGTGTTCGCCCCCGTAGGGGCGTGGACAGGTCCGGTCTTAGCCGCATGGTTCATAGGCACGCAGAAGGCATGGCGAGGATTTCTATGGCTCGCCGGTATCGGTTTCGTTTTGAATTTGGTTTCGAATTGGCGCGGGACTCCACTGACTGGAATTGAATTCACCGGCCGGACGATGCTGGCTGCCCTTATCGCCGCTCTGCCCTTCGTTCTCTATCGCCTAACCAGCCAGCGCCAGCCAGGCTTTCTCGCAACCCTTTCCTTGCCGCTTTGGGGAACGGCTTTCGCCGGATTGCCATACTTCGCGGCAAGTCCACGGACGGGTGCAATTTCGTTCCTCGTCTATTGGTTCGCGGCGGTAATCAACTGGATGTGGAACCAGGAATTCCAGGCTAAGAAGATTGCTACAGGCGCAGGTATTTTCGGCGGGGTGTGTGTCCTGGTTTTGGGATATGGCTTCTACCTCGAGACCCACTCCGCTGCGCCGGTTGCGCTCGTAACAAATCCAGCTTTGGCGTGGATTTGTTTTGCGGGAGCCTTGATTTTGAGCGCTTGGAGTCTCATGCAGCCTGGCGCGTGGCGCGAGGTGTGGGCCAACAAAACAGAGACAGTCGCTCTCTTGCGAAGTCCGTACACCAGGGATTCTCTCCAGGTTGTCACTGATGACGGCCATGAGGTTTTGGTCAGCCCGTCCGGCGAACGGTTCCCGGTTCGCAACGGAATTCCAATCTTCTTGGAGGCAGAGAAGCTTACTGGTTCCAACCAGAAATACAACCACCTGTATGAAACCATCGGCGGCTTCTATGATGACAGCCAGAGGGTGGTGTGCGGTTTACACGGCATCAGTCCCGAGCAATATTTTTTGAGCTATCTACGGTTGCTCGAAATTAGTCCTGGTGATTCGGTCCTCGAAACATCGGTGGGCACCGGTCTCAACTTCAAATACCTTCCGGCTGGCGTAAGACTGTTCGGTCTGGATCTTTCAGCGGAGATGCTGGCGAGGTGCCAAGACAATCTGCGCCGGTGGGGGATGCGAGCTGATCTTTTTCTCGGAAATGCCGAGGATCTGCCTTTCGCAAATGACAGCTTTGACGTTGTCTTTCACGTGGGCGGCATTAACTTCTTTAACGACCGAGCAAAAGCCATCCTGGAGATGATCCGCGTTGCGAAACCAGGGAGCCGCATACTGATTGCCGATGAGACCGAAGAGCATGTGAAGGGCACCTATGAACGAATTCCCATTACCAGTGGATACTTCAAGAACCGCCAGGAAACTGTCGCAGCTCCGGTTGATCTAGTGCCGCCGGAGATGCAGGAAATAAATCTGGAGATATTGCGGGATGGGCAATTCTATGCGCTCACGTTTCGTAAACCGTCTTTCGTGATGCCG
Organism: Bryobacterales bacterium; assembly: GCA_003166875.1. Lineage (GTDB taxonomy): Bacteria > Acidobacteriota > Terriglobia > Bryobacterales > Bryobacteraceae > Palsa-89. Next base: position 2,592 of record PMUN01000400.1, on the reverse strand, counting down.
AGTCTCACACGCTCGAATTCATAGGGCTGAATCGCTTAGGTGGGTCAGGCCGCGCGATTGGTTGGGGGTTCTCGCGACTCACAATCCCATGCGACCCTTTAGCGTCACGAATCGAGGCTCCGCCCGCAGGCCGGCGAGCATGGGATCCACGGCCATGAAGTTGAGGTCCACAATGCGTTGCGCATAGGCGCGCTCCAGGGCATCCAAGGCGCGTGGCTTGTCGCCCAGAGCGGTGTAGACATGTGCGAGTTCAACGGCGGCATCCCGGGACGGTTCGATCTCGTTGGCGATATTCGCGGCTTCTACCGTTCTTCCCGCGTGCGCCAGAGCGTAACCCATGGGGCCAAGAATCCAGGCCCGGCGGCCCAGGGTCTGAATGGCCTGCTCGACTCGACGATGGGTAATCGACGCGGTGTCGTAACTTTCAAGTGGGTCAGGACGCGCATACCGGAACCTTGGATTCGCAGAGGTCATAATTCCAGTCAGAATGTAACAATCCATCAGCGGCAGCAGAAGTGCACTCATTTTCTGAAGGTTTGGAGTCTGCCGTGTTCCCATCCGTCAGCCACGCCTTCCGGGTACTGCGCAAGGAACCCGTATTCACGGCCGTGGCTATCGGTTCCATGGCGATCGGCATTGGGGCGACGGCGGCTATGTTCAACTTCGCCGATGCGATTGGCGGAAGGCTGCTCCAACTTGGCATGGTCTTTTTTCGTGGCTAGAAAAGTATAGTGGAGGTAACAATTATATATCACTGAAAACAGCAGACCTCGCCGGGCCCGGCATAGGAGATTACGCCGAGCTCAACGAGGTCCTTCCTAACAATTACAACTCGCTTCTCAATCCCAAGGAGACGCAGAAGGCGATCTTCGCGGCTAAGAACTTCATCGAAGAGAACCTCTCGAAGGAACTCAATCTGATGATGGTCACCGTTCCACTGATTGTGGATGTTGAGAGCGGCGTGAACGACTATCTGGATCGCGATGGCTCACGCACGCCGGTCCAATTCCATATCTCGAACGACCACAACCAGCATCCATTGAGGCGCAAGTGGTGCAAGCGGCCACCAAGTGGAAGCGCGTGGCGCTGAAGCGCTTCAACATGGCGGTGGGAGAAGGTTTGTGCACTGACATGCGGGCGGTGAGGAAAGACTACTTTCTGGACCATGATCACAGCGCCTATGTGGACCAGTGGGACTGGGAGCGAGCGATCACGGCGGAGCAGCGCAATCTCGAATTTCTTAAGGAGACGGTGCGCAAGATCTGGAGGGTCCTGGTCAATGCCGAGAGACATGTCCAGAAACTTTTCCCGCAATTGAAGTCGGCTAAATATCCGGACCTACCGGAGGAAATCACTTTCATTCACGCAGAAGACCTTCTGGACATGTATCCGGACCTGCCGCGCAAACAGAGGGAAACAGAGATTCTGCAAAAGTTTCCCGCGATCTTCATCATCGGAATTGGATGGACGCTGAAGGACGGCTACCCGCACGAGATGCGAGCCGCCGATTACGACGATTGGGTGACTCCGGCGAAGTCCGACGCCGGCCGGCTGACGCACGGATTGAACGGCGATATCCTGGTGTGGAATCCTGTGACCATGCGGAGGCACGAACTTACGTCCATGGGGATCCGCGTCACCGCGGAGACATTGCGTGAGCAACTCAGGCTGACCGGGCAGTTGGATTTCCTCAACTTCCCTTATCACCGCGCGATTTTGAATGGAGAGATTCCGCTGAGCATTGGCGGCGGCATCGGGCAGTCTCGCACATTAATGCTGCTTTTGCGGAAGGCGCATCTTGGGGAGGTGAGCGTTACGGTGTGGCCGAAGATCCTCAAGGACATGTGCGAGCAAAAGAACATCCACGTGCTGGAGTAGCACGTTTAGAGTAAGGAGGTGTTGTGAAGAACAAACTAGCAATGACCGCGATGCTCGCGGCCGCCGTTTTTTGGGCCGCGCAGCCGGCCTCCTCTCAAGACGCAAAGCCGTTGCGCATAGGCGTCTTCGATTCCCGGGCCGTCGCGCTCGCCTATGGAAACTCGGACGAGTTCCAACAGATCGTCCAAGGCATACGGGCCGATTACAATAAGGCGAAGGCCGCCAACAACGATAGCCGCGCAAGGGAACTAAACAAAGAAGGCCAGTGGCTGCAGATCCGGCTGCACCAGCAAGTGTTCTCGACGGCTCCTGTTTCCGGGATCCTCGCGAAGGTCGGAGACAGACTTCCAGCTATCGCCGCCCAGGCGGGCGTCGCGCTCATCGTTTCGAAATGGGAGGTGCAGTTTCAGAATCCCACCGTCGAGACGGTGGATGTTACACTGCCGATCGTCAAATTGTTCAACCCCAGCGACAAGGTCTTGAAATGGATCGAAGAGATGAAAGCCCAGGACCCGATTCCGTTCGAGAAACTGCCGCTCGACCCGAGCATGTGACCGCGCCATCCATGAAGGCCTGCAAGCGTCTTGGCCGGGTGTGCGACATAAATGTGGAGCATTTCGGGGTGTAGCCGAGCCGCGACCGGCAGGGAGCGATACCAGGAGTACAGCTAGCTCTGCGTTCGGATAGCGCTTCCTTCCGGTCGCGGCTTCCATG
>PMUN01000024.1 GCA_003166875.1 Bryobacterales bacterium | reverse complement strand
GACCCCTGCCACACCACCGTGCATACGGGTCCGTACACGGCGGTTCGAGCGGTTACGCTAGCAGTCTTCGAACAACGAAGGAAAACCGAGCGATCGGAAGTAGGCATTGGAAAGGCCCATACACAGGGCCTGGCCGGCAACGAAGGCTGTGATCGGTACCCACCGGGTCATGACCCGCCGGTAGTCGCCAAGCGTTTAGGAATCCCCACACGAGGCCGCATGGTCGGGAAACATAAAAAAACTGGCCAATCGGTTTGCTCCACAATATTAGCGCAAGCGACATAAAATCAAGCAGATTGGCCGGTTTTTTCGCGTTATCCGGTCCTATCTGTGCACGCGCTAGATTCTGTGGACCTTAGATGTCAGCGGGCATCACGATTGGCCGGATAAACGCCCTAACCTAGAAGTGCCTCAGCCGTTCCGTCCGGATGGTCGGCCATCCGGAAGCTGGGCCAACCTAGAACGGGGATCGTTGCGCAAAGGACCCTTTGCGTAATATCCGGCCTTTTCCCCGGGTGATCCGTGTGCCAACGCCCCGAGGTGGGGCGGGGAAAACTCAATTTTCGAATCTGGTAACGCATAGGTTGCCGGAGCTTGCGCTTGCGGGAGCGCCGTTCTTCGGTTGTCCCTTTTCCGGTCGATACACCGCAGAATGTGGTAGCGTGGAGGGGCTCAGCACGGCCACCCGCTCGTGAGGCGGCCACAAGTCAGCAACATCGCAAATTTAAGGGAGAAACAACAAAATGCCTAAAGTAATCATCACAGTAGAAGTCCAAGACCCGGCGAAGTGGGAAGCAGGATTCCGTTCTCACGGCGAGATTTTTCGCACCTACAGCGTCAACGCCCCGATTTCTTACACCACTGCCGGCAATCAGGCTGTGGTCTGTATGGAAGTGGCCAGCGCCGAAACGATGCAACAACAAATGGCGCTGCCTGCGACGGCCGATGCCATGGCCACGGACGGCCTGAAACGCGAAACCTTTAAGATGTTTGTGCTGGACAAACAGTTCACGCTGTAGAACGGGCTCATAGGGGTCGCCTCACGAAACGGATTTTGAAGTCAGGAACGGGGATCGTTGCACAAAGGACCCCTTGTGCGACGGAAGTGCGAGCGTTGCAATCGGAGCAAATCTGGTCGTCACGCGGCCATGGACGGCGCGTCGACTCGTCGACTGCTTGAAACTGCCCTCATTGGGAAGCGGAGCGCGGGTAGTCCACGTGTAGTCGCCCTGTGTTTACCGATTCCTGTCGATAACAGCCCTTCCATCCAGCAATCGCGCACGAATACGCCGACATTGAAGCGGATCCCGCTACTCAGAGTGGATGGTCGGCCACTCGGAGAATGGCCCCGACGGCGGCACGGGCCCCGTGGTTTGCCATTCCTGTCGATAAATCCCCCCTTCGCACCAGCAAACAATCACGCCGCGTTCGATGCCGAGTCGCCTAGCCTGTTGTGCTCGACGCCTTCCAAAAGCCTTCGGAGGATTCAATCGACCAAATGAGCGAACTGCGGCGCTTGGTTCCAGCGCTTTGGTCATTCCAAAACCACAAGGTTTTGGCATGGCTGGAACGCAGTCAGCAGAAGAGCCGAGCCTAGCACTAGAGGAGCGTATAGTCACGGAATCGGATGATCCTTCACCAAACGAGCAACTTGCTCGGGTTCGGTTCCTCGCTCCGCTCACGTTGCATGGGATGGATTTAAACCACCGACCTTTGGGTTATGAGCGCACCTGTTTATGGCTATGTAGTTAATAACCAGGCACGAGTGGCAATTCAAAAGAGCCTTAAGGAACCCTCGGAAACGGGTAATGGGAGTTAAATGGGAGTTGGAATTGACCTTTGGGTTTACGACCCAAGGAATGGGAGTTGGGGTAATTGGAGAATGTTGCATACTGTTTACAGATGAGAGATACTGTATACGTTATGCAACAGGCGGCAAGATCAGATCGCGTGTTGGCACTCGCACGAAAATCGCCAATCGTCCGCCCCCGTGACGTCGAACGTCTCGGGGTTCCGAGAGAATACCTGCTGCGGCTGCATCGCGCTGGACAATTGGAGCGGATCGGTCGCGGGCTGTATCGGCTTCCGAACTCGCCCGTCACTGAACGCCATAATTTCGCCCAGGTCGCGAGCCGCGTCCCACATGCTGTTATCTGCCTTCTATCTGCCCTGGTCTTTCACGACATTGGAACGCAGAATCCATTCGAAGTGTGGATCGCCATTCCTAGGGGATCACGACGCCCAAAACTCGACACGCCGCGCCTGCGAGTGACGACGCTCTCGGGAACCGCGTATTCGAAGGGTATTGAGGAACACTTGATCGAAGGCGTCACCGTACGCATCTATGGCGTTGCTAAAACAGTTGTGGACTGCTTTCGACTCCGCAATAAGATCGGCATCGACGTTGCACTGGAGGCGCTCCGTGAAAGCATCCGTTCCAAGAAGACCACAATCAACGAGATCAATCGCTTCGCAAAGTTGCTACGACTTGAACGCGTGATGCGTCCCTACCTTGAGTCCCAATGAAGTCCGCAAAGAAGAACATCGCGGAGTCCGTTCGAGCGCGTCTCCTTAATCTCTCCAAGCAGCATGGTGACGAGTTTCAGCTCACGCTGGCCAACTATGTGATCGAGCGATTCCTCTATCGGCTCGGAGAATCGCCGCTACGCGACAGGTTCGTTCTCAAGGGAGCCGTGCTGTTTCGCGTCTGGATGGGGCAAACCCATCGCCCGACCAAGGATCTCGACCTTCTTGGTAACGGCCCGTCTGAAATATCGCAGGTCGCCAAGGCGATTCGTGAAGTCTGTCTCGTCAAAGCCGATGACGGCCTTGTTTTCGATGTCGACGCTATTCAAGCAGAGCGCATTCGCGAAGACGCTGAGTACGAGGGTGTACGAATCCGTTTCCGCGCGGAACTCGCCGCTGCCCAGATACCGCTGCAGATTGATATCGGATTCGGGGATGCTATTATTCCGGCGCCATCATTGACGACCGTTCCATCCATGCTCGGCATGAACCCCCCAAGTTCTCGCGTATCCGCGAGAGACCGTGGTCGCCGAGAAGTTGCATGCGATGGTAATCCTAGACATATCCAACACGCGGATGAAGGATTTCTATGACCTATGGTTTCTCTCGCGAAGTTGGCCCTTCCAGATGATTGCGCTGGCCGACGCAATCCGTGCGACCTTCGAACGCCGGGGGACTTCGCTGCCCGTCACGGCTCCATTGGCTCTCATGCCCGGTTTCCATTCCGACGAGCAGAAATCACTTCAATGGAGGGCCTTCTTGAAACGCCTTCGGCTCGATGCCGCTACCCCGCCCCTCAATGAAATCGGCGAAGCCATAAATCGATTTATCGAAGCACCTCTCGCTGAGGCCCGCGAGCGGACCGCTGTCGAAAAGGTCTGGTCGGTTTCGGGCGGTTGGACCAGGCCCTCCTAATTTGATAGGATCGTTACGACCACGGCCAAGTACGGAGTTCATCAATAAGAGGCAGCCAATTTCAAGCTCCAACAATTGGATTAGCGCTTGCGCACCTCGAGAAGTTCAGCCTGACACCGACGTAGGCTATTCTGTACTTCGATTCAATCGCCCCAGGGCGGCGGATTCTCGTTCAGATTCCGGTTACGCGCGAAATATCCGACCCGCGCGCGCACTTTCGCGTCGCGGGTCTACGAATATTACGCTCCGGAGGTTGGTTCGCTCGTGCGTCCGGTGCAACTCGAGACGTCCGTTCTTCCGGCTCGCGCTCTTGTCGCGGTACGCTTCGAGATCTTCGCTCAACAACTCGAATCCTGGAGGGATGCCGAGGTCTCCTCTATGCCGAGACCAACGGAATCGGCACCCGCTTCCCGCCAGAATTCATCGATTTCAAACCCGCAAATAGCTCTTTCAGTTTCCGCTCCAGCTCTCCGGTGACGGAAGAGATAGCCGGCGCGTTGAGCTCCGCGGATTGTGGCGATGCCGAATCCACACTCTCACTGTAAAGCCAAGCCATGGACATTGTTGACTACCGTCCTTCGGTTGTCAAGATGCGAAGAAATAGCGGGTGAGGTGAAAAAAATAGGTGCGTAGAAGGCTAAAGAGTCCACTCTATCCAGCATTCCCCCGTGACCGGCGATGAGATGAGCGAACTCAGCCCGAGTCCGACAACTCGCGCTTGATGTGTTTGGCGGTGGCGCTGCGCTCTTGGCCAGCTATCGTGGTGAGGCGCTAGAGAAGCTGCTGGTCGCGGTGGGACCAACCGGCAGCGCAGGCAAGGTGCGCGCGATTGGCGGGGCCATAGCTTGGTGTCTTTCTTGATTTAACGCTGGACAGCGGCACGCGCATGCCAGCGGAGCTTCGCCATCAGCTCTCGATTTCCATCGCGCGGAAAATTGGCGGCTCCATCGAGAACACAGTGAACGGTCCCGTTGTCGACGTTGTTCAGGAGCCGGCGCCGGTGCTGCGTGCGCCACTGAGCGGGTCGGCCTGGTCGCCTTCAACGCACTTTCCAACGACGACCATCGCCGCGCGCTCGTGACTGTCCACGGCGAGGTCTGGATTTGCCCAGCGCTTCGCCATCGACTGGATGCGCGTCGGCGCCAACGGACGCCAGTTCCGCGGCGACTCGAAGTCCAACGCCAACTTCTACGACTATGGGGCGGAGGTGCTCACGGTGACCGACGGCGGATTACGGACTTCCAGGGAACGCCGTCAGGAACGAGCTATGCGCCTGAGGCCAACCGGTGGACCAGCAGATCCAGAGCAATCCGGACGAAGATTGACGGGTCGGGGATCAATTCTTTTAAACTTTCCGGATTCGGACTTCCTGAGTCTTTGGTGGCGGAAGGTGTCGTCGCCAGAAATCCAATAATTGGCGGGCAGTTTAATCGCCTACACTGCTTTTGGAATCGATCCGCATTTTCTTGTAAGCATAGTTCAGTTCGTCGCCGCGCGGCGCTCCGTAGGGCCAGAGAGATTACAGCCACAAAAGATCCGGGCGAGCTACGAAACCCGCGTAGGGTGTAGCGAATGTCAGGCCGAGCGACGAAACCCGCAGCACGGAGCTTAAGACGCAATCGATCACGCGTTCGTGCAGAATTAGGCGGACGACCGTACCCGTATCGATCAGTCCACCACGCCTACACCGGCGCCAGCACCCGCAGCCCGCGAAAGACGGGCATGGTACCAAGGTCCGCACAGGGGAGCCCTTCGCTTCCGGTTCGAAAAGAATCTCCCAAACGGGAGCCGGGGGAGATTCGTCCTAAAGTCATGTAACGGACCTGGCAGCCCACGGCCCGAGTCATCGCGCTCGCAATTCCAGGAGCGATCATCGCGCTGGTCGCCGGCTCGCCAGCTCAATCGCAGGATACCCGTCCGGCTTACTAGCGTTCATCAAACCCAATGACGGCAGAACGTTCGAACAGATCGCTCTGGAGCGCAGGGGAGTGTCGATATGAATCGATGTAAACTCTAGGCAAAGCGGAGTTGGGACTTCCGCCCGGTTTCTGTCAATAGGGTCTGCTCGGTCCAATCTTGAGAGCAGGGCCCTCCGGTGCTGTACGTTAATGGGGGGCACTAAGCGAAACGTCCTGAAAAGCGGGCGAATCGATGCTTCCTCAATCCGATGGACCGGCTGTCTGAC
>PMUN01000360.1 GCA_003166875.1 Bryobacterales bacterium | reverse complement strand
TCTGATACAGATCTAAGACTTTTCAATCCCGATCCGAGGAATACTACTTGCCCGCGGCCGGAATTTCGCCGCCGCAGCTCGTCGAAGAAGTTCAGCAGAAACGTGACTTGCGGCGGACCTTCTGCTCCGACGCCTCTGCCTGCCCCACTCACGAAGCTCGCCGTCCGGAGCCAAATCGTAGGTGTCCCTAATGAAAATTCTCAACCAGCATGATATCGGAACCGTCCCGATCGGTCTGCGTGTAAACCAAGTTCCTCCCGTCCGGCGACAGACAAATAGAGGGAGTCGTCCGGTTGACCGGCTTCTCCAGGGTGGCTAACTCGGTGATCCGCTTGGACGCCAGATCAAAGAACTTCAGGCGCACTTTTGCCAAGCGCGGCAATTCGGGCTCTTCCAAGAAATAGATCCCCTGCGGGGCAAGCGCCCACCACCCCCAGTACTGTAACGATTCCAGAACTGGCTCCTCGCGGCCGTTCGGGACGCTGAGTGGCTTCCTCCACAGCCCCTTCTTTCCGCGTCCCTTCGCATAGTACAGATACCTGCCGTCGGCGGACTCGAAAGCGTCGATACCACCTCCTTGAGTCACCTGCACCGCCGGTGTGGACGGCGATTCGCCCGTGTCGGCTGGCACTTTCCAGATTTGCTGTTCACCGCTCCTCATGGACATGAAGTAAATCCACCGGCCGTCGCGAGACCAGCTCGGCACGACATTCTCTCCTGAGTGAGTGGTGACGCGCCGGGGCGTTCCGCCGTCTGGCCGGACGACGAATATATCAGCTTTGCCGTTCGGTCGTGAATCAAAAGCGATCCAGGAGCCATCGGGAGACCAACGGGGCGTGCCCGAACGCGAAGCCTCGAACTTGGTCAACTGAACCGCTCCCCGCCCTTCTAAGTCGCCCACCCACAGCTCTGCGAAACCGGAACGATTGGAGCCGAAGACGAGCCAGCTGCCATCCGGCGAGTAAGACGGATCCCATTGGGTGCGTGTGGAATTTTCGAGACGGGCTGGTGGCCCCGCAACTGGTGGAATAGTGCCGGTAAGATCGATGCGCCAGAGGTTGCCATTACTCTCGGATACGACATACGCGAGGCGATTGCCGCGACGAGCGATCGCTGGAGCAGATACCACCTCGGCGCTGGACGTGACGGCTTGTGGCGTTCCCCCTGTGACCGGAATGCGCCAGAGGCGGCCTTGCTCAGAAGAGAAAACAATCGCGCGGCCGTCGGGCATCCAGGCGATGCTACGGGCGTTCGTCGCTAGCCAGCGAGGTCTGCCGCCGTCTACCGGCATCAAGTAGATATTGCCGACGCGGGAAGCAGTCCAGCCAATGAAGGCGATAGTCTTCCCATCCGGTGAAAGAGCGGGGTCCGTATCTCCAAGAGGCGCGCCGGAATTTGAGGCAGCGGGCTGGTGTTGTCCGGTATCGACGGCCACTGATGAGAGTCGAGTCGAATCCTCCAAACCCTCAGAGACTATTAGGTGCTTGCCGTCGGGAAACCAGTCGAGTCCTCCGCAGTATTCGGTCGGAGTGATCCGCCGCGCTGGTCCTCCAAGCGCCGAAACGATGTAAATTCCGGAGTTGCCGGGAAGGGATCGGAAGAAGACAACCCACTCTCCGTCGGGAGACCATGCTGGGATAGAATCAACTCCCGGGGGGTTCGTGAGGCGAAGCGTGGTCCCGGTCCCGATCAACTTCACGTAAATGCTTGAATCGCCGCCTTCCGTCCGCCACCGGTATGCGATCTGTTTACCATCCGGTGAAAAAGACGGGTTTCGCACCCACCCAGGTAGGCCGGTAAGGGGAATCTCCCTGGACGGTAGGCCCGTGCTGTCGCGGCCGCGGGTGCTCACCAGAACCCAAACAACTCCCACCACCGCGAGGGCCGTGAGGCAAATGCCGGCCCAGACCATGGCTCGCCTGCGTGGCTGAGCCTTCGCGTCCTGCTCGGGCGCGTCGATGGCGATGCGTGCCTCCCCGATGGCTTGCAGTCTTTGCTTGCGATCGCGTTCCAGGCATCTCTGCAGCAGCTTGCGGATCCTCGGCGGCGTCGCTGATGGCAGCGCACTCCAGTCCGGCTCCCCTCGCAGGACCCCTGCCAGAATATCCGTCACCGATTCGCCCGGAAACGCGCGCCTTCCCGTCAGCATCTCGTACAGCACCACGCCGAACGCCCAAATATCGCTGCGCTTGTCCACTGCGGCGCCGCGCGCCTGCTCCGGACTCATGTACGCGGCTGTTCCCAGGATGATGCCGGCACGCGTGGGCGATAGTGTTGTGGCTGGCGACGCTGCGAGATCATTTGCGGAAGGCTCTTCCGCCTTCGCCAGGCCGAAGTCCAATACCTTCACGACACCCGCCAGCGTCACCATAATGTTGGCCGGCTTCAAATCGCGATGGATGATTCCTTTTTCATGGGCCGCTTCGAGAGCTTCCGCAATCTGCCTGGCGTAGTTGAGGGCCGTTTCAATCGGTAGCGGGCCTGGTTTTATAAGGGAACTGAGTGTTTCGCCCTCTACCAATTCCATCACCAAGGCTTGCGATTCTACTCCGTAGATTTGCCCGATGTTCGGATGATTCAGCGACGCCAGAACCTTCGCTTCACGATTGAAACGGGCGAGTCTGTCGGGGTCCTGCGCGAGAGAGTCCGGCAAGACCTTGATAGCGACCTCACGGCCAAGCTTAGTGTCCTTGGCTCGGTACACCATGCCCATTCCACCCTGGCCTAGCATTGCCACGATCTGGTAGTGCCCCACCTGAGTACCGGCGGGTAACTGGATTACGCTGGATTCGCCCAGCAGATCCGCGGCAGGCTGGTCGAGAAGCGCGCCGCCACTTGGTTGCGCCAGTAGAACTTCCACTTCTCGGCGGATGTCCGGATCGGCCTGAGCTAGCAGCGCGGCGCGTTCGGCCGGCGAACGCTCCACAACCGACTCGTAGAGTTTTTCGATATTGCGCCAGCGCTCGGGGTCCATTTACCTGTCGGCTTGTCTCATCAATCTTACTGCACGCGATCCGACTATCGCGGCCACAACCGCGCTGTTCAGAAACCCGAGACCATCCAGACATTGCTGCTGGTGACGGGGGTATTGATGGCAAGGTAGCGCCCGTCCGGTGAGGGTATGCCGGCCAGACCGCCCCCTCCCTTATGCTGCCACAGCACTCGCGCATTTCCTTTCAGGTCAACGTAGAGAAGCGTGCTGGATCGCGATGACTGAGAGCCGCAGAACAGCGCGTTTTCGTTAGCCGACCAGTCGAGATTTGTCAGGCTCGCCCAGCCGCCCGTCACCGTGATTTCGCGGTCGGATCCACCTGACAGAGACAGAAAGCGAATGTGGATCTGTGACTCATTAAATCGCGAAATCGCAAACGTTGTTCCGTCCGGGGAGAGTGCCGACTGGTAGTCAGCGTCCGATGGATCCGTGGGATCCACTTCTATGGTCCGAAGCACGTTCCCTCTACCCTTCAAAGGGTCGAATTCCGTGATCATAATTTGCTTTCGATCCTGGCTCGCCTCGAAGATTACACAGGTGGTCGCCGGGGCACGAGCGCACACGTAGTTGAACCAATTCCGAGTCTCCATCACAAACTGGGGTACTCCACCGCTGGCGGCGATGCGCATCATATGGGATGCGAGAGAATGATGGGTCGACGCTGCCGTAGTCTGTACAAGGAGTACCCAAGCACCGTCCGCGCTCAGGCGGACCACGTCGGCGACCTGCGATTCCGTGAATACAGGCAAAGCGGTTCCCTGGCTGAACTCTTGCTTGTAAATCCCGGTTGTCCCGTTACGTTCTGATAGGAACAACACAGCTTTACCGTCCGCGGTCCATGCCGTGGCGAAATCGTCGCTTTCGTCATCGGTCAGCCGACGAGGGCCCATTGTGAGCGTTCTCCCTGCTGCGAACTCGCCCAGGTAAATCTGTCCCTGCCCTGTCTGCTTGACGAGCGCCAGCCGCTTCCCATCCGCGCTGGCGCTCAATCCCCCAATGGAGGATGGCGTCGATTGGAGCACGCGTTTAGGCCTGCCGATCGGCGTGCCGGCATGGTTGTCAATGGCGATTTGCCAAAGATTGTCGTCTTGTGCGTAGATGAGCCGCCCTTCTGGCAGCCAGCAAAAATCGTTCAGAGCCACGGTGACGGGGACAACTAGAGTCATCCTCCTACCCCTGAGGTCGCAGGTTTCGAGCGACGTCTGTGGTGCATTGGAACTGCCCAGGCATTTAATGTAGGCTAAGCGCTTTCCATCCGGCGACCAGTTCCCGCTATGCAGCCACTCACGTGCTCCGGCGGCAAGGATCTTTTGCGGGTTGTCTCCATGGATGCCCATCACCCAGAGTTCGCGAATGTAATCCGTCGTCCCGCTTGGGCCGAAAGCGATTTGCGTTCCGTCCGGCGAAACCCCAAAGCCCACCGCATCCTCGCGAAGCTGCTTTGGAGATTGCCCGATTACCGAGACTGTCCACATGCTTTTATGTCCACCCGGCACATCGATATGAGCAAGCAATTGGGTGCCGTCGGGAAACCACGAATCGACAAACCAGTAGGCAGCGGCTGGTATTCCCGCAGGTTTGGGAATGAGCCGTTCTTCCTCTGTTGAAAGCAGCTTCACGTGAATCCCGGTCGGGTCGGAGTAAGCAATGTACTTGCCGTCCGGGGAAATGGCAGCGGTATCGACCGGGTTCTCGCTGGAGTTGAAGGTCAGACGTTTCTGCGACAGCTCGGCTGCAGGCTGGGGAGGGCGATGCAGAAGGAACCACGTCAAGGCAACCAGCGCAGATACTACACCAAAGCTCCCTATGGTGGCTTTCTGATGCCTCTTGATGATGCTGGAGATCGACTCTGATTCTTTAGTTAGTGCTGCCTCGATTCCGATCCTCGCTTCGCCGATAGCTTGCAGTCTTTGCTTCGGATCGCGTTCCAGGCACCGCCGCAGCAGCTTGCGGATTCTTAGTGGCGTCGCCGATGGGAGCGCACTCCAGTCTGGCTCCCCACGCAGTACCCCAGCCAAAATTTCCGTGACCGATTCGCCCGGGAACGCGCGCCGTCCCGTCAACATCTCGTATAGCACCGCGCCGAACGCCCAGATGTCTGTGCGCCGGTCCGCAATCTTTCCACTGGCCTGTTCGGGACTCATATACGCAGCCGTTCCGAGGATGACCCCGGTGCGCGTGGGCGAAAGCATTGCGGTAGGCGACTCCGCCGGATCACCTCCTTCGGAGGGCTCTTCGGCTTTCGCCAGACCGAAGTCCAGCACCTTCACCAGGCCCGCCGGCGTCACCATAATGTTGGCCGGCTTCAAGTCGCGATGTATGATTCCCTTTTCATGGGCCGCTTCCAGCGCTTCGGCAATTTGCTTGGCGTACTGGAAAGCCTTTTCAATCGGCAGCGGGCCTGGCTTTATAAGGAAACCGAGTGTTTCGCCCTCTACCAATTCCATCACCAAGGCTTGCGATTCTACTCCGTAGATTTGCCCGATGTTCGGATGATTCAGCGACGCCAGAACCTTCGCTTCACGATTGAAACGGGCGAGTCTGTCGGGGTCCTGCGCGAGAGAGTCCGGCAAGACCTTGATAGCGACCTCACGGCCAAGCTTAGTGTCCTTGGCTCGGTACACCACGCCCATGCCGCCCCGGCCCAGCATCGCCAGGATCTGGTAGTGCCCCACCTGAGTACCGGCGGGTAACTGGATTACGCTGGATTCGCCCAGCAGATCCGCGGCAGGTTGATCGAGTAGGGCGCCACTGCTCGGCTGCACAAGCAGAGCTTCCACCTCTCCGCGGATCTCTGGATCAGCCTGGGCCAGCAGCGCGGCGCGTTCGGCCGGCGAACGCTCCACAACCGACTCGTAGAGTTTTTCGATATTGCGCCAGCGCTCGGG
>PMUN01000424.1 GCA_003166875.1 Bryobacterales bacterium | reverse complement strand
GGGTTGCCAGAATCCGAACATGGCCGGTCAGTGCACTGGAACCGGTCAGGTGACTCCGGCCAATGCATTCCGCATTGGTGTAGATGGCGCGAACGCGCCCGTGGGAGCAATCACGCCTACGCTCCAGATCCCGGTGACGCCGGGCGTCAATGCGCCATATGCGACCCTGGTTGAATCGCTGGATCAAAACTGGAAACCGGCTCGCACGGACCAGGTGGACGTCAGCATCCAGCGCCAGCTCAAGGGCAACATGATATTGGAAGTCGGCTACGTAGGAACGTGGGCGGCAAACCTATATCAGGGCATCGACTTTGGCAACGTACCCTACATGATGAAGCAGGGAGGCCAAACATTTGCGCAGGCCTACCAGAACCTGTATTTCGCACAGGCTTCCGGCGCCAAAACCATTGCTGCCCAACCCTTCCTGGAGACGTCTCTGAAGGGTAGCAGCTATTGCAGCGGGTATGCGAGCTGCTCCGACGCCGTGCTGGCGAAGGAGGCTGGCAACATCAGTACGCAGGCTGTGACGAATCTGTGGAGCGATCTGGACACCAGTTGGGTCTTTGGGCCGGCGCTTACTTCCAGCACGCAGTGTTTCTACTGCTACGCATACACTTCAGATGGTTACTCTAACTACCAGGCATTGGTGGTCACGTTGCAGAAGCGCTATTCGGCAGGGTTGACGGTGAACGCCAACTTCACTTACAGCCACGCGCTGGGCATCGTGAGTACCGGCCAGTCCTACACGCTGGACAATGCGAGCAACGCCTTCAACCTCTACTCCGACTACGGTCCGGAGTTCTTCGATCGGAAGTACACCTTCAACCTGCTGAGTACTTATCAATTGCCTTTCGGCAAGGGAAAGCGTTGGGGAAACAACGCCAATCCGATATTGAGCAGGATAATCAGCGGCTGGTCGATCTCGCCAATTTTCACAGCTGGAAGCGGTCTTCCGCTTCCGCTCACCACTGGCTCCGGCCAGGAGCAAGGGCAGGCTTTCGACGCTAACATTAGCGCCACTGCCATTCCGCTCGGCATCCAGGCCAGCTCCATCCCCATCGGCACGCACTTAGGCGTCGTGGGCACTGGAAACATCGCAACCAACGGCAACGCTGCAAACGGCGGAGCCAACAACAACATCTTCGCTGATCCGGCGGCCGTGTATGCCGAGTTCCGGCCGTTCATCCTGGGCATCGACCAACGTACCGGTGGCTCGGGTATTCTGCGTGGTCTAGCGCGCTACAACGTGGACCTCGGTATCACCAAGGACACCAGGTTCACCGAGAGAATCGGTGCGCAGCTCTTCGTTCAGGCATTCAATGTCTTGAACCACATGGAGTGGGCCGATAACTCGGGGGACGCAGGCGGCTACAGTCTTCAGAATCCTGCTAACTTCGGCGTGCTGAACGGCCAGTACAATGCGGCAACCCTAGGTGGCGCGGGCGCATCGGCGAATTACACGCGAATCATTCAGATTGGTCTGCGCGTTTCCTTCTAAGGCAGACTTTCGGAAGTTTTACAAAATCGCGGCTCGGGTCTCCCTCTGGGATCCGGGCCGCTTTCGTTTTGCAGGCGCTCACAATCCCACCCAGCTACAACTGCAGAGCCAAGCGCAGACCCGCATCGACAGATCCCTGCAGGCGCGCCGGTAGCGTGCCAACATGTTCGGTAAGGAAACTGCGGTCAAGAGTTAGGACCTGGGAGACGTTGACCACTGAGTCGCGGGGAAGGCCCGAGGACCGGGCAGGCAGCATGACGTTCCCCGGGGCGTCCGCAAGATCGAGGTTACTTGTAATAGCGGCGACTAAAACTGTTTGAATCCGGCTCCGATTAAACGAGTCCGCCTGGACAACAAGCACGGGGCGCCGGTACCGGGGGGCCAACGCGGCTACCAGGAGTCCTTGTCGAGGGACTTGATCTGGGCGCGATGCAATGCCGCATCGACCCTGGCAGGCTGGCGCGAATACAATTCATTCAACCGTTCCGTGAGGGTATTTGTTTGCTGCCGGTCCAGGAACTCCGCAATCGCGGTGGCGTAGCGCTGACTTCTTGAAACCTTGAGGCGGCGAGCGGCGGCTTCTGCTTGGCGAAAGAGATGGTCGGGCATCGATACCCCAGTTTTCATGCCTCTATCGCTACTAATGCTCTATTCAAAAATCGGCGACAGCCTCGCCAGTACTTCGTCGATGATCGCGCGGGGAACGGCTTCGAGCCTCCTGCCGCCGCGTGCGGTGAGATCGAGCGCGCGAGGTTGATCACAACGGACGACCCCCGTCGTCTTGGTTCCCGCACCCGCGAGCGGCACGGCAAATCCGGCGGTCCGCGCGAAATTTCCGCTGATCGTGATCGGAAGAACCACGGGCACTTTGGTTACTATGTTGAAAGCCTCGGGAGACACTATCAGGACCGGTCGCCTTCCCTTTTGCTCGTGTCCCTCCGTAGGATCAAGCCCCACCAGCCAGATCTCACCCCTTTTCATTAGAGCAGTTCGCCGCCCATTGGCTTGTCACGGAGCCATTCGCGCTCTTGCTTGCTGCGCGCGGCTTTGGGATGACATTGGGCGAGCAGCTCTTCCAAAGTGTAGCGAGGCCTCTGGTCAGGCTCGACCACCAGCCGCCCACTCTCCACTGTAATGCCTACCTTGACGCCCGGCCGCAGGCGCAGGACCTGAAGCAGCGCGGGTGGAACAGCGAGCATAATGGAGCCGCCCACCT
>PMUN01000229.1 GCA_003166875.1 Bryobacterales bacterium | reverse complement strand
TGGGACGATCCGCGCATGCCCACCGTTTCCGGACTCCGCCGCCGCGGCTACACGCCCGAAGCAATCCGCAATTTCTGCCGGCGCGTGGGAGTGTCGAAGACAAACGGTACTACCGAGCTTTCGCTCCTCGAATATTTCCTACGCGAGGATCTCAACAAAAGAGCAGCGCGCGTGATGGCGGTCTTGCGGCCCCTGCGTGTGGTGATCGATAACTACCCCGAAGGTCAAGTAGAAGAGCTGGAAGCAGTCAACAACCCGGAAGACGCGAGCGCGGGAACCCGCCTTGTGCCCTTCTCACGCGTGCTATACATCGAGCAGGACGATTTCCGCGAAGATCCGCCGAAACAATATTTCCGCCTATCGCCCGGCCGCGAAGTTCGGCTGCGCTATGGCTACTTCATCACTGCAACTGGCGTGGTGAAGGACCCAGGCACCGGCGAGATTGTCGAAGTCCATTGCACCTACGATCCGGCCACGCGCGGAGGCAATGCCCCCGACGGCCGTCGCGTCAAATCCACCATCCATTGGGTATCGGGCGCCCACGCTATCGATGCCGAGGTTCGCTTGTACGACAATCTATTCACTACCGAAAATCCGGATGACGTCCCCGAGGGCCAGGATTTTACCGCCAACCTCAATCCGAAATCACTAGAGGTGGTGACGGGCGCAAAGCTGGAACCAAGCCTACGCGCAGCCGCGCCCTCCAGCCGCTACCAATTCGAGCGCTTGGGTTACTTCTCCGTCGACCCCGATAGCACCACGGAAAAGCCCGTCTTCAACCGAACAGTCGCGTTGCGCGATACCTGGGCTAAGATCGAGAAGAAATCGAAATGATCATTCTCGGACTCGGTGGTTTGCTCAACGAACCGGCTTGCGCGGTCCTGAAAAATGGCTCGCTCGCGTCGGCCGTGGAGCAAAAGAAAGTCTCGCGCCGGCACGAACCTGGCGAGCTTCCTCACGACGCCATCGAATCGGCTCTCAGCTTGGCCGGTGTATCGAGCGACCGAGTGGATTGCGTGGCCCTGGTCCGTCCCTTCTCAAACGGACACGAAAGCGCCCTGCACTTGGCACTGCGCGCGCGTTTCCCGGCCAGCCGCCTCGTTCTGGTGGAACACCACACCGCGCACGCCGCTTCGGCATATTTCGCGTCCCCTTTTCAAGAGGCCGCCGTTCTGACGCTCGATCGCATGGGCGACTTCCGCTGTGGCGCACGCTGGCTGGGAGAAGCAAATGGACTGCGCCTCGAAAAAGAGCTGTACTATCCAGACTCCCTCGGCGATCTGTATGGACGCGTCACAGAATTGCTCGGCTTCCGCGCCAACGCCGAAGAACATAAAGTGCAATGGCTATCAACAGCCGGCGATGCGCAAGCGTTCCTCCCCATCTTTGAAGAAATTCTCCCTAACCCCGCATGGCCGCGTCTGGATCGCAGTTTCTTCGATTCGGACCGGGCAAGCCAAGGCGGATTTAGCGCGAAGTTTTACCACCGCCTGGGCCTTGAGGACGGTGCCCCCATTCCAGAATCCCTGCGTGCATCCATCGCCGCAGCAGTTCAGACAGCGATTGAACGCACCGTTTTGTGCATGGCCGGCAGTGCGCAAAACCTCTGTCTCGCCGGTGGCCTCGGCTTCAATGCATTGCTGGTGAACGCGCTCGAACAGCATAAGAACGTCTTCGTTCAGCCCGCCGCCGGCAATGCCGGAACGGCCATTGGCGCTGTTTTGCACGCCTGGCACACCGTATATCGCGAGTCGGAACGCGCCAGCTTGAATGACATGTGCCTGGGGCCGACCTATTCCGCTGAAGAAGTCAAGAAGGTGCTCGAGAATTGCAAGCTTCGATTCCGCTATTTACTCACCACCGAAGAACTGGTGGAGAGCGCAGTCCGCGAAATCGATAATCAAAAGATCATAGCTTGGATGCAGGGCCGCATGGAGTTCGGATCGCGCGCACTTGGCAACCGAAGCATTCTGGCGTCACCGCTCAACCCGTACTCCACCGAAAACCTGAACGTCTTTATCAAGCACCGCGAGCCGTTCCGCAAATTCGCCGCTTCCGTCCCCGCCGAAGTTGCTGACGTTTATTTCGATGTCGGTCCCAACGCGCGCTACCTGGCAACGGTCGGCCGCGTCAAGCGCCACTATCGCCAAACCTTCGAAAGCGCAGTGCTAGGCGACGGCCTGGTCCGCGTTCACACTGTTTCAGCCGATGACAATCCGCTCTATCATCGCCTTCTGCACGCCGCCGGCAAATCCACTGGCCTTCCGGTGCTCTACAACACCAGCTTCAACCTCTTCGGCGACCCGCTAGTCTGCACCCCGCGCGACGCCGTGCGCAGCTTCTACTCCTCCGGCATAGACGCGCTCTTCGTAGGCAATTTCCTCCTAGAAAAATGACCGGTCGCTTACGCTCGCGGTTCGGTAGTGGAGCTCACACCCCGAAATCACACGCCTCAAACACCTGACGAATCTCGATCTCCGCCTCGTTGTCTCCCCCAGCCGGGTTGGGACAGCGCGACGCCCACGCGATGGCCTCTTCCTTCGACTTTACCTGAATCAGCCAAAATCCGGCGATCAATTCCTTAGTTTCCGCGAATGGTCCATCCACCACAGTACGCTTTCCTTTCGAAAACTTAACGCGCGCTCCCTTGGAGCTAGCCTGCAGCCCCTCGGCCGATAGCAACACTCCCGCCTTCGCCATCTCTTCATTGAACTTTCCCATGGCTTCGATGAGGTCCTTGCTCGGCAGAACACCCGCCTCAGAGTCCTGGTTAGCTTTAACAATCATCATGAATCGCATCGCAGTGTTTCCTTTCTACCAATACGTCGAACGGCGCCCAGCCAGATCGACAGTGGGCGTAAACTTAAATTATGGAACTCGTCGTCAACCAAAGACATTACCGCCTGGAAGTCCACCCCGACCGCATGCTCCTCTGGGTGCTCCGCGATGACCTGGGATTGACGGGCAGCAAATACGGCTGCGGCGAGGGCCAATGCGGCGCCTGCACCGTCCTCATCGATGGAGCGCCCACGCGTTCCTGCGTCACCCTTGCAACCAGCGTGGCCGGTAAACCGATCACCACCATCGAAGGTCTGGCGCAGAATGGCAATCTGCATCCATTACAGGAGGCCTTCATTCAAACCGATGCCATGCAGTGCGGCTATTGTACTCCCGGCATGATCGTTTCGGGCGCTGGCCTGCTGAAAAAGAACCCGCATCCCACCCAAGCTGAAATTAAGGAAGCCATGGAAGGCAACGTCTGCCGCTGCGGAACCTATCCCCGCATCGTAGCGGCAGTCCAGATGGCAGCGCGGACCGCTGGAGGCCAACATGCTTGAAGTCGAACGCTACGAACTTTTCGCCGGCCCAGCCTACCACTTCGATCTGGAGCGCCGCGATTTCTTCAAGCTTCTGGGCGGCGGCATCGTGCTCCTGCTCGCCTTCGACCACCCAGCGGCCGCGCAAGAATCCGGCCGCGGTGGCCGTGGCCAAGGGCTACCAAAGAATGTCAGCGCGTGGCTGCACATCAGCGAACTTGGCATCGTAACGGTTTTCACCGGCAAGACTGAAGTTGGACAAAACATCCGTACGTCGCTCGCGCAGGCGGTGGCGGAAGAATTACGAACGCCAATCGCCTCCATAACACTCGTGATGGCGGACACCAGCCTCACACCTTATGACATGGGTACATTTGGGAGCCGAACCACGCCCACCATGGCCCCGCAATTGAGAAAGATGGCAGCGGCCGCGCGCGAGACGCTCATCGATCTCGCCGCTGAAAAATGGAAAGTGGATCGAGCATCTATCACGGTGGCCGATGGCCGCCTGACGTATAACGATCAATCCGTCAGCTTCGGCGAATTGACTCACGGGCAGCAACTCATGAAAACCGTGGACGAAGCAGCCCTCACTCCTGCCAACAAATGGACCGTGGCCGGTACTTCCGTCCCCAAAACAACCGCCCGAGACATGGTCACCGGTACGCACCGGTTTACATCGGACCTCGTGCGTCCCAACATGCTGTTGGGGCGCATACTACGCCCGTCCGCCTTCAATGCGAAACTGGCTTCGCTCGATACCAAAGAAGCGGAAGCCATCAAGAACGTCAAGATCGTGCATGACGGGGAGTTCGTAGGAGCCGTTGCGCCCGATGAGCTAACCCTGGCAAAAGCGATTGATGCGCTGAAGGCGGAATGGAAGGCCGATCCGCAACATTCCAGTCAACCATCCAGCAAAGATCTGTTCGCCTATCTGAAAAGCCATCCGGAGGAGTCGCGCCAGCGCACCACGCCTGAACAGGGGTCGGTGGAACAGGGCCTCAAGTCTTCGGATTTTATCCGCGAAGCCACTTACACGGTGTCCTACATCGCGCACACTCCGCTTGAACCGCGCGCGGCCGTCGCGGAATGGACGGACGGCAAACTGATGGTCTGGACCGGCACTCAAGTGCCATTCGGCGTTCGAAGTGAACTGGCCGAAGCGTTTAGCATCCCCGAAAGCAACGTACGCGTGATTGTGCCCGACACGGGCTCCGGATACGGCGGCAAACATTCTGGAGAAGTTGCGATTGAGGCGGCACGCCTGGCCAAGAGCGCCGGCCAACCGGTGAAAGTAATCTGGACGCGGGAAGAAGAATTCACGTGGGCTTATTTCCGGCCGGCTGGAGTAATCGAAGTCCGAGGCGGAACTTTGAAAGACGGCCGTATCGCGGCCTGGGAGTTTCACAATTACAACTCCGGCGGATCTGGAATCGAGACGCCGTACGATGTCCAGAACAAAAAAGTTGAATTTCACGCCGCTGAATCTCCATTGCGGCAAGGTTCCTATCGTGGTCTCGCGGCCACCGCGAATCATTTCGCGCGTGAATCGCATATGGACGAACTGGCTGCGGCGATGGGAATGGATCCCCTGGAATTTCGCTTGAAAAACCTCAAGAACGAGCGCCTGCGCACCGTGTTACAAGCAGCGGCCGCAAAATTCGAATGGGATAAAACCAAGAGCATTCCCACCCGCGGATTCGGACTCGCGTGCGGTGTGGAAAAGGGCGGTTATGTAGCTTCTTGCGCCGAAGTCTCCATTTCACAACCAGACGGCAAAGTGAAAATCGAGCGCGTAGTGACGGCTTTCGAGTGTGGCGCAATTGTTAATCCCGAACATCTGAAGAACCAAGTGGAAGGCGGCGTCATCATGGGAATCGGTGGCGCCATGTTCGAAGCGATTGAGTTCGATAACGGCCGCATCCTGAACCCGCACCTTGCGAAATATCGCGTGCCACGATTCAGCGACATCCCGGTGATCGAGACGGTCCTGTTGGACCGTAAAGATCTGCCCTCCGCCGGCGCAGGCGAGACGCCCATCGTTGGATTAGCGCCCGCCGTCGGCAATGCCATTTTCCACGCCACCGGCATCAGAATCCGATCGTTGCCGATGGTCCCGAACGGCCTACCCCCTCAGTCCCAACCGACCGCTTAGTGGGGCGGCCCCCCTGGTCCGCGGTCGACGCCCACGTCGGCCTTCTTCATTGGACGGATCTCCTCAACTCTGTCGAACTTTCCCGCCTGCAAGTCAGCATCGAACTCCGATAGGTCATGCTGCACGTCGAGGTACCGGTTTCGTTCCTTTTCATTCTTGCCCGATTAACAACAGGCTTGTTGTTGCTAGTGGGCTGTCGGCGAAAGAACTTTAGCATCGAAATCCCATGCGTTCGCATGAGTGCGAACGCGGCAAACACGAGTGTTCGCGCCACGCGCGTAGCGCACGCACTCTTCGGTGCCGCGCCGCCACTCCTGGCGACGCATGGCAGTAGTAAAGATTCAGCAACGACAGCCCACTAGTAACCAACCAGAAACCAGTAACGTTTGGTTACCCTGAAAGGGTGACTAAACGAATCTTGCTTTTTGTTTTTGCAACCAGCGCCGCATGGGCGGAAGTACATCCCCTCACATTGCGGCAAGCGGTGGAGATTGCGTTAAGAGAAAATCCCGATGTTGTGTTGGCGCGGCTCGATGAACAGAAAGCCCAGGCCGGCATTCGCATCGCCAAGGCTCCGTTTTCGCCTAAAGTTTACGCTGGGAGCGGAGACGCGAAAACGTGGGGCTACCCCGGCAGCATCGACGGCGCGGCTCCGGCCATCGTCCAGACGCGCACCGACATGTCGCTGTTCAACCGGCCCAAGAGCTTCGACGTGGCCCGTGCGAAAGAGAATGCGCGAGGCGCCGCCATAGGCGTGCAATCGAAAAGCGAAGAAGCAGCGTATCAGACGGCTTCAGCTTTCCTCGATACCGAGCAAATGGTCCGCAGCGTTCAATCGCTACGGCTGGAAGTGGAAAGCCTGGAGCGGGTCGCCGAAGCCACAAAGCTCAGGGTGGAAGAAGGCCGCGAGCTGGCGCTGGAAAACAAACGCGTCGCTGTAGACCTAGCGCGCGCGCGCCAGCGCTTCGACAGCTTGACGGGCGACGTTGACTACGCCCAAGCTTCGCTCGCGGTCGTCTTAGGATTTCCGGCGGGCGACCGCGTCCAGCCAATGGACGACGATCGCAAACCGCTGGCGATTCCCGAGAGCCAGCAGGCCGCTCGCGATTTGGCGCTCGAGAACAGCCATGAAATCCGGCGGCTGGAATCGGAACTGCAAGCCAAGGGATTCGAGCTTCGCGGATATCAAGCTGCGCGCTTGCCCGTGGTGGATCTGGTGGCCCAATACTCTTTGTTCGAGAAAGGCATCTATCAGCAATACTTCACTCATATCCAGCGCAACAACGGTCAGCTCGGTGTCTCCGTCCAGATCCCGCTGCTGATCGGGTCAGCCGCCAAAGGCCAGCTTTCACAAGCGGAAACCGATATCCTTCAGTTGCGCGCGCAAGTGAACCAGACCCGCAATCGCATTGACCTGGACACGCAAAAGGGCTATCAGGATCTCAAGAAGGCAGAAGGTACGAGCGAAGTGGCCAAGCTAGATCTCGACTACGCCCGTGAACAGGTATCGGTCCTGCTGGCGCAATTCGGAGAAGGCCGCATACCCCGCCAACGGGTGGATGACGCCCGCCTCAATGAACAAGAAAAGTGGATCGCATTCTACGACGCCCAGCATACCCAGGAAAAAGCCCGCCTGAACGTCTTACACTCGACGGGTACGCTCCTCGCTTCGCTACGCTAGCTCGGGCGGTTCTTCGGTTCCTCGGTTCGCACAGCTGAAGCACTCGGTTCATCGGTTGACCGGTTGAGGGAACCGAACAACCGAACAACCGAATAACCGATGAACCGGGGCCCGAGGGAACCGAGGAACCCAAGACTTGGTATCTTGAGTAAATACGATGTCAATTTTGCGTCTTCGTTTGTTGGTGACGGCGCTTTGCCTGATCCTGCTGGTCGCTTGCAATAGAGATCCCCGAGTAGTTTCCAGAAAGTACGTCGATAGCGGAAACAAGTACTTCGATAAGGGCAAATACAAGGAAGCCTCCATCATGTACCGCCGTGCCCTCACTAAGGACATGCGCTACGCCGACGCCTGGTACCGGCTGGGATTGACGAACATGAAGCTGCGGATCCCCGGTGAAGCACGCCGGGATTTCAGCCGCGCGATGGAAATTGACCCCGGCAACACAGACGCTATCGTGAAGCTCGGCGACATCGACCTGATCTTTTATCTATTAGACCCCCAAGGAAACCGGGCATTATTGACCGATCTCAAGGATCTTGCGCAACAGCTATTCAAGAAAGATCCGAAGTCGTTTGACGGCTTGCGCTTTACAGGTTATGTCGCGCTGATGCAGAAGGACCGCAAGACGGCCATCCAGAAATTCGAAGCGGCGAATCAGGTGAAGCCCGATCAACCCGATCTGGTATTGTCGTTGGTCCAAACGTTGTTCCAGGACGGGCAGAACGACGCTGCTGAGAAATTCGCGAAAGACCTGATCGAGAAACAGAAGACCTACGGCTCAATGTACGACATCCTGTATCTGTACTATGTGAGGAACAACCATCCCGATCTGGGCGAAGAGATTCTGAAGAAAAAGATCGCGAACAACCCCACGCAGGGCAGCGCTCTGTTGCAGCTCGCTTTTCATTACTACATGACCAACCGCAAGCCCGAGATGACTGCCACGCTCCAGCGGCTGACCTCGAATCCCAAGGTGTTCCCGGACAACCATATGCAGGTGGGGGATTTCTATGAGCGGGTTCGCGATTTCGATAGCGCGCTCCAACAATACGACCAAGGTCAAAAGGAAGACGCCAAGAACAGGCGCGTTTACCAAAAGAAAATGGTGGAAGTCCTGGGGACTCAGGGCAAGCGCGAGCAGGCCTCAAAAATGGTGGCCGCCCTTCTTAAGGAGGATTCCAAGGATCCGGAAGCGCTCGCGATGCACGCCACGCTTCTGCTCGAGAGCGGGGACAAGGCGCACGTCAAAACTATAATCAGCGAACTGCAGCCTCTGATTACGAAGATGCCGGGCAATCCAACGCTACATCTCAATTTGGGGCGCGCCTACATGACCTCAGGCGATCCACAAAGTCTCGACCAGGCGCGTATTCAATTTCTGGAGGCCTTGAAAATTGAGCCGCGTTACATCCCCGCCCGGCTCGCGCTCGGCCAGTTGGAGTTGGTGCGCGGAGAGAATTCGCAGGCCGTCCAAAGTGCCGAAGAAGTGATCAACGCCGATCAGACCAACTTGGCGGCCCGGCTGATCCGCGCCACCGGCCTCATGAAAATGCGCGAGAACCAAAAAGCGCGTGAGGAATTGAACGCGGTGCTGAAAATGTACCCGAAGTCGAACGATGCGCGATTTCAGCTCGGAGAACTGGATTATCTGGAGCGTCGCTTCCAGGATGCGGACTCCGCTTTTCAAATCCTGATGCAAGCCAACGATCCGCGCGGCTTGCCTGGCATGATGGAGGTCAAGGTTGGACTTGGACAATGGGACCAAGCCATCAAACTCGCCGAGGACCAGCTTCGGCAATCGCCGGACCGGATCGACTACCGCATGGAACTGGCCATCACCTGCTACCGTGCCGGCCGGTACGCCGAAGCTACCGAGCAGTTCCAGAAACTGATCGAGAAGAAACCGAACTCCGCCGAGCTCTATGTGCGCATCGGAGAGGCCAAGAAATCCGCCGGCGATATCAAGGGCGCCATTGAATCTTTTAACAAGGCCAACCAACTGGAACCCCGAAATGTTGTTTCCCATTTGGATTTAGCCATGACCTACGAGCAAACCGGGCGCGATGAAGATGCCCGCAAATCCTATGAGGACGTGATCAAAATCCAGCCCGACAACGTGGAAGCCCTGAACAATCTGGCTTACCTGAAGGCAGACGGCGGCGTGGATCTGGATCAGGCTCTGACGTACGCCAGGCAAGCTCAGCAGAAAAGACCGAACGATCCTAACGTCATGGATACTGTCGCGCTGATTTATATCCGCAAGAACCTCACCGACGATAGCCTCCGCCTGCTGCGCGACCTGGTCAGCCAGAAGCCGGAAAATCCGACCTTCCATTTGCATCTGGCGATGGCTCTATATCAAAAAGGCGATCGTCCGCTGGCCAAGAAAGAACTGGAAACTGCTCTGCGGAACAAGCCCAATGAAAGAGAGCAGACCGAAATCAAACGATTGCTCGCCAAAGTGGGATAGCCAGCCTAAGGACAAACCTTGCCAACCTCATTCCAGACACGCTGGCCAAGCCTTCCCTACGTATTACCGTTTGGCGTCTTTGTAGTCTTTTTGGCGCTGCAACAATACTCGCCATTGAGCGTGACCATCGATTATCCGCTCCGCATAGTGATCCTGGCAATAGTGCTGTGGGTTTTCTCGCGAAACGTGATCGACCTGCGATGTTCCCAGACACTCTGGACCATCCTGCTCGGAGTTGCCGTCTTTGCGATTTGGGTCGCACCCGATATTTTATTCCCAGCCTATCGCCAATATTGGCTTTTCCAGAATTCGATGCTGGGGCATCTCAATAACAAGGCGCCCAGCGAGGTTCTGACCTCACCGATCGTACTGTGGTCGAGAATAATTCGCGCGGTCGTGCTGGTACCGATCCTGGAGGAATTGTTTTGGCGCGGATGGTTGATGCGCTGGATCATTTCTCCGCGGTTCCAGGAAGTGAAACTCGGCAGCTACAGCCCGGCGGCGTTCTGGATCACGGCAGTTCTGTTTGCTTCCGAACACGGCGGCTATTGGGACGTTGGCCTGATTGCCGGAATCGCGTATAACTGGTGGATGATCCGGACCAAGAGCCTGGGCGACTGCATTCTGGCGCACGCGGTCACCAATGCGTGTTTGTGTTGGTACGTGGTGGCAACGCAGCATTGGGAATATTGGAACTGATTCCGCACGAAATTCACCGGCTCCCTTACGGTCGCGGTTCGGTAAGCCGCATGTGTTCTTTCAGGATGCAGCGGTCCATTACGACCGCGAGGCCGGCGTCACGAGCTTTTTGGGCCGCTTCCTCGTGAACAACGCCTTCCTGCATCCACACGGCGTTGGCGCCAACGCGAATCGCCGACTCCACGATGGGGCCCACAAATTCCGAGCGCCGGAAGATGTCGACGATATCGATGTGCTCCGGAACATCCTCGATGCTTCGATAGGATTTCTCGCCCAGCACTTCAGATTCATTCGGATTCACCGGAATGATGCGATAGCCTTGTTCCTGCATGTATTCCGCCACGCCATAAGAAGGCCGGAATCTTTTGCTCGAAAGACCTACCACGGCGATAGTTCGACTCTTGCGCAGCAGGTCCGGAATAGCCGCCATCTACTGCTCCTCCATCTTGAGAAGCTTGCGAAAGCGCGTCACTTCGGCCGGTTTGAGGTGCCGGACCTCGCCTGGCCTGAGAGAGCCCAACTCGAGAAATCCGATCCGCACCCGCCGCAACTTCTCAACCAATCGCCCAAAGTTTTTGAACATCAGCCGGATCTGGTTTTGCCGCCCTTCGATCAATCGCACCTCGTACCACGGATTTTCCGCGCGCTGGATTAGCTTGAGACCGGCGGGTGCGGTTCGTTTTCCGCTCAAGGAAACTCCCTGCCGGAAATTCTCCTCCTGCGCGGGTGTTAGTTGACCATTGACTTTCGCAACATAGGTCTTGGTGACATGATTTGCAGCGGAAGTGATGTGCTTGGCGAACTCGCCGTCATTGGTGAGCAGCAGAAGACCTTCGCTATGATAATCGAGACGGCCTACCGGATAGACCCGCGCCTTCACGCCTCGCAGCAGATCCATTACCGTTGCGCGGCCTTCCGGATCGCTCACCGTCGTCACACAGTTGCGAGGCTTGTTCATGGCGAGATAAACCAGCCTCTCGGGAGCCTGAACCCGTTTCCCATCCACTTTGATGTGATCGCGTTCAAGATCAGCCTTGGTTCCGAGTTCGGTGATGACTGCGCCGTTGACCTTTACACGGCCTTCCAGGATTAACTGTTCGGCCTTGCGCCGGCTTGCGATCCCGGCGTGCGCCAGAATCTTTTGCAGCCGCTCTTCAGGCATCTATTCGGCCTTTTCTTCGGGCGCGGGTTCATTCGGCGCCGTTTCGCTGACCGCCTGTGGTTCCGGTTCTTCTCCGGACGATTCTCCCATCGACAACCGCCCGAGTTCCTCAAACTCCTTGAGAGTCGGCAATTCGCTCAGATCCTTCAAGCCGAACTGCACCAGAAATTCCTTGGTGGTTTTGTAGAGCATCGGATTCCCCACCACTTTCTTGCGGCCGGCCGCAGCGATCAGCTTGCGATCCAGCAGCGTCTTCACCACGCCGGCCCCTTGCACGTTACGAATCTCTGCGATTTCGGGCACCGTAACAGGCTGCTTATAAGCAATGAGAGCCAGGGTTTCAAGCGCAGGCAACGAGAGCTTCATCGGTGGCTTCAGATTCTTGACGAAGGCACGGATTGCCTCGTGATGCTCCGGCTTGGTGGATACTTTGTAGCCACCGGCGACTTCACGAATGGTCAACCCGTGCTCGGGCTTGTTGTATTCGGCGGCCAGTTCTTCCAGAATGCGCGACACTGCCGCAGCCGGCTGCTCGAGTGCGGCCGCGATCTGTTCGGCGGACAGCGGCTCGTCGGTTACATAGACAGCGGCTTCGACGATCGCTTTGAGCTGTGCGTCGGACCACTGCACGGGGACAGGCGCGGGTTCTTGGACCTCCAAAACAATCTCAGGCCCTACAATTTCGAGGGCAGCTTGTACATCTTGATTTTCCATTTTCGATTTAGGTGTATTCCTGTTCAATCGCGGCCAGCGACTCGTCTTGCCCCAGCACTTCGTCAAAGGCGCGGTGTCTCTTCAATCCAATGTCGCCGAAAGCGTCCTTCTGGGTCAACGCGAGGGCCTGACGGCGCACCAGCTCGAGCATAGCCAGGAACAGGCAGATCATGGCACGC
The DNA here is from genome assembly GCA_003166875.1 of Bryobacterales bacterium. Lineage (GTDB taxonomy): Bacteria > Acidobacteriota > Terriglobia > Bryobacterales > Bryobacteraceae > Palsa-89. The sequence goes on along the minus strand of PMUN01000229.1, from coordinate 5,698 downwards.
CGGCTCGGCTGTCTTTCGAATAGTTCTCCTACCGAAAGGGATTCGCCTTTCGAAGTTTCGCGGAAGACTCTTTCCAGGTACCGCACCATGTCCGGGACGCTGACGTCTTCTTTGCCGATCTCGTATATCGGTCGATTCTTGGCGCGCTCCAGCACCGTCTGAAAGGTCTTCACCAGATCGAAGAGCGTGACGGCCAATCCCGGGTCGTCGTCTTCGGAGAGAAACTGGTTCATCTGTGGGTTCGACCAAGCCGCCTCTTCCATCATGCGTTTCTGCTGGAGCATTTCAGCGGCATTCTTGAAGCGCTCGTGCTCGAGCAGACGGTCCACCAGCTCCCGCCGGGGGTCCTCTTCGGGCGAAATCTTTTCGAGTTCCGGATCCTTGGGCAGCAGCATGCGCGACTTGATGTGGATCAAGGTGGCGGCCATGTAGACGAACTCGGCGCTCAACTCGATATCCAGCTCGAGCGCGCGCTGCATGTATTCGAGATATTGCTGCGTGATGGACGCAATGGGAATGTCGTAGATGTTGACCTCATGCTTGCGTATCAGGTCCAGCAGCAGGTCCAGCGGCCCATCGTATTGTTCCAGATGAAAATTCAACGGCACTGAACATAGGATACCAGTGGGGCAAGCCTCCGGCTTGCTACTGGACAAGCCGGAGGCTTGTCCTACGCTATGCTACAAGAATGAAAAAGATGCTCCTTGCCATGCTCTTAACTACAGCCCTGCAAGCCCAAACGGAGGGCCTGTGGCAAGGCTACGACGGAGAATGGGGCCACGTTTCGCGGCAACTGATCGCGCTGGCCGAAGCGACGCCTGCCGAGAAATTCGCGTGGCGGCCGGCGCCGGGAATACGGTCCGTGAGCGAAGTTTACATGCACATCGCGCTAGCGAATTTCTACTTGTTGAGCGTGACCGGTCCGAAAATGCCCGCTGACTTGAAGTCGGAGGATCTGGAGAAGACCGTTACCGCCAAAGCCGATGTGATCGGCTGGTTGAAGCGATCGCTGGATGCCGTCAAGGTAGCCCATGCTGTGGTGAAGCCGGACGATCTGCAACGAAAGGTGAAGGTGAACGGCGTTGATGCCACCGTGGATGGCATGTATCTTCGGATCATCGTTCATGCCAACGAGCATATGGGGCAATTGATCGCGTATGCGCGCATGAGTGGGGTTGTGCCTCCGTGGACTAAGGAGTAGCAGGCAAAGCAGGCGTGGGCATGAGTGCCGACGCGGCACGCGGAGAGCGTGCGCCACGATGGTCTCAGCACCGGTCTAGTGGGCTGTCCACAGACGAACATTAGCATCGAAATCCCTTGCGTTCGCACGAGTGCGAACGCGGCAAACACGAGTNNCACGCGCGTAGCGCACGCACTTTTGCGCTATGTCATTTGTTGAAGTAGAGGGTGACGTCTACTGTGTTGTCTTTTGGATTCACTCTTGACTCGGCGTTGGTCTTGGTCAGGTTCTCGAAGATTCCCATATCCTTTATGCGCTCCAGGAAGTGATTTGGATAATCAACGTTGAACGGGCGGCCGGCGCGCAATCCCCATAGTTTCCGGACCACTGGTTCGGTCTCGATGTCGAGTCCGATGATGGTTAGGTCATGAAAGATGAACTGTGGTCCGGAGATGATTTCGAATTTAAGATCTACGGATTTTGCCGAATCGTTGACGGTCCGGTGCACCTCCGATTTTGCGAGCATATATCCGTCGCGGCGGAGGCTCTGCGCGATCTTATCCTGCCCGGCCCTCACTTCATCAAAATTCACAGTCTTGTCGGGCTTCAGACTGGTCAGCTTGGTTAGTTCCTTCGGCGTCAGGGCATCCGAACCGGTGAAGCTGACGCGGCCGAGTTTGTAAACCGGACCCTGTTCCACCTGCACTGTGACTTCGATGCCGTCCACATCTTTGGCGGGCGCCGTTTCCACCTTTGGAAAGGAGACCCGAATCATCCCGCGCGCCTCATACAGAGGCCGAACGCTCGCATCCAGCAACTCCCGTAACCGCGGCTCCGTATATCCGATTCCGATGGCCACGCCGGAGATGGCAGTTTGCAGCAGGCCCGATGGAAGGTCCCCTGTATTTGTGAATTTGACGCGAGCGATGGAAGCTCTCTGTTTGGCCGGCCGGAACAGAATCGTCAATCCAGGAGAATCTTCCGAAGTGACCTTACCCACTAGCGTCTCGTGATAATCCTTTTGGGCCAGGAACTCTGCGATCCACTTTACGTAGCGATCCAGCTCGATCTTGGTGGCGGGAATTTTGGGAGCGAACAACGGATCTTTCTGCTTCAGCCAGTCTCGTAGTTCAGCGTCGGTGGCGGGCAGGTCTTCAAATCGAATAGGGTACATTTGCGCCATTTCGACCACTTCCATGGTCACGTCGTACCCTTTGCCATCCTGAGCAGAAGCGTAACGGTAGCCGGCGCGATCGAAAACTCCTGTGTCCAGCAGGCGCTGGCGGGCAGCCTCGAATTCATTTTTATCGACGGTTTGCCCAACCTTGAGTTTGCCCACTGCCAGAACCTGGTCGGCTGTGTAGTTCTGGTTTCCCTCCAACGCAAGATGTTCAAGCGGCCACGGCGCGCCTTCCTCATGTGGCGGAGCGTCGGTTGGAGCTGGCTTGCGCGGCTTGTGAGTTTGCGCAATGCCGGCGGCCATCGCCAGAACCAGAAGCAGAGTTGTTCGTGCGACTGATTTCATTCCAGCTCGATGGTGACGAACATCAACACGCCGGAGCGTTGCACCTGCATCACTACCGGCTGGCCAGGCTTGTATTCATCCAGCTTGGTCTTCAGCGCCGATACGGTGACCACGGGAGTTCCATTCACAGAATAAATGACGTCTCCGGGGTTCAATCCGGTTCCGGTGGTTAAATCAGTAGCGGAGCCGGCCGCCACCACCACTCCGTAAGAATTGCGCAGATCGGGAAGCATTTCCGCGAGTTTTTTGTCAATGCCGATGCCCAGAATTCCCAGGCGCGGGATCAGATTATCCTCCGGGTTCACCAGGTCCGCGAAACGCGTGGGGTCATCGACGGCGTCGACCACTGGCACGTCGACGTTGAGATGATCCGAGCCGCGCAGTACATCCAGCGTCACCTTTTGCCGCATGGGATAGCGGAAGATTTCTAATTCGAGCTGACGCGCGTCGTGCATGATCTTCCCATTGATGCTATGGACGATATCGCCGATCTTGACGCCGGCTTTATCGGCCGGTCCATCAGGCTGGACATCGGCGACAATCACGCCCCAATCTTGCGCCAGGTCCAAGCCGCTCGCCATTCCGGGCGTGATGGTCTGAGCGTGGACTCCGATGCGTCCGCGATGCACGTGCCCTTCGCGGCGAATTTGTCCGTATACGCTTTTGACGATGCTCGCGGGGATGGCGAAGCCGAGTCCTTCGCTGCCGCCGGACTGCGAGAGGATAAAAGTGTTGATCCCGATGACGCGTCCCTGGGAATCCACCAGCGGGCCACCGCTATTGCCCGGATTGATAGGAGCGTCCGTCTGGATATAGACCATCATGTCGTCCGGATGGAGCGCGCGGGCAACGGAACTGACCACGCCCATGCTGACCGAGCTTTCCAGTCCCAGCGGGCTTCCGAAAGCCATCACAAGTTCACCTTGATGAATCCGGTTGGAATCCCCGAATGCCAGGAAGGGCAAACCGGTCAAATTAATCTTCACTACGGCGATGTCGATGTCGCGATCCAAGCCCACCAGCTTGGCGTCAATCAGTTTGCCTTCCGGCTGCATTGTTACGTTTCGGCCGGCCGCTTCGCTTCGAGACGGCAAACGCACCTGAATGCGGCGGGCGCCCTTCACGACATGGGCGTTGGTGACGATGTATCCGTCCTCCGTCAGAATGATTCCGGAACCGGTGCTGTGTTGCTTGGAAAGCAGACTGGCGCTAGTGGCGTCGTTCTCCTCGCTGGTGGTGTAGCCGGTGGAGTAGATCTGAACCACGGACGGCCGGACGCGGTTGACGAGATTCTCGAGCGACGAGCTGAAGTCGTTGAGTGAGACCGGAGGGGGGCTGGGTTCAGCGGCCTGCGGCGTGGGGGCTGGTTTCGCGACCGAAGGAGCGGCGGCGGGTGTTTGGTTCTGTGCTTGGGCGAAGAGAGAGCCTCCAGCAAGGGCCAGCGCTAATAGGCCAGCCAAGCGTCGGCAGGAGTGCCGACGCGGCACGCAGGAGTGCGTGCGCCACAATGGATTCACAAAAAGCTTGGCCAACTTGGTCATCATTATCATTTTCCCGCATAATGGAGCAGTTAGCTGTGACGCCACTCATTCGAAGAATCCTATGGATCGCGGGCGGAGTTGCCGTCATGGCGATTGGCGCCGCGTTACTGGTGTTTTTTCTGTCCCAGACCACGCTTGGATTTGGGGAGAAGTGCGGCGGAGGCTACTGCTGGGGCTATCAACTGGACCAGTACCGTTTCTCGAAACGGACGCGACTGACGATTTCGGGAAGCTGGGGATTGCATCTGGAATACGAACTTCCCCGAATGCAAATGGAGCGCGCGAATGACGACCGGTGGCTGGAAGACGATCGGGCTGTGTATTTGAACTTTCGCTTGAAACCCTTCAACGATCCTGCAGCAGCGGGCGCGCCGGTAAAACTGGTCTATGACTTTCAGCGCGGTGAACTGTATGTCACTTCCCCGTTGCAGCTTTGGCGCCTTCCTGGGCGGCGTTGGCTGACCGAGCCGGAATTTCAGAAGGTTGTGAACGGGATGGAACGATAAGAAGGGGCTGGGGACTGGGGGCTGGGGACTNNTCTCGTTTCTCGTTTCTCGTTGAGTGCTTACGGTAATCTTGCGCGGAGGTTTCGTAGGGCGCGGGTTGCTTCTTGGGAGACTTCCGGGGTGGAGTCTTTCGATAATGTTTCCAGCGGGGCTATCGAGTCTTGACCGCCGCTTACGGATAGGACTTGGGCCAAGCCCGTCTTCTCCTCCTTGGTTGCGGTGGGTTCTGTTAAGGCTGGATAGAGGGCTTTGCGATTTTCGGGATCTCGGGCTAGCTCGGTGAGATAGGCGCGGGAGACACCGCGGTAGGCGGCGGAATTGAGGTTGTCTACCAAGTAACGCAGCGGGTCTAATGCGCCCATGTCACGCTTGCCGAGGCTGACCATGGCGAACGCTAGCGAAACGCGCGGACCGGTTTTCTTTTCCAAGGAGAACGCGCTTTCAATTTTCGGCCGATCGTCGGGATTCTTCAAACGCGCGATCCCTTCGGCGGCGCCCTCTCGCATGCCTTCGTCTTTATCCGCCAGGCGCGCGATATAGACGCCGTGCAATTGCGGGTCGGGCATCTGCGCCATGGCGGTGAGAGCGGCGCGTTTCACGCTCATCTTTTTGGAATGGTCCAGGACATCGCGAAGATCGTTAAGGGCTCCGCGATTGGCCAGCAGGCCGGTGGTTTCGATGGCCGTAATCTGGACCTTTTCGTCGAGATCGCGCAGCAGGAACGCAACGCGAGGGCCGGCGGATGGATCGCGGATTTTTTGAAACGCGATGAGCGATTCGTAGATCACCTGGCTATCTTTGGAGCGCAGGGCCTCGGCCAGATCGGGAATCGCTTCACGGCCACGCAGGATGCCGACTGCCCGCGCGGCGTTGGCTCTGGATTCCATGGTTGCGCCGCCGCGCGCCACTCTTCCGAGCGCGCGCACTACTTCCGGGCGAACCTGAA
>PMUN01000361.1 GCA_003166875.1 Bryobacterales bacterium | reverse complement strand
ATGTTATTTCTTAACGGGTCCTTAGCGATTACGGCACGGCTGACATCCCACGCACGAAAGAGAGCGAATTCTACGGTACTCCGTGGGACCAGGAATCGAGCGAGCGAATGCGCGCCCTTTCGCCCATCTCGCACGCGGCCAATGTCAAGACTCCCACGTTGTTTATTCATGGTGAAGCGGACCGGCGCGTTCCCATCGAAGAAGCCGAACAGATGTATACAGCTCTAAAAAAACTTCGCGTCCCTGCCAAATTCATCCGTTACCCTGGAAATTATCACGGTGGCTGGCCGCCTTGGGACATGGTGCACCGTTATTATCATGAGCTTGAGTGGTGGCGAAAGTACTTGCAGTAGTACTGGGGGTACGAAATGCTATTTTGTTGGATTGACCTGCCTCTAGCGACGTGAAACACTGGGTCATCAGGAAAAAGGAACAATGAAAAATATCACAAAGCTCCTCTCCGTCGCTGGGCTCGCTTTTGCGTTCGCCACGTGCGCGTCCGCGGACATCACGTGGACTTTCAACACCACTACGTTTTGCTACAATTGCGGCGACGTTGGCTTTGAAACAGACAACAACATCAAAACAGGTAGCTTTTTCACGACTGATAACACCGGCGCGAACCTCACTGGCTACGACATCACCGTTCAGGGGACGAATACGTTAGCTGATAACGAATTTACCCCCGGCGACAGTTTTCGCACTCTTCCGATGGACGCGACCCACATTGATCTGTGGGACGGATCAAGCGGTCAATACATCGACCTCTATTTTGCATCACCAGGGACCACCAGTGCGGGCGGGACGGTGAACCTGCTGCAAGGAGATCTGGGCGCGGATAGCAATTCGACGGTCGTTTGTAATGGTTGCGGAACGCTCGTATCAGGTTCGGTCACGGGTGTCGGCGGCAGCGCAGTCCCCGAACCAAGGTTCGGCGCCATTCTACTGGCTGGCCTCGCTGGGTTGGGATTTTTTGCCCGCCGGAAATTCGCAGCAGCCCGCAGCTAAGGCTTCTCGGCTAGTTCCTTCTTCAGCTTCTGAATCGCAGCCCCGACCGCTTCCTTGAGGTCGGGGCTTTCTAATTTTGGCAGCTCTTTTTCCAGCGCCATCAGGTGCGCTGTCTGCAGCGCCTTCTCGGCCGGTACCTTGACGTCCGGTTCCACGCCCGTACCTTCCCAGTCGGTTTTCGAGTAAGGATTGATGGCGCGCCCGGACGGCACGCCTACCATGAAATGATCGTTGATCCGCACCGGACCGCCCGGATGCGCACCGCCGCCGGTAACTTCGCCGACGATGGTCGCGCGTTTCAGGTTCTTCAGATCGTAAGTGAACTCCTCGGCCGCCGAGAACGTGCGGTAACTGGTGAGCACGTACACATCTTTGCCCGCTAGCCGTTTGCCGGGAACATACGGCAGGGTCCACCATTGGTGCGTCTCATTGGCCGGGCGGAAATAAAGATCGTTGAGATGCACAGGCTCCGGCGGGAAAAGATAACTGCAGATCAACGCCACTGAAGATGGATCGCCGCCGCCGTTTTGGCGCAGATCGATGATGAGCGCCTCGGTATTGGCCAGAAAATTCATCGCCGCCGCAGCCGTGTCTCCCGCGAATGCCGGCGCCATAAATCCGTGGAGATCCAGGTAGCCGATGTTCCCTGCCATTCGCTCGACTTTTTCGAATCCGAAGTTTACTCTCGCGCCAAAAGCCCGCCGGCGTTCCATCTCTTCCGGCGATGGTTCCCGATTCGGACGTTCCTGCGGTATCACCTCAGCCGAGTACATCACGCGCAGGTGCCCGTCATGGCTGACCGTGCGCAGGTTGTCCGCGAGCGTCTCAGCGAACTTTCGGGCGCTGGTGATGGAGTCGTACTCCTTGCGCTTCTCTCGCTCCCGGATGGCCTGTTCCATCTTCTTGGCCACATCCGGAAAGACGTAGTTGTCGTTCAGCGCCTTCAAAGCGCCGTCAATCACCTCGGCGCGCATTTTGGCGTCGATGGTCATATCGGGCCCCATGGGTGGACCCTGCGCGGGAAGCAACCCGGCCGTAAGAAGTAATAGCGCCCAAGTTTTCATCATGACCGTAGTGTAGCCGCACGCAATTATTCCGTCTTGAACCGGAGAAAGGTGCGATATTCCCCGGGAGTCCTTCATATTCGAGCGGGCGCCATCGCAAATATTCGCCCACGGACCGGTGGTAGAAGCGGCGAAAGGCAGTAGCGAAATAAACCGGATGGACCCCGGCTTCGCGCGCGATGCTCCGCAAGGTCAGCGACTCGCGAAAGCGGGCGTCCAGCAGNNCGTGAGACCCTCAATCGTTACGGCCGAGTCCTTGTCGTCACACGCAAATTCATGGAACAAACTCAGCCCGAGCGCCGCAACCTCGCCACCATGGAACTCAGCCGGCTGATCCAGGTGGCCGGACCATTCCGTGGCTCGCTGGAGCCATTCGCAGCCGATTTCGACATTGAACGACGCCACCGGAGAGCCGGAGAATGTTTGGGCGTGCCGTTCGCCCGGCGGGTGAAACACTAGCGTCATCGGCCGGCACTCGCGCGTCCGGCGGCCATATGTTTCCGTATAGCTACCGCGCCGGATCAGGCAAAAATACGCGCGCTCGTGACTGTGCGAAGGCAACCGTGCGCCTGCGGGATAAACAACATCGGCCAGCGTCAACTGGGCCACGGAGCGCCGCCGCAGGGTGCGTCCAAAGAACCGCCCGCCCTCAAGCTGCGTGCCCATGGATTCTTAGACGCACAATCTAGCAAGATGTTCCGACACGAAAAACCGAGCCGCGACCGGAAGGAAGCGTTACAAGATGGCGAGGGAGTACCGTTCGGGGTAGCGCTCCCTCCCGGTCGCGGCTCGGAACGCGCCCCCCAGTCCCTAGCCCCCAGCCCCAGCGAAGTGAGGCGTGAAGCGCCGAGCTAAAGCCTGACCTGCCGTGCCTGATGAAAAGCCAGATTCGCCAAATGCGGCGCCGAAACAGCGCTGGCTCCTACTTCTACCGGGGCGTTGGGTTCGTTTCGCGATTTCACGCAATCCAGGAAATTTTGTATGTGCGTTTCAATTGGAATGGGCGCTTCCATTTGCTGCACCGGCTCCGGATTCTTGGGCCACGGTTCTTTCCAGATCTTGAAGCCTGCGCTCGAGATCAGCATAGTGCCTTGGTCGCCCTGAAACTGGATGGACCAATCGTTCTCGTAGGAGTTGCAATAGTTCAACGTCCAGGTCGCCATAAAGTTGGGATACTCGAACACCGCGCAGAAGACGTCCGGCGCCTCCGAACCGATCATCTTAGCAACCTGCCCAAAGCTAACGGCCGACTGAACCGGTCCCGAGTTGGTGAACCACTGCACCACGTCCATCAGGTGCGTGCCTTGATCGGTCATATTGCCACCCGAATAATCCCAGAAGTAGCGCCAGGACCGGAACCGCATGGGCTGCAGCTCGCGCTCCTTGGCCGGTCCGAGAAAGCGTTTCCAATCCAGCTTGCCTTCGAGCGGCGTGTTATTCAGCTCGCGCGATACATTCCAGTTCCACATCGGTTTGACCATGGTGATCTTGCCGAGGATTCCAGTGTCGACGATCTCTTTGGCCTTGATTACCGAAGGAGCGCTGCGCCGCTGCATTCCGACCTGCACGATCTGCTTGGTCTTGCGCACCGCTTGAATCATCAACTGGCTTTCTTCGAGCGAATGCGACATCGGCTTTTCAAGATACACATCCTTCTTCGCATCCAGCGCCGNNCTGCGCGAGAAGGTCGTGGTAGTCGACGTAGCTCTTGGCGTCAGGAGCGTCTTTCAGGCCAAGTGCGAGATTCGGTTCATACACTTCGGCAATGGCAACGCATTCAGCGCCCAGCGTCTGAAAATTGCGGTTCAGGTAGCGGCCACGTCCGCCCGCACCGATCAGCCCGTAGGAAAGCCGGTCATTCGCGCCCCAGGCTCTGCGTGGCACAAACATTGGCGCGGCAGCTAGCGCGGTGGTGAGAAACCGTCGACGATCCTGTTCCATCGGGATTCGCTCCTTATGCGATCAACTCTATCAGGTCACAAGCAAGCCGGCTGCTTGCTCCACTAGGATAGGCTTATGACGGCCACGAATCCACTGAGTTATTTGGGCGAGCAGTTAGAAGCCTGGCGGCAAGCCGGGACCTACCAACGGTTGCGCGTNNGGCGCGGTGCGGACTATTTCCGGCACCATGAGCATCCACATTGAGCTAGAGCGGCGCATCGCGCAATTCAAGCACACTGAGGCGTGCGTGGTATTCCAATCCGGTTTCGCGGCGAATGCAGGTACGGTTTCCGCGATTCTCACGCCGGAAGATCACATCATTTCTGACGCCTTGAATCACGCCAGCATTATCGACGGCTGCCGGCTTTCCAGGGCCAAGATCCACGTCTTTGCGCATCGCGACACGGCGGCAGCAGGAAAGATTCTCGACGATTTGGCGGGAGCATCCGGGAGAAAGCTGCTGATCACGGACGGAGTATTCTCCATGGACGGCGACATCGGGCCGCTTCCATCGTTGGTGGAGATCGCTGAAAGTCACGGCGCAATCATGATGATCGACGACGCTCATTCATCCGGTGTGCTGGGCCGGAACGGACGCGGCACGGTGGATCATTTCGGACTGCATGGCCGAGTGGACATCCAGGTGGGCACATTGTCGAAAGCAGTCGGCGTGCTGGGCGGCTACGTGTGCGGAAGCCGCGACCTGATTGAGTTTCTGTATCATCGGGCGCGGCCGTTCCTGTTTTCGACGTCGCATCCGCCGGGAGTGGCAGCGGCTTGCCTGGCGGCTTTCGAGATTCTGGAGAACGAACCCGAACGAATCGAAAAGCTGTGGGACAATACGCGTTATTTCAAAGCCGCGCTGAACAACGCGGGTTTCGACACCGGCCAGAGTGAGACGCCCATCACGCCCATCATGGTGGGCGAGGCTAAGATGGCGCACGCATTCTCGGCGGCGCTGTTTGAAAACGGACTGTTCGCTACCGGCATCGGATTCCCCACGGTGCCTGAGGGCAAAGCGCGGGTGCGGACCATTGTGACGGCCACGCACACCCGCGAGTTGTTGGATCGGGCGGCGGAAATCCTGACGCGGGTGGCGAAGAAGATGGGCGTGCTTCGCGAGAACTAGTGGGCTGTCCGCGCACGAACTTTNNTTCAGAAAAGTTCCGCGCGAATCAGTGAACTTGGCTCCATCCGGATAGTTGTCACCAACCACCGACAAATACAAAGTGCCGACCGACAGGGGGCCCACCGGATCTCCATCCGTGACTAGCTGCGGCACTGGAGCAGGTGGAGTCAGTGGCGGGTAGTCAGCGATGTTGGTTGATACCTTTATCGATCCCGCAGGCGGATGCGTGGGATCGTAAGCAACAGCGCCGGGTTGTGTGACTCCAGGCGCCACGGAAATATTGGGCTGCAACGCTGAAGGAACCCACGTATAGCCGTAGTTCGCTCGCATCGTCATCACCAAATACGGATCCCAGCCCCACACCATNNGTGCGCTGACCGAGGTCCGCGATCGCCGGGAGCGCCACTAGCTCGGGAGGTTGCGAAGCCCAATAAGCTTTGTCGAATGCCGTTTGAACGCTGTCCATAATGTTTTTTCCCGGCTTCAAACTAGCATCGCGAAAGGGCGGCCGCACAGAAGACTACGAGCAATGCATTGAAAACACGCCTGCGATGGCGTGCGCTCGGTGGT
>PMUN01000143.1 GCA_003166875.1 Bryobacterales bacterium | reverse complement strand
CTACTACACCAATTACCTGGGGTTCCAGATATACAACGTCCCTTTGCGCGACCTGCCGCTGGTGGTCTGGCACAATCTGGATGGTTTCCTGCTGGGCGCAGGCAAGCTGCTGACCTTCGACGTGCCGTATGGCGCCAAGCCCTTGGAACGCGTGGTGGCCGTGGCTGCAATCGCTGGTGCGGTTCGCCTGGCGCGACGCACGCGCCAGCTGCATTATCCACTGGCGGCCCTGGGTCTCTCGGCCATCCTGCTGATCTGGCACTACGAACCGGATCAACGCTTCGTTTTTCCACTGTATCCGCTGCTGCTGGCAGGTTTGTGGACCGAGCTTGCCAACGTCTGGCAGGCGCTTGTCGCCGCTTGGAAGAAGCCGGCTATCGCCGAACGCGCCGCAGCTTTCGCCGGCGCTGGTCTGCTCGCCGCATTCGCGCTCTTTGTGGGCTTCAACACCAGCTTTGGCCTCTTCCGCTTTCTCCCGGATTTGTTTGCCGGCTACCGGACCGCTTTCGAATCCCGCCGGCCGGCCTACCAATGGATCGTTCAGAACGCGCCGGTGGAAGCCAACGTCTTCGCTTACGATGATCCGCTGATGTATCTCTACACAGGCCGGAAGTCCTGTAATCTGCCCATCCCTCCCAAGCTGTACTATCACAACGACGACGCCGGCATCGACAAGCTTCTGCACTCTATTCCGGATTTCGCGCGTCAGTATCAGCTCAGCTACTTGCTGTTGACCCCAGCCGACTTCTATCGTGATCAGCACGACCGGGGCGCCCGGCAGTTGGCTGACGCGGTGGAGCACAGCAGCTGGTTTCATCCGGCATTCAAGACACCCTCCGCCGCCATCTACCGGTACGCTGCCCCCGATTCTGCCCAGGCCAGCCTGGCAACTGGCCGCTAACGTACAATCACTACAAATGGCGTTCCGATCGTTCTACGTTTTTGTCACTTGCGCGCTCGCACTCGGTGCGGAAAAGAAACCCATCACAATCGACACATTGATGGAAACCCCGGCTGGCCGGCGCGATTTCGGAGGCAATCCCGTCTGGGCTCCGGACGGCGCGCACTTCGCTTATCTCAAAGGCAAGCAGATCATGCTGTACGATGTTGCCGCCAAAAGCGAGAAGGAGCTGCTTTCCATCGAGCCGCTCGAAAAGGCGGCGGTCCCTGTTCCCGAGGCTACACGCTTCGACTGGCAAAACCGGCGCGTCAGCGAAAGCAGCTTCGAGTGGTCCGATTCCGGCAAAGAACTGCTCATCAGCGTGGGCGGTGATCTGTTTCTTTTTCATATGGACGGTTCCAAGTGGGACCAGCTCACTGCAACTCCGGAACCTGAGCACGATCCGAAACTGTCACCCGACGCCACGCAGGTTGCTTTCCGGCGCGGTCACGATCTCTACTCGCTCGACATCGCCTCGCGCAACATTACCCGGCTCACCGAAGATGGCGCCCCGACGCTGCTGAACGGAGAGCTCGATTGGGTGTATCCGGAAGAATTGGAGCTGAGCACTGCCTATTGGTGGTCGCCCGATTCCAAGCGCATCGCCTACCTGCAATTCGACACCGCGCGGGAAATGGTCTACCCGCAGGTATCTTTGCTTGGTTTGCGCGCCGTCATGGAACCGGAGCGCTATCCGCAGGCGGGAACACCCAACGCCGACGTGCATGTAGGCGTTGTTTCTTCGAAAGGTGGAGTTACGCGCTGGATGGATCTGGGTGAGACGCGGGGCTTTCTCATCGCAAGAGTGCGCTGGACTCCGGATTCCTCCAAGCTCGCCATCGAACGAATGAATCGCGTGCAGAACCAGTTGGATCTCATGCTCGCCGATATTAGTACGGGCGGCGCGCGATCCATACTGCACGAATCCGATCCGCACTGGATCAACATGAACGATCTGTTCCGTTTTCTTCCGGACGGGCAATTCATCTGGGGCAGCGAGCGCGACGGTTTCCGGCACCTCTACCTCTATGATCTCGACGGCAAGCAACGCAAGCGGCTCACTGAGGGCCACTGGGAAGTGGAAAACGTCGCGGGTCTGAATGAGCCGAATAAGACTCTGTACTTCGTCTCCTCGGAAACCAGTCCGCTCGAACGGCAACTTTATTCCATCAAGCTGAACGGCAAGGATCGTACGCGGATCAGCCAGGGTGCCGGCACCCACTCCATCTCCATGAGCCCAACCACTGAATACTACATGGACACGTTCTCCAGCCTTACCGAGCCATCGCGCAAGACTTTGCGCAACTCGAGCGGCACCGAATGGGCTGTGTACCGCGAAGCAAATCACAAACTGACCGACGAATATGAGCTGCTGCCGGCGGAAATCGTTAATTTCAAAAGCGCTGATGGAACGCTGCTCTATGCCCGGCTTATCAAGCCTGCCAATTTCCGCGCCGGCGAGAAATATCCCGCTGTCGTGATGGTTTATGGCGGTCCCGGTGCTCAAAGCGTTCGCAACGCCTGGTCGAGCGCCAACTGGGACCAGGTTCTCGCAGCTCGTGGATTTGTGATCTGGCAACTGGACAACCGCGGTTCCACAGGCCGCGGCCACGCCTTTGAAACACCCATCTATCATCGGATGGGCAAGGTTGAGCTGGTGGACCAACTGGAAGGCATCCAGTATCTGATCGCGCAGGGCTTCGTCGATCCGAAGCGCATCGGCATGTACGGTTGGAGCTACGGCGGTTATATGACGCTATACTCGTTGCTCAATGCCCCGGATGTGTTTCGAGCCGGAATCGCGGGCGCGCCAGTTACGAATTGGCACAACTACGACACGATTTACACTGAGCGCTATTTGGGACTCCCGGCCGAGAACGAGGAAGGTTACAAATCGAGTTCAGCAGTGGAATACGCCGCGAAGCTTCAAGCCAAGCTCCTGATGGTACACAATGTCGAGGATGACAATGTGTTGTTCCAAAACACTATGCAGATGGCGGACGCCTTCGAGCACGCCGGCAAGCTCTTCGACATGGTGATTTATCCGCAAAAGAGCCACGGCGTAGGCGGACCGGTCCGCAGGCAGCTGCTGGAAAAGACCACCGATTTCTTCGAGAAGAATTTGAAGTAATAGTGGGGCAGCCATTCCTGGCTGCCGACGGCTTTCAGCCGGCGCTTTCAAAGAGGCCGCCTGAAAGGCGGCTGCAGGCTGAAAGCCTGCCCCACCGGCTTCAGCGGTGGCCGCCGGATGACGCGTGCCCACCACTGCTGACACTGCTGGTGGAACCACTACTGACCGCACCACCGTGTGCCACACCACCACCGGAATAACTACCGGAGGACGGCGCGCGATACGAGGCTGAGGTTCCCCGCGAAGGTATGTACGGCGTATGCTTGCCAGTGCCCGTCCCAGTTCGCGAAGGGTTCGATGCACGGTTCACACCACCACCACCGCCGCCGCCACCGTAGTAAGGCGCTTGCCAAACCGAGTAGGGGCTATAGAAGCCGTAGCCGAATGGGCTGTACGCGAGCCCGTTACATGGTACGTACGTGTACATGCCGAACATTGGGTTGAATTGCCAGGGGCTATAACCGTAACCTAAACCGTAGCCTAAACCTCCCCCGCAACCGCCAAACCCTGAATACCCGCCGATGCCACCGCCAAACCCCGAATACCCGCCGAAGCCCCCACCCGAAGATCCGCCAATGAGACTGTTAGCAGAAGATACATTGGCTTTGGCCAAATAGCCGGACCGCCGGTCACTCCAGCGATACAGATCGTCGTCGGCTTTGGCATCAAAGCTCTCCGCCATCAGAACGCCGTTCAGAGCGGTTTCCTTCCCCTTATGCAGCGTCAATTGGCCGGATTCGCCTTTCACGATCGCTTCGCCGTCGTATACCTTAAACAATCCCTGATCTGCGTCCACGCGAAAGAGTCCATGCTTCACCAACAGCATCTCGTTTCCCTTATAAAGAAGCATGATGGCGTTGTCCTTGGCCAGATCCTCGCATTCCACCATCGCGGATCCTTTGAGAACTTCCACGCGCGTGTCGTCCAGCTTGGTTGACACCATTCGAATCGAGCTGTTTTCGCCGAGCCGGAGGAAAACGCCGGGAGTCAGCAACACTTCGGCCATACCTTCGGTGGTGCGGAAAACCTGGTTTTCCTTGATGCTGGGAAATTCGCCGGATCTCGGTTCCACCTGGTTGTCGTTAAGATAAGCGGTGCCCTCGACGTGCTGAACGACCCCGGAATGGGCTGAAATCATGTATTGGGCGTGTGCGGAACTTACGGCGAGAATTCCTAATGCCAGACCAGCGACTGAAGCGCGCATGGGGTAACTCCTGTCTGCTATCCTGCTCTCTTTGTATACGTTTGTCAACCCGATCGCGTTACACAGATTGACATTCCTAATGGTTCTTTGGGGCTATTCAAGCGTGGCCACGCAGGTTCTTCTCGAACAAGTCAAGGATTCGCTTGTACTCATCCGCCCAACTGACCGGTTCCACAAAACCATGGTTTTCTACCGGATAAACCGCGAGATTCCAGTTCTCCTTGCGCAGCTCGATCAGCCGCTCCACCAGCCGCACGGTGTCCTGAAAATGGACGTTGGTATCCACCATGCCATGGCAGATCAGCAGCGCCCCTTTCAGCCCTTGCGCGAAATAGATGGGTGACGACTGTTTGTAGGCTTCGATATCTTTCTGAGGCAGGTTCAAAATGTTCGCGGTGTACTGATGGTTGTAGTGCGCCCAATCCGTCACCGGACGAAGCGCGGCGCCAGCGGCGAAAACGTCTGGTTGCGTGAACATCGCCATGAGAGTGATAAAACCACCGTAGCTGCCACCGTAAATCCCGATCCGTTTCGGGTCCACGCCCTGCTGCGCCACCAGCCAGTGCGCGGCGTCCACTTGGTCGTCCAAATCCTTGCCGCCCATGTGCCGGTAGATGCCTGTGCGCCAATCGCGCCCGTAGCCGGCCGAGCCGCGGTAATCCACATCGATCACCACGTATCCCCGCTCCATCAGAATGTGATGGAACATGTACTCGTGAGAATAGGAGGACCACCAGCGATGCACGTTCTGCAAATATCCGGCGCCATGCACAAAGATCACCGCCGGACCACCCTTGCGGAAATTCGCGGGCTTATAGAACCGCGCCCGCAGCGTGGCGCCATCCCGCGCCGGGAAAGTCACGATCGGCGCATCCAGCCACGGATATTCCCAAAATTCGGGCGCGGGCGACGATGTTAGTTTCTTCGCGGTCGCTCCTGTGCGTGCTTCCTGAACGTACACTTCCGGCGGCTTGTTCGTGTAGGAATAAAGATCGGCGAACCAGCGATCGTCTGGGGAAGGAACGCAAGTGTGACCACCTGGCAGGGACGTGAACCGCGTTCTGGGCCCGCCCTCCGCGTTCATTTCGTAGATCTGATGCTCGCCCGCGTCGCCCTCGCTGGTGGTGAGGAAGAACCGGCTCTTGTCTCGCGAAAGAATCGCACCGTCCACTTCCCAATTGCCAGAAGTGAGCGGCGCAGGCTCTCCGCCTTCGAACGAAACTGTATAGAGGTGCGAGTAGCCGGTGCGCTCGGATTGGAAATAAAGATCCCTATCCGATTTCATCCAACCCAGTGTGAACCCGCCAGGCCCATCCACCCACGCGTCGTCATGATCGTGTTCGATGACGCGCGTTTTGCCGGTGGTTTCATCCAGCGCCAGAATCCAGCGATCCTTGTTATCGGCTGCCCGAGCCAGCAGCGCGGCCTTGGTACCGTCTTCCGACCAGACCGGCTGCGCCAACTGGACGTCGCGTTCCTTTTCGACCGGCTTTGCCTCTGACTTAGCGTCCTCGGGCGCGGGCGGCAACTTCTGCCCATGATCCACCCACTTCACCTCGCCCGTCTCGACATTCAAAATTGCCAGGCGGACGCGATTCTGATTGTCACCGACTTTGTTGCGCGAAGGGATGTCTTCGGTATACCCGGATTCGGTCACAAAATTCGGAACAATCGTGGTCTTGGTTCCAGTACCGGGCTCCGTGACGCTAGCGATCACGTATTTCTCGTCCGGTGTAAGCGCCAACGCGGTGATGATCTGCGGCCCCTGCAAGTTAAAAGGTTTGCGAGGATTCTCGCGCTTCTTCTTGGCTTCGTCCTCTTCTTTCTTCGCGGCCTGCTCGCGAACCACCTCCAGGAGTTCCTTTTCCTCTTTCTTCACGAACTCCTGGCTGTCGGTCCCCTTCTTTTCTTCGTCGCGGCTAGCGCCACGCGCTTGTCCTTGTGCTTGTCGAGGACCTGCTGGCGATTCACCAGCAGGTGGTCCAGTGCGGATATCGGTCATCTGCACAAGCGACCCAGTATCGAGCGTCATCACGTAAAGGTTGTTCCCGCGCGTGAATGCGATTCGCTTCCCGTCCCGAGTGAAGTGCGGATTTGTTTCGAGGTCTTCCGTTTTGGTGAGCTGCTGAGTTTGCCCAGAGGTGGAATCGTAAAGGAACAGGTCGCCGTCGCGCGAATAGACCGTCCGTTTCTTATCCAGCGTAGTGGCGCCAGAAGCAGGCGGCGCCAGCTTCGCCTCAGCTTCGGATAGTTTCCTCAGCCCCGAGCCGTCGCGCCCAACCACGTACGTGTCGAGATCCTTGATCTGCGGATCGCTAGGCTGTTTCCACTGGAAATAAATGCGCTCACCGTCGCCTGACCATCGAACCTGGGCCGGCTCGTAACCGTACAGGCCCGGTCCCCGCATGATGTTATCGATGGTAAGCGCAAACTTCCCGGCGGGCGTAGCATGGAACGCAAAGATCAGCGCGAGAAGAGGCAGGCTGGATTTCCGCATAGAGTATCATGCTATCGCAGCCTGAGCGTTGAATTCTTAGCCACGGATAAACACGGATGGACACGGATAAGGCTCTCGTTTTATCCGTGTGAATCCGTGTCCATCCGCGGCCTAAAATCTTACCGCGCGGTATGCATTTGAATCGTCCCTAGCTCCGTCAAGCCGCCGTCCACTACAATCGTCTCGCCGGTCATCGACCCGGCGTCCGCCACCAGGTACAGCGCCAGCGCGGCGATCTCTTCCACTGTTGCCAGATGCTTGAGCGGGGTCACTGCCTCGCCCTGGTCGAACGCCGCAGCCGGCCAGCTTGCGAAGCGCGTGCGAACAAAGCCTGGCGCGATGGCATTCACCCGGATTTGAGGCGCCAGCGCCCGTGCCAGTGACTTGTTCATGGTGATCATGGCGCCCTTCGAGGCCGCGTACGCGATCGAGCTTCCCATCCCCGTCATGCCCGCCACCGAGGCGACGTTCACAATCGACGATCCCGGTTGCTTGCGAAGCGAGGGGACCGCGGACCGCACGGCATAGAATGCGCCGCGCAGATTGGTGTCAAAGGTACGATCCCAGATTTCGTCCGTGAGATTATCCAGTTGATCATGTGGGATGCGTGTGCTCCAACCGGCGTTGTTCACCAGGATGTCGAGTTGGCCAAACTCCCGGTTCACCCGATCCACCATCCCCTCCACTTCCGCGGCGTCTGCGACGTCAGCCCCGATCGCAACCGCCGTGCCCCCGGCCGATCGGATGACCGCTACAACTTCTTCGGCAGCCTCGCGCGATTTGCTGTAGTTCACCGCAACTTTGGCGCCTTCACGCGCGAATGTCTCGGCAATCGCCCGGCCGATACCCGTACCCGCGCCCGTGACCAACGCTACCCGATCCTTGAGTTTCATCTCCAAAATGGTAGCGCAACGTCCCCTTGCTGACGCGCGGGGCTACAACTTCGACCTGCATGGTAGCCCCGCACGTAAGTAAGGGGACCTACCTTCGCACGAAATGCAAAGTGGCCTGGACGGTCTGTCCCTGCGTGGAGCTTTGCTTGATTTCGAGCGTCATGTGCTTGCCGTCATCGGACAGAGTGTGCGTCCAGTGACCCTGCACTTGACCGTCTTTCACCACAGCCGTCCATTCGGTATCCATCTGGTTGCCATTCAGCGTTGTTTTGGACGCCATCTGAAAAGGTCCAATCTGGTTCTGCTGCGCGCCGCCATCAAAGCTCAAGTGCATTTTGGATGTCATGATGCCGAGATATAGCAGCGGGACGATTCCGTTGTCCGGCTCCTTGAATGTAGACTCCATCGTTACTCCCGAACCGTCCTGTTTGATTCTGGTTTCCAGATTGGCCGGAGCGTCCCTCGAGGGCTGGCTTTTGTCCAGCACCCACCTGCCGGAAAAGCCCTCGTCCTTTGCACTTGCACTGACCGTGGCAATAGAAGCGATTAAGAACGCGATAGATAGTAGGCTTATGGTTTTCAAATCACCTTCTCCTGCCAAATGAGATTCAAATTGGCGCGAAGCGTTTCGCCTATCCAACTATCTTTACGTTCCGTGCCGGCCCTGGCCGGAAGCGAATCGCTGAGCGCCGGCCACCGTCTCGCCGCTCTCAATAACACTCAGGCCCCTGCGAAATTCATTGCGTACCGCCTCCGACATCGGTAGCGACCATTGCTCGTAGGATGACAATCGATCCGATCGCATGCACGTCTGAGGGAGCGCGGCCAGTTCACGGGCCAGTTGGAGAGCAGCCTGGAGTGCACCGCCGTGTTCCACCAAACGGTTGGCTAGCCCCATCCGGAGCGCCTCATCGCCCGAGACGCCTCGCCCAGTCAGAATCAGATCCAGAGCGTGGCTGTGCCCGATCAATCTCGGAAGGCGAATGGTTCCGAGATCAACCAGTGGCACTCCAAAGCGCCGGCAATACACACCGAACACAGCATCGCGCGCGGCCACCCGCAGGTCGCACCAGCAAGCCAGCTCCAAGCCTCCCGCAACGGCGTGACCTTCCACCGCAGCGACCACTGGCTTCGATAGGAGCATGCGCGTGGGACCCATCGGCCCGTCGCCCTCTTCAGACAGCGTGTTTCCCTGCCCCACCGCCAGCGCTTTCAGATCCGCTCCGGCACAGAACGTACCCGCCGCGCCTGTGAGCACGGCGACGCGCATTGACGAATCGGCATCGAACCCGCGAAAAGTCTCCGCCAACGCCCGAGCCGTCGCGCCATCCACCGCGTTACGCACCTCGGGACGGTTGATGGTCACAACCAGAACGTCGCCATGAGCCTCGGTCAGAACCGTATTCATGGGTCCTACTGTATAATAAAAAAATCCGTTTCTCGTTTCTCGTTTCTCGTTTTCTCGTTAACGCAAACAGGTCAGCCGAGCGAACGAGAAACGATGAACGAGAAACGAGAAACGTTTGATGTTGTTGTCCACGCCAGCGTATTTCACTTTCCTGATCGCCGTCTTCTTCGTCTATTGGCTGGTTTCCCGGTTTCGATTCGCAGGCTTGGCTGTCATCGTTTTTGCGAACTACTTCTTCTACGCCCGCTGGGACCTCGTCTATTTGGCACTCATCCCCGCCGCCTCTACCTGCGATTTCTTCATCGGCCAGGCGCTCGCTGCGACTGAACGAGCAGCCATCCGCCGCCTGCTGGTGACCTTAAGCATCGTTCTCAACATCGGACTCATCGCATCCGTGAAGTACATGCCGTTTCTGCTCGACAGTTACGCGCATTGGACCTCTACGCAGGCTCGCACTTGGCCGTGGGTTCTTCCGCTCGGCCTTTCGTTCTACGCCTTCCAATCCCTGACGTACACCATCGACATTTATCGCCGCGATGCCAAACCCACCACCAGCTACCTGGCCTACCTTGCGTCCGTCAGTTTCTTCCCCACCACCCTCGCTGGACCAATCACGCGCATTTCGACACTCCTGCCGCAGTGGTCCAAGCGCGAGCTGCTCAGCGCACAGGATGGCGGCAAAGCTTTTTTCCTGATTGGTCTCGGGCTATTGAAGAAGTTCCTGATCGCCGACTATTTGGCCGAGACCCTGATCAACCGCGTATTTGATTTGCCCAAGCTCTACTCGGGCACCGAAGTTTTGATGGGCGTTTATGGCTACGCGCTGCAGCTCTACTACGATTTTTCCGGTTACACCGACATCGCCATCGGCTCCGCACTATTACTTGGAATCAAGCTGCCCATCAATTTCAATCGCCCCTACGCCGCCCAAAATATCGCCGACTTCTGGCGGCGCTGGCACATCTCGTTTTCGAACTGGCTGCGCGATTATCTATATTTCTCGCTCCCCGGCCTGCGGTCGCGGTGGAAAATTTTCACCTATGCGAATCTCATCCTAACCATGGCCATCGGCGGGCTCTGGCATGGCGCCAGTTGGACGTTCCTGGCCTGGGGATTATGGCATGGCACTGGCCTTGCCGCTCAGCGCTGGTGGCAGGTGCTGCGAGGAAATCCGAAGCCGTCCCCGCATTGGGGAATTCGGATTCTTAAGGGCGTTGTGACTTTCCATTTCGTTCTGCTGGGTTGGATCTTCTTTCGCTCTCCAAGCCTGGCGACGGCGCGCGATGTTTTCGCTCAAATCACGTCCGGAACGGTTTCGTTTGCGAATATCGCGCCCGGCTTCTGGGTCGTTATGGCGATTGCCGCTTGCGCGCATTATCTGCCGAAAGGCTGGTATGACCGCAGCCTCAAGCTATATAGCGAATCGCCTTTTTACGCGCAGGCCGGCGCCATGGCGTTGTTGCTGGTTGCCATCCAATACGTCGGAGCCACCGGCGCCGTACCTTTCATCTATAACCGGTTCTGACCATGCTGCCGAAGAAACCCTCGCTCGCTATCCTTACCTTCGGCGCTCTCATCCTGCTTTTGGAGCTGACGAATTTCGCCCGTCCTTTTGCTCCTACTGCCGCGCTGGATTTCCGGCCACGTACCAGCGTGGCGCCTGAAGAGCCTGTTCGCACGCGCCCGCCTGCTCTTTTTCGAAACAAGATCGTCGTCGAGCAGTACAATTCGATTGGGCCGAACCTGATCGACCAGAAAGAATCGCTGAAAGCCTTCTATCAAGCCCTGTGGCGCACCGAAGCCAAGGAGCCGGGAGCGGTGACCCGCATCCTGCATTACGGCGATTCTCCGGTTACAGCGGACTCGATCACCGGCGACGTCCGCTCGCTCCTGCAGGAGCACTTCGGCGACGCCGGTCACGGATTCATATTAATCGCCAAGCCTTGGGCCTGGTACGGTCATCGTGGCGTGGACGTGCGCGGCAGCGGCTGGCACATTGAGGCCGCCAGCCAGTCCCGCGCCCTCGACGGATTTCACGGATTGGGAGGCGTCAGCTTTCAAGGCTCAACCGGGGCCTCCTCGCAGCTGGTTCTCCACGAAGACCACGCACGCATGGAAATAAAATACCTACGCCAGCCGGGCGGTGGATTGCTGGCGGTTCAAGCAGATGGTGCGCTGATCGATAAGGTGGAAACCGACGGTCCAGAGAAACAACCGGCGTTCAAAATGTTTGATCTGCCGGCCGGCGCGCGCGATATCGATTTGATTGTGGAACGTGGCCCGGTCCGAATGTTTGGAGTAAGTTTCGAGAAAAATGGGCCCGGTGTGATCTACAATAGTTTAGGACTGAACGGCGGCCAGGTACAGATGGTGCTCCGTTTTTTCGAGAAGACCCAGTGGGCCGCCGAGCTCCAGCATGAACAACCGGATCTGGTGGTTGTGAACTACGGCACGAATGAGAGCCTCTATGCTGATTACGTCGAACGCTACTATCCCGGCGAGTTGCGGGAAGTGATTCGAAGAATCAAGACCGCTATTCCGAAGGCATCCGTGCTGGTGATGAGCCCTATGGATCGCGGAGAAAGAAACTCGCTCGGCCAGATCATCACACCCGCCACGTTGCCCCGGCTGGTGGAAATACAGCGCCAGATCGCGGCTGAAATGTCCTGCGCGTTCTTCAATACCTTCCAGGCCATGGGCGGCGAAGGAACCATGGCTCGCTGGTATGAAAGCCAACCTCGCCTGGTGAGCGCGGACTTTATACATCCGCTACCTGCGGGCGCGAAAAAAGTAGGCGTACTGCTGGACCAGGCGCTGGAATCGGGCTTTCAGCAGTTCAAGGCCAGACAACAGCAGCGGCTTGCGGGGCATGCGGCGCCGAAAGGCACGGAGCAATAGTGCGGAAGCTTGCGTTTATACTTCCGCTATTATTTGCGGCCACAATACCTGCATCTGCCGCGACGGCTACACCGGTCAAGAAGACCACCAAACCAGTCAAGAAAAAGGTCGCGCGGAAAGTCGCTCACAAGAAAAGTTATCGGCCGCCTGTGGTGGCTGTTTCCCCGCAAGTGCGCCACGTCGCGTTCCAGGCCGTCAGCGCGCGAGCCACTCATCCCACGATTACGCTCGAAGGCGCGGGCGCTCTGGTTCCGTTCTTTGAGCAAATTTCGCGGCCATCCGAAACCGCCTCTCTGCACATCCTGCACTATGGCGATTCCCACACCGCTTCCGACGATTGGGCGGCTGAGATGCGCCAGTCCTTACAGGCGAAGTTCGGCACTGGTGGTCCGGGATTCATTTTAGCCGGTCATCCGTTTGCCGGTTACCGGCGTTTTGATTCTCGAGGCAACAATTCGCGCGGCTGGTATACCGATGGCTTGGTAGGCCGCCAGGGCGATGGTATCTACGGCTTGTCTGGAGTCAGCCTTACGGCGCAATCAGCCGGACAAACCGTGTCTTTGGTAGCTGAGGCGGAACAACTCGAGCTGCACTATTTACAGCAGCCTGCTGGAGGACAGCTGGAGTTTGCCGTGGACGGAATCCCCGTCGGCGCCATCGACACTGCCGGTGATTTGGCGCCCGGCATCTATCGCTACACACCGCCGGCCGGATCGCATGAATATCGCGTCACCACCGCGAGCGATGCGCCGGTGCGGCTCTTTGGATGGGTAGCGCAGAATCACTCGGGAATTACCTACGAGACGCTCGGAATCAATGGCGCAAAGGCCGGTCTGATGCTGGATTGGAACCAGCCCATCCTAGCCGGAGAAATGGCGGCTCGCGACCCTGCGCTCATTGTCGTTGCCTATGGCACCAACGAAGCGCTCAGCAGATCCTGGACCCAGGCCGAATATCGCAGCGCATTCTCTGAAGTGATCCACCGCCTTCGCGCGGACGCCCCGGTGGCCAGCATCCTGATAGTTGGCCCGCCCGATTGCTTGCTCCGGTATCGGGGCAGCCGTCTGCCGTTCCCCCACCTGGATGATGTGATCGACATCCAACGGCAAGTCGCACTCGAAAACGGCTGTGCATTCTGGGACTGGCGGAGCCGCATGGGCGGTCCTGGATCCGTTCGCCAATGGGTACAAGCGGGCTTGAGCCAGGGCGACTATGTGCACTTCACCGGCGCGGGCTATCGCCTGATTGGCGACATGCTGATCGAGGAATTGCTGGAGCAGTACAACCGGTTTCTCGCGGTTCGCGCCGAGGCTACGAATGGACAATAGCGAAAAAATCATCGCCATCCTGAAGAACGTCTCCAAGAAAAACTCAGTCCCTGCCTCGGACGAGTCACTGTTCGATTCCGGTTTTTTGGATTCGTTCGCGCTGCCTGACATGGTAAGTGAGCTGGAGCGCGAGTTTCAGATTAAGATCCCGGATTCCGATCTCAATCCTCGCAAGTTCGAAACCATCTCGCGCATCGAATCCTACATAGAGAGCAGGAAGTAACCCCGTGTCCGTCCTAAAGGCTTTCGGAGCCTACTTACCTGCCAGAATTGTCACTAACCAGGAACTTGGTTCCAGGGTGAATCGGACGCCGGATTGGATTTTGGATGTCTCCGGCATTGAGGAGCGCCGTTACGCGGCCGAGAATGAGTCCGTCGCGGACATGGCGGTGGCTGCGGCGACGCAATGCCTGGAAAGAGCCGGCATGACGGTCTCGGACATCGGAATGTTCATCGTAAGCTCCGGTTCCAGTGAGCGACGATTCCCCGGACCAGCATCCATCGTCGCCAATCGGCTGGGTGCAACCAGCGCGCCTGCTCTGGATGTTCCGATGGCCAGCGCGGGGGGACTGTTCGGGATGGCGCTGGCCGCGCAACTGGCGGCGGCATACGGCAACATTTTGGTTGTTGCCGCGGAGAAGATGTCGACGGTTGCCACTCGGGAGCCCCTGGAGCAAGGCGTCGCGATCCTTTTTGGCGACGGCGCAGGCGCATGCCTCGTCTCACCGGGAGATAGTCCGGCCCGGATCGTCGATTCCGTTTTGCATTCCGATGGCACGTTTGCCGAAGATTTGCGGCTCGAGTTTGACGCGCCGCTCGCCATGAATGGCCGGTCGGTAATCATGCAGGCCTCGCGCAAAATTCCGGCGGCCGTCGCGGAGCTGCTGGAACGAAATCGGACACCCGCCTCCACGGTCAAAATATTCCTGATGCACCAGGCCAATCAGAATCTGATCGATCGCGTCGCCAAGGCTCTGGACGTGCAAGCTGGAATGTTCTACTCGAACATCCGCAGCTACGGCAACACTTCCTCCGCTTCCATGTTGATCGCCGCGTCCGAGTGGTGGCAGGCGCATGGGCCGAGCCCCGGCGACTTGATCTGCTTCACAGCTTTCGGGGCGGGATTCCATTGGGGCGCGCTGTTGGTGGAAGCCTGATCTAACCGACTCCCTCACGGTCGCGGCTCGGAAAGATGCGTCGTGTTTCGAGTGTGCTTACCGAGCCGCGACCGTGAGGGAGTCGGTTTCCCGGTTAAAATAAGGGACCATGCGGCCAGTTTAGCGCTATCCCTTCAAAATCTCCCGCGCCGCGTTGTACCCTGGTGCGCCCATCACACCGCCCCCCGGGTGCGTGCCCGAACCACACAGGTACAACCCCTTGATTGGCGTTTTATAGCGCGCGCAGCCGGCTACCGGACGCAGCACGAACATCTGATCCAGACTCATCTCGCCATGAAAAATATTGCCGCCAGTGAGTCCAAAGACGCGCTCCAGATCGAGCGGTGTGAGCACCTGCTTGTCGATGATCAGCGAGCGGAACCCGGGCGCGTATTCTTCAATCAAATCGAAGACCCGATAGGCGAAGGGTTCGCGTAGCTCGTCCCAGGTGGCGTCGCGCAGCGTATAAGGCGCGTACTGCAGAAAGATCCCCATGATGTGCTTGCCGGGCGGCGCAAGCGACGGATCATACACGGTGGGGATGGTCATCTCGATCATCGGCGAATGCGAAGGCTGGCCGTATTTGGCATCATCCCAGGCGCGCTCGATGTATTCAATGGACGGGCAGATATGCATGGTGGTGCGGTGCTGCGGCCCATTGTCACCGGGGAAGGCGCGGAAATTCGGCAGTCCGCTCAGCGCGAGATTGATCTTGCAAGATGTGCCCTGGCTGCGATATTTGCGAATGGAATCGAGAAAATCTGGCGGCAGGTGGCGCGCGTCCAACAGATGCAGGAAGGTCAATTGCGGCGTAAGATTGCTGGCGACGATATTGGCCTCGATCTCTTCCCCGCCCTCCAGCACCACTCCCCGCGCGCGTCCGTTTTCCACGCGGATGGTTTCCACAGGCGCATTGAGTCGGATCACGACGCCCTTGCTGCGGGCCGAGTCCGCGATGGCATTCGACACGCCGCCCATTCCACCGCGTACAAATCCCCACAAACCGCGGTGGCCGCCCACGCCTCCCATCACGTGGTGCAACAGGATGTAAGCCGTGCCGGGCGAGCGCGGCCCGCCGTTAGCGCCGATGACACCGTCGGTGGCGAGCGTGACCTTGATCTCTTCCGATTCGAACCATTCATCCAGCAAATCCGCCGCGCTCTCGGTGAACACCTTCACCATGCCGACGATTTCCTTCGCGCTCAGGCCACGCAGCTTGCCCATGAGCTTCAAGTAATCGATAAAATCGCCCAAGCCGGCTGGTGGAAACTCGGGAGGCGTGGTCAACAGCAGGCCCTCCACCACTATTGATATCCGCTCTAAGTGATCTTCGAATGCGGGAAACACGTCGGCGTCATGTTTGGAGAATTTCGCAATTTCGGCCACAGTCTTCGCACGATCCTGCCACATGAAGAGATGGCGATCATCCGGGAAGGCCGAGAAGAAGGCAGGATCTTTCGCGTCCACCTGATATCCGAAGCGAGCCAGCTCAAGTTCACGGATGATCCGGTCCTGGAACAGGCTGGTAAGGTAGGACGCGGTGGAGACGCGATAGCCGGGCCAGATTTCTTCGGTGACCGCGCAGCCGCCCACCAGCTCGCGTTTTTCGAGCACCAGCACTTTGCGCCCAGCGCGCGCGAGATAAGCCGCGGTGACCAGCCCATTGTGCCCCGCGCCAATGATGATTACGTCGTATTTAGTCAACTCACGATTGTAGCTCCCCTTGCCAACGCCAAACCGAGCCGCGACCGGAAGGAAGCGCTGCGAGACACCGAGGATTACCGGATTGTGCGCTCCCTTCCGGTCGCGGCTCGGAAAGGCGGATCTCGGAAAGGTGGGTTCAAGTAGCGGGCGTGCCGTTAGCCGCGCGAAGTTACGGCATAATTCAGATGCACCACACCGTCACTGAAGTTGCGCGTTGAGAGCAAGCGTAGTGGGACTGTGCGGCGCCCCGGCGCAATCAACGGAATGCCTTCCCCAATCAACACCGGAATTACATGGATGCTGAACTCATCGATCTGCCCCGCATCCAGAAATGAAGCGATCAGCCCGCCGCCGCCCATCATCCAGATGTCCTTGCCCGGCTCTTTCCGCAGACGTTTCGCAAACGGACCGATCGGTTCATTTACAAACTCAACGTCCGTTACCGGCGACTTCGGTGGCCGATGCGTGAAGACATAATTCTTCACCTTCGGACCGAATCCGCCCACCCCGCCCATCGTGAGCGCCTGGTCATAAGTTTTGCGCCCCCACAAGATGGTGTCGATCGAGGCGAAGAACGCTCCCATGCCGTAGTTGCCCTTTGGCCTGGGACGGTCCAGCCAATCGAAGCTTCCGTCCGCACGGGCGATGTAGCCATCCGCGCTGGTCGCGATGTAGACGATAATCTTCCGGTTACGTTTCATCGGGAGCAGTATGCGGCATGGCTCCCGACAACCTATGTCATATTAGTATTCGCCCGGTGATTCGAACGCCACCACTGCCAACGGTGGCACCGTGATGGACAGGCTGTGATAGTGATTGTTCTGCGAGATTGCTTGCGACATCACCAAGCCGCCGTTACCCAGATTGCTGCCGCCAAACAACTCCGAATCCGTGTTCAGAATTTCGCGATACGGGCCGGGGTCAGGCACTCCCACGCGGTAGTTGAGACGCGGCACCGGCGTGAAGTTGCAAACGAACAATAGGAACGGCTTTCGCGCCTTGGAACGGCGAATGAAGGAGATGGTGGAACCATCCACGTCGCGGAAATCCACCCACTCGAAACCTTCCCAGTGAAAATCCACTTCGTAGAATTCCGGATACGAAATATAGAGCCGGTTCAGTTCCCTCACCAGCGTCTGGAGTTTCCGATGAAGGTCGAAATGGAGCAGCTCCCAGGGCAGCCCACGATCGTGGTTCCATTCCTCCCATTGGCCGATCTCGGAGCCCATGAACAGCAGCTTTTTGCCCGGATGAGCATACATGTACGCCAGGAACGCGCGAACGTTGGCGAACATCTGCCACATATCGCCCGGCATTTTGCTCAGCAGCGAGCGCTTGCCATGCACTACTTCATCGTGCGAAATGGGCAGGACGAAATTTTCAGTGAAGGCGTAAAGCATGCTGAACGTGATGTCGCTGTGGTGATACTTGCGGTGGACGGCATCCTTTTCGAAGTAATCCAACATGTCGTGCATCCAGCCCATGTTCCACTTCATGGTGAAGCCGAGGCCGTTCAGAAAAACCGGCCGCGACACGCCGGCAAATGCAGTGGACTCCTCGGCAATGGTCATCGCGCCGGGCACTTGATGCGCCAGCTCATTGAAGCGCCGCAGCAGGGAGATGGCTTCCAGATTCTCGTTGCCACCGTAGATGTTCGGAACCCAGTCACCCGGCTGGCGTGAATAATCGAGATACAGCATGGACGCCACAGCGTCCACACGCAGGCCATCAATATGGTATTCGCGCAGCCAGAACTGCGAATTCGAGATCAGGAATGTGCGCACCTCATTGCGGCCGTAATTGAAGATCAGCGTTCCCCAATCGCGATGCTCGCCCTTGCGCGGATCGGCGTGTTCGTACAGCGCGGTCCCGTCAAAGAAAGCCAGGCCATGCGCGTCTTTCGGGAAGTGGGCGGGCACCCAGTCGACAATAACTCCTAACCCAGCCTGATGGCAGCGATCGACGAAATACATGAAGTCCTGCGGGTGACCGAACCGGGACGTAGGCGCATAGTAGCCTGTGATTTGGTAGCCCCATGAGCCGGAAAAGGGATGCTCCATGGGCGGCATCAATTGCAGATGCGTGTAGCCGAGATCCTTGGCGTAGCCGACCAGTTTGTCAGCCAGTTCGCGATAGGTCAGGTAGGAATTGTGCGGACCGCGTAGCCACGAGCCGAGGTGGACTTCGTAAATCGATACCGGCTCTTTCAAATAATCTTTGAGTGCGCGCGATTCCATCCACGCCTGGTCGGCCCACTGATGGGTGGAGAGATCCACCACCACCGAGGCCGACTTTGGCGGAACTTCAGTCGCGAATCCGTAGGGGTCTGCCTTCTGCTGCCGATAACCGTGAACGCGCGACCGCACGGCATATTTGTAATTGGTGCCGGGCGCGGCGCCGGGCATGAAGAACTCCCAAATGCCGCCGGTGCGCATGCGCATAGGGTGACGCCGCTCGTCCCAATCGTTGAAATCACCTACTACGCTGACCACTTCCGCATTCGGCGCCCATACCGCGAAGCGGACGCCGGGCACTCCCTCACAGTCCACCAGGTGCGCGCCCATGGTCCGGAAACTCTCGTAATTGGTTCCCTCGCCGTGCAGGTGTAAATCGAATTCCGAGAGCAGCGGCGGGAAGCGATACGGATCGTCGGCTTCCACTTTGGTGGCGCCGTTCCAGAGCGTGAATTGGAGTTTATACGCGCCTGGCTCGTGCGCGAGCGTAGCGGCGAAGAAGCCATCGGAATGCAGTTTTCGCATCGGATGCAGCAGGCCGCCCGTGGCCACCCAGGCGTCCATGGCTTGCGGTAAGAAAGCGCGGACCTCCCAGCCATCGTCCTCTTGATGCGGGCCAAGAACGCTAAACGGGTCGCCGTGGGACCCGTCGATGATCGCTTCCAACTCTTGGGGAGTCATGCACAGTTAATATACAAGGTGTTGGGTGTCAGTTGCTCGACGCCAGTGTGGACAAAACGGAGCCGCGACCGGAAGGAAGCGTTGCGAGATCGCAGAGGATTAGCTTTATTGGTAGCGCTTCCTCCCGGTCGCGGCNNCTCGGAAATGCATGCCGCGTACCCCAGGTGAGATCTGTGAATAAAGCTGAGTTGCATGTTCATCTCGAAGGTTCGATTGAAGCTGACACGCTCATGGCGATTGATCCGTCCGTCTCGCGCACCGAGATCGAGGCCAATCTTCATGGCCGGACCTTTGAGGAATTCTTGCGCGGTTATATCTGGGTGATCAATCGGCTGAAGACTCCCGAGCATTATGCGATTGCGACCCGGCATCTGCTCAACCGGCTGGCGTTTCAGGATGTCACCTACGCGGAGATCACGCTGTCGGCGGGCGTGGTGTTGTGGAAGGATCAGGATTTGGCTGCCGTTTATGACGCGGTGTGGAAGGAATCCGAGCGGTCCCGTGTGAAGACAGTTTGGATTCTCGATGCCGTGCGGCATTTTGGCGCCGAGGCCGGCATGCGTGTCGCCGAGTTTGCGGTCTCGCGGCGCGAGGAAGGCGCAATTGCTTACGGCATCGGCGGGGATGAAGCGCGAGGACCGGCGGAATGGTTTCGCGATGTCTTCGCGTATGCGCGCGATGGAGGATTACGGCTGGTGTGTCATGCGGGCGAAACCACGGGCCCTGAATCCATCTGGGCCGCGCTCGAAATCGGTGCGGAACGCATCGGGCATGGCATCGCGGCAGCTCGCGATCCGGCGTTGATGGCCAAACTACGCGAATTGAACGTGCCGCTGGAGGTATGCATATCAAGCAACGTTTGCACCGGTGTGGTGACGTCCATTGAGGAACATCCAGTGCGCAAGCTTTACGACGCCGGTGTACCGATCGTACTCAATACCGACGATCCGGCATTTTTCCGGACATCACTCACGCGGGAATACGAACTGGCGCGCGATGTTTTCGGCTTACCGGTGGAGGAACTGGCGGCGAATAGTTTTCGATACGCATTCGGCGTGGGACAAGCCTCCGGCTTGTCCAGTTAAGGCAAGCCGGAGGCTTGCCCCACGTTGAAATAAGCGCACAAATCCGTCACCGAACAAATTCGGCACAGCGGCGTATTCAACTTGCAGTGCTCCTGGCCGTGCTGGCGCAGTAGCTGATTGGCTTTGATCAGCGGCGCGCACTCCTGGCCAATCTCGCCGGCAATTGCTTCATGGACGGAACGATAGGTGGCCGAGTAGTTCTTGCACTCCTGCCCGTAGCCGATGCGCCGCAACACGCGCAGACCGTTCGAATCGAGTCCCAGCACGGCGTAGCTCTTCGTGAATAACAGAATCTTTTCCGCGCCTGGCTCGCCGATGTTCGGATAAAGGCGCAGAGCCTTTTTGGCTTGTTTCAACGGAAGTTTGAGTGCCTTGCGAAGGTCGCCCTGAAACTGGTCCAGAGTGATTCGCGCGATGGTACGAAGCCGTTCCACGCGGACCTCGGGACGCATGCCGCCCATCTTTGCAATTTCGAGCAACGTGGCTTGTGGAGCGCCGAGAATCGCTTTCGGCGTCAGGCCGACGCGCTCGCGCAACGCCTCGAAAGCGGCTTCCCGCCGTTCGTCGCTCAGCAAGTACGCCACGTTCTCCCAAAGAATCAGCTCAAAGGGATCGGACTTGGGCGGCTTCGGCCGACCGTAGGTGGACTGCAGCCGTCCGATCACCTTGCCGAAAAGATTGGCCGCTTGAGACACGGAACCGATCTTATTGCAGACCCATTTTGCGGACTACTTCGGGGAGATCGGAACCGGAGGCATCCGCGTCGCTTAGGTACCGGCACCAGACCAGGGCCGGATCGTGCTCCTTGTAGGCGGTCGCGAAGAATTCGCCCTTCCATCCGTAGACACTAGCCTTCAACAAACTGAGAGTGGCCGGCGGGATATACGTGGACATCGACAAACGAACCATGTCCTCATAGCCTCGCTTGGCCTCTGGCCATTCCTGATGGTCCGAAGCGAGGTAGGTCTTGATGAACCTTCCGTCCACGGTGGGCGCCTGAGCTTGGAGCGTAGATAGGAGGGCGTACGGCGCGCGCGCCTGCGTGTCTCCCCGGACCACTTCCGTGAGATAGATCAGTCGCAGGATCCTGCTGACGTCAAAATCAGGATAAAGTTCCTTCAGGTTCCGGGCGTCCGCCTCCGCCTCGTCCAATCGCCCGGCGTATAAGTCGATTATCGCCATCCCCTCGTTGACGGCTAAAGACACGGGATCCAGCCGCTGTGCCAACTTGGCCTGGCTGCGTGCCTGGTCGGAACGCTTCAAAATCAGCAAGTGCATCGCATAGCCGCGGTGGCTGTCGGCGTCCATCGGATCCAGCCGTATCGCTTCCAGGTATTCGCTCTCGGCGCCCAGCCAATCCCACTCGTAGTAGGTCTTGATGGTGGCCAATGCCAGGTGTGGTTGCCCGAGAGATGCATCGCGCTCGATGGCGCGATGAGCGGCGTCGGTCGCTCGAAGGGCGTAGATGGCAGGCCGGACCAGGCCGCGGGCGACCATCGATGCGTGGGTTTCCGCCAGGCCGCTCCAGGCTCGGGCGTCGGTCGAATCCTCGCGGATGGCCTGCTCGAAGCAAGCTACGGCCTGCTGGAGCGAAGTTGGCGTTCGAAGCTGGAGGAAATGGCGCCCCTTGCGTACCAGAACGGTTTCCACTTTGGCTGGCGTCGCGCGTTGGAACTGAGTCCGGGCTAATGCTGCCCAGGCCACTGCCACTAGAGTCACGCCCATCGCCGCAACAGCAAGAATCGCCCACCGCGGCCGGCGCTCTGTTGGGAGAATGATCGCTGGTGCGTCGGCCAGGGCAGCCCGTTCTTCTACGACAAACCGCGGGCGATAGCTGCCCTTCTGGATTTCAATGCGAATCGCCGATGGCGTGTCTCGGTTCGCGTAGTGCTCCAGCAGACTCAGGCGAAGCCGGCGGATTTCGCTCCTGACGTTCGCCTGGCGTTTTGGATCGTAGTCCGCGTCCCCGCAAACTTCAGCCGCAATGACGGATTCCTTGAGCTCGTGTCCATGGCCGTCTAGCGTTTGATCCACCAGAAATTTCAACAATTCAGCCTGCCGGGGTGACAACGCCAGGGCTGAACTCGACAAAATCCGAGTTAATTCTGCGCGTACCGAATCCGATGGAGCTTCCGGCTGCACATTTCCTCCGGTCCTCCTATATTAGTTAAACTGCGCGATTGCTGCAACGTACAAGAATGTAACTCCGCGTCTGCACACTTTCGCACACCATTCGCACACCTTATCTATTGCCCTTTTCCAGGGGCACGACCAGACTGAAAATGGAGGAAAGACACACGATGAAACATGACCTCGGGGTCCAGGGATGGACGGAAAGCTGGTTTACGATTAAGTTTGCAGTTGTTCTACTGCTGAGCGTGGTTTGTTGCAGCGCCGAGGTTATCGTCGGGCCTCTCGCCCCGGGCAATATTCTCGATTGGGACTTGACGGTGAGTGACCCCGTCGCGACGATCACTTCGTCTGTCATCCAAGGGCCGTTGAGCGGCAACAATTCCCAGTTCGGGCTTGTCGGCTCCGATTTGACGGAGGACGCGAGCAATCTATACTTCAATTTCAGCGGCACCGACAATGGCTGGCTTTTGTTTCAAGCCCCGACCCGGTTTCACGGTAGTGATTTTTGGTGCTCTGCGAATTCGCCGTACAATTCGAGTGTGATCCAAGCGTGTTCAAACAACCCTGGTGTCGGAGAATCCCTCTCCACCTACCTCGCGCTTACCGTGGACGGCCCGACACTCTCCGGGGATCTCGTGATCGCGAGCGGAGGAACCGCCTCGGGAGCCGACATTATATACAACGTTAATCAGTCCTGGGCCATTGGCCCCAATACATATAGCGTGACCGGCACGGTCACAACCGGACCAATACCAGTAGTCGGAGCTGTGCCCGAGCCGTCCGCCCTGGGCTTTCTGGCCCTCGGCATAGCCGTGATGGGGTTCTGGAAATTCCGCGCTTCGCGCTCGTCTTGATCCTAAGCTCCGTGCTGATCCTGCATTAATGCTCCCGTCTCGCTCGGCGGGACCTCCGTGACCATTGGCGGCGATGACGCCTTCGTCGCATACGTTAGTCCCGCTCACGTGAATGTCCATTGAAGTGGAAGAGGCCGGAGTTATACCTGTCATCAGCGTCCTGGAAGAGATTTCCAAAATGTCGGGCGGGCGCTGTAGCCTAAATGCCGATGCGCGCCAAATTCGTGGAGCCGATGCTTCTGTGCGAACCGAGAAGCTGCCGGAGGGCCCGGAATGGAGCGTGGAGCTTAAGCTGGATGGTGATCGCGCGCTGGCGATAAAGAATTATATGAATATTTGGCGAGTCGTTCCCGCCGCGATTTTGCTCTGTCCCGCGAATGCAGTGCTGGCTGACACAATTACCATCCTCAACCCCAGCTTCGAGGCAAACGTCCTGAGTTGCACGGCCGGCTTGGGCTGCGCTACGGTCAACACGCTTGCCGGCTGGACCGGATTCACAACCGATCCGGCTGGCTTCGTTAGCGACATTCCCGATCACGCGTGGCGCACGCACCTTTGCGTGCCGCGTCGCCACTCCTGGCNNCTGGCGACGCACGGCGGTAAATAAGGATTCAGCAATGGCAGCCATTTAGCTACCGTTGCGAGTTCGGAAGAAACGGTCGGGTAACAGGACATAGGTCAGCACCGCGGATAGAGGATGCATCAGGCCAGCCAGCAAAAACACCGGCGCATAGGTGAAATGCGTCACGATGTATCCTGTGCCAAGGCTGGCCAGCATTCCGCCTACCGCGCCACCCGAGCCTGAGAATCCGGTTACCGTTCCGATCTCATGGGGACGGAAAAGATCGGTGGGAATGGTCTGCAGATTCGCAACCCACAGACCGTGCCCGAAAGTGATGAAACACGTCGCGGCGATGGCCAGCGCGGCCGTGGGCACAAGTGGCGCGAGAATCGCAATTGGCATGACGGCGGCTCCCAGAGCCATCACGAATTTGCGCGCTCGCCCAAGCGTCCAGCCTGCCTGCATCAAACGGCCCGAGAGCCATCCGCCCAAAACGTAGCCCACGCCTCCGAACGCGAAGGGAACCCAGGAATATTTGCCCACCTGTGCGAGATTGAATCCGCGCTCCTTGCGCAGATACTCCGGGAGCCAGAAGATGACGAAGTAGATTACCGGATCTGTGAAGAAGCGCGTAAGGATGAGAGTCCAGCAGCCTCGCGCAGCTAACAAGGTCCGCCAATGAACGCGCTCGGCTGAGGCCGGACGAGCTTCTTCAGGCGGCGGCAACAGCGGCTTGAGCTTCGCATATTCGTCCGCGCCCAGCCAGCGGTTCAAGTGCGGCGGCTGGTAGAGAATCAGCCACAGCCCGAGCCACCCGATGCCAACCAGTCCGGTGAAAACGAACGCATACCGCCATCCGTAATGCAGCGTGATGATCGCGACAGTATATGGCGCTAGCGCGGAGCCGAGCGACGATCCGGCATTGAATATGCCCATCGCGAGCGCACGCTGCGAGGCCGGAAACCACTCGGAAATCGCTTTCGCCGCTGCCGGCCATGCGCCCGGCTCACTCAGGCCGAGCAGGAACCGGCAGGTTCCCAGGCTCCATTTGCCGATCGCGAATCCATGCAGCAACTGCGCGATCGACCAGCCGGAGATAAAAACCGCGAAGCCGCGCCGAGTGCCCAGCCGGTCGATAATGTAACCCGAACCCGCATACATGATGGCGTACGCGAGGAAGAACAGCGTGAGGATGTGCGAGTAGTCCTGTTCGTTGAGCGAGAATTCGCGGCGGATATCCACCGAAACCACTCCGATGGCCTGGCGATCCAGGTAGTTAATCAAAGTAGAGAGGCACAGCAGGAAGGCGATCGACCAACGAAGCTTCGGAATCTTCATATGGTCGTAGCGCACGCACTCGTGCG
>PMUN01000104.1 GCA_003166875.1 Bryobacterales bacterium | reverse complement strand
CAGGGGGACCGCCCCACCAAGAGCTCAGATCATCCAGTAACCACACCCTTACTTAGTTCGCCCTTGCTACTTGGCTTTGGGAGGAATTACCGGATGCTCAGTCTAATGACCGCGGCGTTGAGGGGTGGGGCAGGCGCTTCCGCCTGCCAACCGGTTTTTTCACGGCTTTTCACCGCCGTCCTGCTGCTCTTCGTCCCGACTCTCGCGTTCGCGGAATCAGCGCACGAGGCCGCTTTGAAGAATCTGAAATTCCGCGAGATTGGCCCCGCCATCATGGGCGGACGTGTGGACGATTTCGCGGTGGTGGAATCGGACCCGCGCATCATCTACGTCGCCGCGGCCGCCGGGGGGATTTTCAAAACGACCAATGCGGGCGTGACCTGGGAGCCGATCTTCGACGATCAACCCAACTCCACCATCGGTGACCTCGCGCTGGCGCCCTCGGACCCCTCCATCCTCTGGGTCGGTACCGGCGAGCCGAACAATCGCCAAAGCTCGTCGTGGGGCAACGGAGTTTACAAATCCATGGATGCCGGACGCACCTGGACGCACATGGGCCTTCAGGAAACCCGTCACATCGGCCGCGTCGTCATCCATCCTTCCGATACCAATATCGTCTACGTTGCGGCATTGGGCCATCTTTGGGGACCGAACAAAGAACGCGGCGTATTCAAAACCACCGACGGCGGCGCAACCTGGACGCAGTCGCTTTTTATCAATGAGGACACCGGCGTTTCGGACATCGCCATCGATCCTCAAAGCCCGAACACGCTTTACGCCGCGGCCTACGAACGCAGGCGTACCGTATTCGGTTTCAACGGCGGAGGACCGGGCGGCGGAATCTATAAGACTGTCGATGGCGGCGCTCACTGGACCAAGCTCACCAAAGGCCTCCCGGCGGCTGGCGATATCGGACGCTGCGCGGTGGATGTCTCCCGCAAGAATCCCAACGTCGTTTACGCGCTAGTGGAGCATATGAAGGAAGGCGGCATCTACCGCTCCGAAGACAAGGGTTTCACTTGGACGCGCATGAGCGACACCAATCCACGCCCTTCCTATTACAGCCAGGTTCGCGTCGATCCAAACAACGATCAGAAAGTCTGGGTGCTGGGCGCGCCTCTCTACTACACCGAAGATGGAGGGCGCACCTTCCGCCAGGACCGCTGGCAGAAAATCCACAGCGATTTTCACGCGCTTTGGATCGATCCCGCGAATTCCGATCACATGATCCTGGGCTCGGATGGCGGCATAACCATGACCTACGACGGCGGCCGCAACTGGGATTACGTCAACAACGTTCCGATCGGCCAATATTACGAGATCGCTTACGACATGCAGAAGCCATATCACTTGTGCGGCGGCCTGCAGGACAATAATTCGTGGTGCGGCCCCAGCGCCACCACCACGCCGCGCGGCATCTCGAACGACGAATGGATCACCGTGGGCGGGGGCGACGGCTTTTATTCGCAGGTGGATCCAACCGACGCCAACATCGTTTACGCCGAATCCCAGGACGGTAACCTGCTGCGCCGCGATCTTCGCACTGGCGAATCGCGCTCCATCCGTCCGCTAGAGGAGAATGACCAGGCGCCGCGCTACCGTTTCCAATGGAATTCGCCCGTGATCATTTCTGCCCACGATCCGAAAACGCTGTATTACGGCGGCAATCACCTGTTCAAGACCACCGATCGCGGCGAATCGTGGGAGCGGCTCGGTCCCGACCTCACTACCGGCATCGAGCGCGACAAGCAAGCAATCCTGGGCAAAGTTCCCGATAAAGACACGCTGTCGCGTCACGACGGAGTTCAGCAATTCCCTTGCATCACCACATTGAGCGAATCGCCGTTGCGAGCCGGCCTCATCTGGGTGGGCACTGACGATGGCAATGTGCAAGTGACGCGCGATGGCGGCAAAACCTGGAACAACGTCGCCGGCAAAATCCCGGGCGTGCGCAAGGGCGCGTACGTAAGCCGCGTGGTGGCCTCGCCGCACGATGAAGGCAGCGCGTATGTGGCCTTCGACAATCACCGGAGCGATGATTATTCGGTGTATCTATACATGACCACCAACTACGGCGACGCCTGGACGCGCATCAGTAACGGCATTCCGGAGGAAGCCGGTACCGTCCATGTGGTCCGCGAGGATCCAAAGAACCGAAATCTTTTGTTCGCCGGGACAGAATTCGGTTTGTTTGTTTCCTTCGATCGCGGATCCAACTGGCAGCGCATGAAGAATGGGCTGCCCACCGTTCCGGTGGACGACATCCAAATCCATCCGCGCGATCATGATTTGATTCTGGCCACGCACGGCCGATCGCTGTGGATCATGGACGACATCACGCCGCTCGAAGAAATGAGCGACAACGTGTTGGCAGCCGATCTGCATCTGTTCGACATGCGTTCCGGAATCACGTGGCACCTGGCGAACAATAAAGGTAACGTCGGCGCGCGCGATTTCCTCGCGCCCAATCCGCCCTATGGCGTGATTGTCGATTACTTTCTGAAAGCCAAGCTGGAAGGCCGCAATCCCGTCAAGATCACGGTGACGGACAAAGCCGGCGCGAAGATTCGTGAGATCAACGGCACAGCCGAGACCGGTATCAACCGCGTGGCTTGGGACCTCCGTTATGACGCGCCGGTGCGGCCGGACGGGCAGGGAGGTCCTGGAGGCCGCGGCGGTGCGGCGGGTGAAGCTGGCGCCGAAGCCGCAGGCGAACCTGGTGGAGCTGGTCCGGCGGCCGGTGGTGCACGCGGCCCGGGTGGTCCTGGCGCTCCCGCTGGTCCCCCTGGTGCTGCTGCAGCCCCCGGTGCAGGCGGAGGTGGCGGAGGAGGTGGAGGAGGTGGGGGATTCGGATTCGGCGGCGGTCGGGGTCCGCTGGTCGATCCGGGCGATTACACCATCACGGTCGCCGCAGGTGGTAAGTCCGAATCGAAAACCGCAGCAGTTGAAGAGGACCCGCGGGTCAGCATGTCGGCTGAGGATCGCGGTCAGCGCCGGCAGGCGCTCGCCAAGCTCTACGCCATGGCTCACCAGGCGGATGAAGGCCGCCGGAAAATCCTCGCGATCCGCACTTCGCTCATTGCCTTGACGGATGGCTGGAAGCGGCCAGCCGCCTCCAAGGTCCCCGACGACGTCAAGAAGTCGGCGGACGACCTGTTGGTCAAAGTGAAGGAAGTGGCCGGCACTTTTGAAACAGAGCGTGAGGGCCAGCTCGGAAGCGCGGGGCCACCGCTCAAGTACACGCCGCCACCGGTCAATCAGAAGATCGGCCGGCTGATGGGATCCATTGATGGCTATTCGGGCCCTCCCACCGCGCGTCAATTGGAGGACGTCAACCAGGCGTCCGTGGAGCTGGAACCCGGCCTGGCTGCGGTAAAGAAGCTCGAAGATGAGGATCTGCCCCGGCTGAACAAGATGATGGCCGACGCAGGTATCCCGTATGTCACCGCCGACGTTCGTCCGGGAAGGTAGCGCCTAAGGCAGAGCAAGAGGAAAACAGACGACCAAATTCGGAACCCGGTCGGCGGCACGATTGATGGCGTCCTTTAGCTTGGCTGCGCTTTCACGGTCGTTACTGTTTTCTCCAAGCACCACTATAATGCGCCGTCGATTCGATGGGCGCGTCTCCAGGTCCGAAGTCGCCTGCGTAATTGCGTCGGCCGTAGTGGATGTTGAACTCTGAAGCCCCGTCAAAATCTTGAGATGCGCCATGGCGTCGGCAGTTTTGGCGGAATCCGACGTGAACGGCTGCGCCACAAGAATGCGGACCCGGTCGCCGTAGGACAGCACCTCAACCTCGGCGCGCTCGGAGCTAAGGAGCGGCTCCAGCATGGAGCCGAACCTGCGAACGTTTATGTCAATTGCCGCCTGGATTGTATACTTCGTCTGCACGGCGATCACTAGAGAAATCGGTTCATGGCCTGTTTCCGCGCCGATGTCCTGTAGGGCTGATTCGAGCCGGCTGACGATTGAATCCTCGGTTATTGTCTGAGCGCTTAATGTCAAAACGAAAAGCAGCGAAAATGCCACGAGTTTCACGAACGAATTATACCGCTCGCCCTCAGAGTATACTGGATTCGCAACAAAACCCTGTCTATCGTGGCGCAAGTGGTGGGCGGAGTTGCCGGAGCGGGCGTTCTGCTGATTATTGCCAGCGGCAAGGCCGGCTTCAGCCTGAGCGGAGGTTTTGCCTCGAACGGATACGGCGCTCATTCGCCGGGCGGGTATTCGTTGAGCGCTTGCCTGACAGCGGAAGTCGTGTTGAGCTTCATGTTCCTCGCCATCATCCTGGGCGCCACCGACAAGCGTGCGCCGCAAGGCTTTGCGCCCATCGCGATCGGCTTGGGACTCACGTTGATCCACCTCATCGGGATCCCGGTGACCAATCTCTCGGTCAACTTCGCACTGGCCGGGGAATCGTCGACTGAAACCAGCCGCGCCGCAGCCGCTTCGGCGATCTAACGCATGGCGCGCAGCCGGGCGATCCGATCCTCGGTGGATGGATGCGTCGAAAACAATCGCATGAATCCGCCCCCCGTGAAAGGCTTGATGATAAACAAATGCGCGGTGGCCGGATTCACGCCGGACATCGGAATGCGCTTCGACCAGGTCTCCAGCTTGCCGAGCGCCGAGATCAGCTCATTGGGATTATGCGTCACATGGGCGGAGGTCTCGTCAGCGGAATATTCGCGCGTGCGTGAGATGGCCATCTGAATCAGCATGGCGGCGAACGGCGCCAGGATCAGCATGATCAAGCCTGCCCAGCCGCTTCCGCGATCCTCATCTTGTCGGAAAAGAAGTAGCCGAAGAAGTTCATGAAAACCGCAATGGCCAGCGCGATATAGAAACCGTTGCGGCCTCCGAAAAGTTCTCCGCCGGCCAGCAGCAGACCACTCATGATTCCGAGCAACAGCGCAGTTTTGAGACCGTTCATAGAGGCCTTCTACCTTAATTATCGCGCAGGCCCCGTAGGGCAGGCCTCCGGCTTGCCAATGGACAAGCCGGAGGCTTGTCCCACTATGATGAAAGTTGGACGTTCTTCGAGTGCTTCTGCTCTTCGCGGTTGCGGCAGACCCGCAGGCCGCCAGAGTCTCGCACAAGATCGAAATCATTGAGAGCGGCAAAGCCAAAGCCGGAACCGTCTACACGTTTACAGTGGCGGAGTTGAACGCTTGGGCCCGCGCCAAAGTTCCCAGCGTGGTGCCGCAAGGCCTTCGCGAGCCGCGCCTGGAACTTGGAACGAACAGTGCCACCGGCTATGCGCTGGTGGATTTCATCAAAATGCGCCAGGGCGCCGGTGAAGAAACGAACTGGCTGGTGACGAAACTAATCCAGGGCGAGAAACGCGTGAAGGTAACCGCGCGCATTCAGTCGGCGAAGGGGCGCGCCACGGTCTATTTGCAGCGCGTGGAAATTGGAGGATTGGCGGTGAGCGGCAGCACGCTGGATTTCCTGATCCACACGTTCTTCATGCCGCTTTACCCCAACGCGAAAATCGACGAGCCATTCGAGCTGGCCGACCGCATCGATCACATTGAGGTAACGCCGGCCGCGGCCCGCGTGTACATCAAGAAGTGATGCGCGTAGCGGCTTCCTTGCCTGCCTTTATGCAGTCGGGCAATCCGATGCCGCGATAGCCGTTGCCCGCCAGGTGAAGTCCCGGAATGCCTTGCACGATGGATTCAATCTGCCGCAGGCGCTGTTCGTGCCCCACTGTATATTGCGCCATCGAGTTGGGCCAGCGTGCGATGCTGTGCAACACCGGCACGGCTTGAATGCCCATGATGTTCCGCAGCTCGCGTTGCGCAGCTTCCACCAGCGACTCGTCGCTCTCTTTCAATGCGTCGCCACCCATGAAACAGCGCAGCAGCACCATGTCGTCCGGCACGCGATAGCTGAATTTATTGCCCACCCAGGTACAGGCTGCCATCAATTTGCGCTCGCGCTTTGGCACCAGAAATCCAAATCCGTTGAGTGGATGATCGAAAGTGTCCTTGCGGTAGCCGAGCGACAACGTGACCGATGATGTGTATGGAACGGATTGCAGAAGCTCCGCCAGGTTTCCGTTCCACGGCTGTAACAGACGCGCGGCGTCGCCGGCAGGAGTCGCTATCACCACTTGATCCGCTTCTATGAAATCCCCGTTCACGCGCGCGCGAAAGCCGGACCCGTTGCGTTCCAGACTCTCCACCGCGCCATGCAGGACATCCGTGCTCCCGCGGAGCTTATCCACCAACTGGCCCAGGCCATTCTTCAGCGTGCGGAACAGCGATCCGGATCCCGAGCCTTTAGGACGAGGCGCCGCCAAGACACCCCGCGTCAAGCTGCCATACTTGGTTTCGATTTCGACGAAGCGCCCCAGCACACTGTTGACGCTCATCTCGCGCGGATCGCCGCCATAAACGCCCGCCAGCAGCGGCTCAGCCAGGTAGTCGATAGATTCCTGCCCATAGTGATCCAGCAGAAAATCATAGACCGAACGATCCGCAAGAGGAGCTTTCGGAGGGCGGCGCAGAAATTCCAGACCCATGCGGATCTTGGTGCCCCAGGTCAAGAGCTTGGTACCGACGAGCGGGAGAATTTTGGTCGGAACCATCATCATCAGCCCATCCGGAAGAGGAACCAGCTTTCCGTGTTTGAGGATGTAGGTGACACGCAAATGGTCATTTGAGCCGATCACCTGGTCCGCCAGCCCCACCTCGCGGATCAAATCCATGGCCCAAGGCTTGGCGGCCATAAAGCTGTCCGGACCGGCCTCGAGCAGACAGCCTTGCTGGGTGGAAGTGCGGATAACGCCACCCAGGTGCGCAGCTTTTTCGATCAGCTTGGCGCGGACACCGGCCTTGTTGAGGTAGTAAGCGGCGGATAGGCCCGAGATTCCCCCGCCAATGATGATCACGTTTGGCATGTAGAGAATATCACGAGCATGTATCTTGCCAGTCTCTGTAACGCAAGCCTCCGGCTTGCTAATTGGGCAAGCCGGAGGCTTGCCCTACGGTTAGAGCTTGAACTCGCGGACGAAATCCACCACGGCCCGCACGCTGTCCACCGGTGTCTCCGGCAGAATGCCATGACCCAGATTGAAGATATGGCCCGGGCGTGACCCGGTGCGCTTCAAAATCTCATGAACTCGCATTTTCAGCTCGGGCAGCGGCGCGAACAGAACCGCTGGATCCAGATTGCCTTGCACAGCGGAGCGATAGCTGATGTCCATCCAAGCCTGGTCGATGT
This sequence comes from Bryobacterales bacterium, assembly GCA_003166875.1. Lineage (GTDB taxonomy): Bacteria > Acidobacteriota > Terriglobia > Bryobacterales > Bryobacteraceae > Palsa-89. The sequence goes on along the minus strand of PMUN01000104.1, from coordinate 8,155 downwards.
TGATTCGCCAATCCACGCCCATCACGTCGCCACCAGCGGCGTGCAACTCGCGGAAGAAGCCGGCCGCGCCGGTGCCGAAGTGAATCACCGGGACGCTGGCGGTCCGAATGCGTTCGATCAGCGCGCGCGAATACGGCGCTACGTAGCGTACGTAGTCGTCCGGGCCTAGCGCACCCACCCAACTGTCGAACACCTGAATCGCGCGCGCCCCAGCCGTTACCTGCGCCAGAGCGAAGGGCCCCAGCACATCCACCAGCTTGCCCATTAATCGGCGCCACAGCGTTTCGTCGCGATACATCATCTGCTTGGTGCGGATGAACGTCTTGGAGGGTCCGCCTTCGATCATGTAGCTGGCGAGGGTGAACGGCGCGCCCACAAAGCCGATCACTGGAACCCGCCCGGCCAATTGACGCACCACAAGCTGAATCGCTTCCCCCACATAACCCAGTTCGTCCGTGTTCGAAATGGAGAGGGAATCCACGTCGTCCGAAGTTCGGACCGGATTATCGATCTTCGGCCCTTCGCCCGAGACGAACTTCAACTTCAGCCCCATCGGTTCGACAGGGAGAAGCAGGTCGGCGAAAATGATGGCGGCGTCGACATCCAGAACTTCTACGGGTTGCAAGGTTACCTGCGCCGCTAAGTCGGGCCGCTTGCAAATTTCCAGGATACTGGCCTTGGCGCGGATATCCCGGTATTGTTTCATGTAACGTCCGGCCTGCCGCATAAACCAAACCGGCCGTACATCGGTGGGCCGGCGGCGGCAAGCATCCAAAAATCTACTGTTCATTGAAGCCAATCGCATGTTGCACCTGGTCTCGCTTCGCAAAAATAAACGCGAAAGTCGTCATGTCTGTGTTTAGCTGCCCACTGGGGCCCTAAGATATAGTAGGGCTTGGTCCAAGCCTCACTGTCAAGGGTTCGAGGTGCAATAACTGAAGTTGATAGCATTCCTTGGGACGGATACCCGGTCCGAGGGTCCATGATATGGCTGTACATCTTGCCTTCGGCGTAGAAGAACTTCTCGTAGTTACCGGAAGTGGACATGGATTCGTCCTTCAGGTACACGGTTTCGATTGATTCTTCAGGGTTTTTGGGATTCTTGATGTCCACTTTCCAGCCCTTTTCGTGGGGTGGCGCGCCAATGGCGTAGATGCTGGATCCGCCCCCGGACACCAGGGCCTGGCGCACTCCATTATCCTTTAGAATCTGTGCGATACGGTCGACCGCGTAGCCTTTCCCGATCCCGCCGGGATCCAGCTCTATGCCGGGTTTGGCGAACCGGACGGTTTGTTTGGCGGGGTCCAGCAGGATATTCTGGTAGCCGATCTTGTTCAGAGCCCCCCAGACCTCGGCGCGGTGCGGCAGGTGTCCTGAGCCTTTGTAGAATCCCCAAACCTTCATGAGCGGTCCTACGCTGATATCGAAAGCTCCTTCGCTTTCCCGGCTGTATTCCACGCAGGCCGCCAGCAATTGAAACAGTTCTGGCGTGATGTGGACCGGTCCATCGCTGGCCGTCCGGTTGACCATGCTCCATTCGCTTGCGGGTTTGTAATTGGAGAGCATTTCATCCAAGCGGCGCGCCTCTTCCAGACCCTCGGAGACGGCCGACTGCAACCGGCCGCGGTCCTCGCCATAAGCCACGATGGAAAAGGCGGTGCCCATGGCGTCCACGCTGCCTTCCACGCGCAGGAGGTCGGGCTGGGCGGAGAAGGCAGGCAGCGCTAGAGCAAGTAAGAGGGCGATCGTACCCGCGCATTTTTGCGCCGATTGGCAATCGGCGCGCAGGTTGGCAACCTGCCCCACAGGCTGAATACGACTCTCCTTCATCCGGCGCGTTCCGGATCGCGAGGCCGGCCCTTCCGGATGCGCTTCAACAAATGCTCCATTTTGCCGCCGAGTTCGCTTGCGACGTCTGCTTCGAAATGCAATTCCGGGATGCGGTATACAGTCAGCCGGGTGGCAAGCTGACGGCGAAGGAAATTGCGGGCGTGCGCCAGTGCTTCGAGAACGGCTTTGGTATCCGAATTTTCCGGGATGCGGACCCGCACCATGGCATGCCGCTTGTCGGGCGAGATCTGCACTTCGGTCACGATGGCTGAGCCCACGCGCGGATCCGCCATTTCGTAGCCGATCATCTCGGACAGTTCCTCGCGGATAGCTTCGGTGATGCGCTCAATGCGATGATCCATAGCTCAGGCGGCAGGCGCCAGGAGGCAGGCGGCAGAAATCGGTCGCTACCTCCTTCGGCCTTCTTTATTCAATCCATTCCAACGTCGTGCCTACCAGAGCGGCGCCCAACATTGAGGACGCTTCTCGTTCCACCAACTGCAGGGTTTGTTCAGCGCGCGTGTGGTCGCTCGAGACAGTGACGGCCGAGATCAGGGACCGCTGCCAAAGATCCTGATAGTCGATCTCGGCCACGGCCACGTTGAATCTTCCACGAAGTCGATCCTTCAGGCCTTTGACAGTGTGCCGCTTGTCTTTGAGCGAATGCGCCTCAGAGAGCTGCAGCTCCAGCGTCAGGACACCGACGGTAGGCATAGCTCAAGTGACAGGCGTCCTGCCGCCTGCCGCCTGCCTACTGCCGCCTGCCGCCTGGTGCCTGCCGCCTGTCTTCACGCCAACGCCTCCGCCGCTACTTTCTCGGTCGCGAACGCCTCGATCACATCCCCCGGCTTCACGTCGCCGAAATTCCGGACGGTCAAACCGCACTCGAATCCGTTCTTCACTTCGCTGGCGTCGTTCTTGAAACGCTTCAGAGACTCCATTTTTCCCGTGAAAACCACCACGTTGTCGCGCAGCACGCGGACCTCGCTGTCGCGCCTGATCAGGCCGTCCGTCACCATGCACCCGGCCACATTGCCGACCTTGCTGATGCGGAATACATCGCGCACTTGCGCCCGGCCCTGATACACTTCCTTGAAAACCGGTTCCAGCATACCGGTCATGGCGCGCTTCAGCTCGTCGGTCAATTCATAGATGATGGTGTGCAGGCGGATGTCCACCTTCTCCTGTTCCGCTAGCGCCGTGGCGTTTCGTTCCGGGCGGACGCTGAATCCGACGATGATGGCATTGGATGCCGAAGCCAGCAACACGTCGCTTTCATTGATGGCGCCCACGCCCGCGCGCAACACGTGGATTTTGACCTTCTCGTTTGACAGCTTTTGCATCATGTCGCTGATGACTTCCGCCGTGCCGCCGACATCCGTTTTCAGGATGATGTTGAGTTCCTTGATTTCGCCTTCCTTCAACTGCTCATGCAGTTGTTCCAACGTAACGCGTCCGGTCTTAGCCATGGCCACGTCACGCGCCTTGGCTTCGCGGTAGATGACAATCTGCTTGGCCTTGCCGGTGTCGGTTACCACCTGGAAGGTATCGCCAACCTCTGGGAGAGATTCCAAACCCAGCACTTCAGCGGGCATGGATGGTTCGGCTTCGCGCAGCGGCTGCCCGCGATCGTCGAACATGGCGCGCACCTTGCCGAATACCGAGCCGCAAATGAAATAGTCGCCCACGTGCAGCGTTCCGTCCCGGACCAGCACAGTGGCCACGGGGCCTCGTCCGCGATCGAGTTGCGCTTCGAGTACAGTGCCGACCGCAGGACGATCGGGATTGGCTTTGAGGTCCTGCAGGTCAGCCACCAGCAGGATCATTTCCAATAACAGATCGAGATTGGTCTTGGCCCTTGCGGAAACGGGAACCATCACCACATCGCCGCCCCAGTCCTCCGCCAACAGATTACGGTCAGAAAGTTGCTGCTTGATGCGATCCGTCTGGGCATCGGGCCGATCGATTTTGTTGATGGCGACGATAATCGGCACCTTGGCGGCTTTGGCGTGATCGATGGCCTCAATGGTTTGCGGCATGACGCCGTCGTCAGCAGCCACCACCAGGACCACGATGTCGGTCACCTTGGCTCCCCGCGCGCGCATGCGCGTAAACGCCTCGTGGCCGGGAGTGTCGATAAACACAATCTTACGGCCGTTCTTTTCGACGTGATAAGCGCCAATGTGCTGGGTGATGCCGCCGGCCTCATGCGCGGCCACATCAGCCGATCGTATAGCGTCCAGCAGCGATGTTTTGCCGTGATCGACGTGGCCCATGATGGTGACCACAGGCGCGCGCTTCACGCGGTCCGCTGTCTCCTCGGTCTGCTCGATTTCCTGCGTGCTCTCCTCTTCGAAGCTGACCTTGTTGGTGGAGGCGCCGTAATCGCGCGCCAGGTCTTCGGCCATCTTCACATCTAGATTCTGGTTGATGGTGGCGAAGATCTTCTTCTCAACCAACTTCTTGATCAGCAGGTTGGCTTTGATGCCCAGCTTTTCGGAAAGTTCCTTGACGGTGATGCCTTCCGAGATCGTAATCTCGCGATCGATGGGAGGCGGCGCAACGGGCTGCTCGCGCCGCGACACCGGCATCCGGAGTCTTCCCTCTTCCTGTTCCTGATCGCGATGGCGGTCGCGGCCGCCGGGCTTGGCCTGATGCCTGCGCTGCTGTTCGGTGGTAGGCAGCGGAGCAGCCGGCTCCATCCGCAGCGGCGAAGTGGGATGCAGGGTTCTGGTACGGCGAAATCCGGGCGATGCGCCTCCGCCTCCGCCTGGACCGGGAACTCCGGGACCCCGCATGACGGGCTGGCCAGGACGAATGGGGCCGCGATAAATGGGCTGGCCGGGGACCGGGGTGGAACTGCGAGTGGGCATGCCAGGCCGCGGTGCTTGCGGCTGCACCTGACCGGGCGCCGGACGTGTTTGCTGCAGTCGCGCCACCATATCCGGACGTGGAGGAACTATCGGACGTGCCGCTGGCTGGCCGGCCAGATTGGGCCGCGCGGGTGCCGTTCGCAAAGGCATGGACGGCGCTGGTCCCGGCGTTTCAACAGCGGGAGGCGCCGACGCTCGCGCCGTAGAAGGAACCGAGGGCGAATGAGCTGCCGGCGTTGATGGAAATGGTGGCGGCGTTCCGGGCGGCAAGGGCTGGCGCGGTCCCGAAAGTATCTGACCAGGCCGGGGCGCGGCCGGTACGGGGCGTGCTGTCACCGTGCCGGTGCGCAGCGGCGGATGCAATGGCGCACTTGGGCCGGATGCCAGCGGCGGCCGCACCGGAGCCGGCTTGCCGCGAAGCGGCTCTTCCGTGGCTGTGGATGTGGACCCGTTCTCGGACGGCGGAGCTGCGGGGGCTTCCACAGTATGGCTGAGAGCGCTCTTGGCGGCGATCACCGGTGGTTCCTGTTCGGGCTCCGCAGCAGCGTGAGGTTGCTCTTCAATCTTCTCGGGCTCCTCAACTGCGGTGGCCGGTCCACTGCCCTCTGGGTGGCCAGAGCCTTCTCCGTGGACGCGCTTCCGCACCAGTTCAGCGACCGGCTCATCAATCGAGCTGGAATGCGTCTTCTTTTCGGTGACGCCAACCTCAGGCAACATTTCTACGATCACGTGCGATGGAATCTCCAGTTGCCTCGCTAGCTCGTTGATGCGGATTTTGCTCATATTTAAGACTGCAACGCTCTCGTAACGCGGCGCTTAGCTTACTTCCCCCGAATGTTTAATGGTATCAAATTCTTTTTTGGGAACCGTGGAATCCTCCACGGCCGCAGACCCATCTCCATCCGCTTGCGCAACAGGTTCCACAAACTCGTCCGTCGAGAGTTCCGGCGCGACATCCATCGCGACATCCATCGCAACCTCCGACGTTTCTTCCGGCACAACCTCCGCAGCCGCGGAAGTCTGTTGTTCGAACTGTGAGTAATAGGAATTGACGGCGATCAGGATCTTCTCGACAATATCTGGCTCGATCCCGGGAATCGCTTCCAATTCTTCGGGTGTCATAGAACCGAGTTTTTCTACAGTGCCCACGCCAGCTTCGATGAGCTTTTCGGCGATTTCCTCACTGAGGCCATGATCGATCAGTATGGAAACCGGCGCTCCGGTAGGTACCAGGGCCGACATAGCGGACTCCACTTCCTGACGCTTCTCTTCTTCGCTCTTTATATCGATCTTCCAGCCCAACAACTTGGCGGCCAGCCGTACATTCTGGCCTTTCTTGCCGATTGCGAGCGATAGCTGCGTATCGTCGACAATCACTTCCATGTGCTTTTCGACGGCGTCGATGATGGAGACCCGGCTGATTTTGGCCGGACTCAAGGCATGCGTGGCGAACGAAACCGCGTCCTCGGAGAATTCGATGATATCGATCTTCTCGCCCCGCAGCTCACGGATGATGGATTGTACCCGCATGCCCTTCATGCCGACGCAAGCTCCTACGCTGTCCACGTCGCGATCGCGGCTTGAGACGGCGATCTTGGTTCGCTCGCCAGGTTCGCGCGCGCAGCCTTTGATCACCACCGTGTTGTCGTAAATCTCGGGGACTTCCTGCTCGAATAGCCGCATCACCAGCTCCGGCGCGCCGCGCGAAACAATGACGCCCGCGTTCTTGCCGGCCTTCTCCACGCTCTTGATCACGCAGCGGACGCGCTCACCCACGCTGAAGTTTTCGAGCTTGCTTTGCTCCTTTTTTGGCACTCGCGCTTCGGTCTTGCCGAGATCCACCACCAAGTCCTGGCCCTCGATCCGTTTCACGGTGCAGTTCACCAATTCGCCAACGCGGCCGGAATACTCCGAATAAATGGTTTCACGCTCGGCCTCGCGGACCTTTTGCAGGATGACTTGTTTCGCGGTTTGGGCGGAAATGCGCCCCAATGCTTCGGTGGGTTTCGGAAAACGCAGCTCGGACTCCAACTGTGCGGCCGGATCGATTCGAATCGCATCCTCAAGCGAAATTTCCTTCACCGGATCCAGAACCGACTCCACTACTTTCTTCACTCCGTAGATTTCAAGAGCACCGGCATCGTTGAAAGCAGCCACCAGGTCCTCGGTTGTTCGGAAGTGCTTGCGAGCCGCCACCAGCATGGCGTCCTTGACCGCGTCGATAACGATCTGCGGGTCAATGCCCTTCTCCTTACTCAAGATCTCGATGGACTGATAGATAGTTCCCACTGTGTCCTCTTCTTAAACTGTCCGGGGGTTCTTTACCACTCAAACTTCAGGTTGGCTTTTTCGACCTGCGTTAACGGGAAGTGAATGACCCTTCCATCGCTCGGCTCCAGCGCGACCACACCCTGCGAAATACCGGCCAGCTTGCCTTCCCAACGGCGCTGGTTCTCCACTGGTTCCCGCAGTACGACTTTTGCTTTTTGCCCCACAAACCTCTCGAAGTCTTTTTCTTTAAATAGCTTGCGTTCCAGGCCCGGCGAGCTTACCTCAAGTGTATAATTCTCGCCTGGTATGACGTCTTCCACATCCAAAATAGTTCCCACCTGGTGCGAGATGAATTCGCAGTCGGCGTGAGAGACGCCCTGCGGCCGATCGATAAAAATGCGCAGAACCCGGCCACGCCCGGCGCCCAGCAACTGGACGTCGACGATTTCGATCCCTTCCGGACCGCCGACTCGTTCGGCGACCTGGGTGATCTTGGCAACAATTTCTTCCTTGCCGATCGCGGACATTGGTCTAATGCAATAAAAAAGTGGGCTTTCGCCCACTGACGTTACCCGACATTCCTATTATACACATTTACCGAGCCGCGCCCGGCAGGAAGCGCTACCACGATAGCAGCAGCCTTGCCTCGTTACGCTCCGTTCCCGTCGCGGCTCTGCTATGGTCTACCGTATGGACATCAATGGGAAAGTCGCGCTGGTTAGCGGTGGTGCGTCGGGATTGGGGGCGGCCACAGCGAGAATGATCGTCTCCGCAGGCGGCAGCGTGGTCATTGTGGACCTCAACGAGAAAGTGGGAAATTCGCTGGCCGCGGAACTGGGCGAATCAGCTCGCTTCGTTCGCGCCGACGTGAGCGATCCGGGCGAAGTGGAACAGGCGGTGAAGGCCGCGACCGAGGCTTTTGGCGCACTGCACATTTGCGTGAATTGCGCGGGCATCGGGGACCCGCAAAAGATCATCGGCAAGGATGGCCCGGCCGATCTCGCGCGGTTCACGAAAGTGATCCGCGTGAACCTGATCGGGACCTTCAACGTTGCGCGGATCGCGGCCTGGGCCATCGCGCGCAACGAGTCGGGTTCGGACGGCGAACGAGGAGTCATCATCAACACCGCATCGGTGGCTGCCTACGATGGGCAGATCGGGCAAGCCTCCTACTCGGCGTC
>PMUN01000060.1 GCA_003166875.1 Bryobacterales bacterium | reverse complement strand
GCTAGCAATCGCGGAGTGGCCTACATCGAACCGGGCAAGGTGGAGGTCCGGACTATCGAATATCCGAAGTTGAAAATGCCGGCGGCGGAAGACAAACCGTTCGGCGGCAAGGACGCGCCCCACGGCGTAATCCTGAAGATCGTGAGCACCAATATCTGCGGCTCGGACCAGCACATGGTGCGAGGCCGGACTACGGCGCCGAAGGGCCTGATTCTGGGCCACGAGATCACCGGCGAGATCATCGAGAAGGGTAACGACGTGGAAATGTTGAACGTCGGCGACTTGGTTACCGTTCCCTTCAACATCGCGTGCGGGCGATGCCGCAACTGCCGGGAAGGCAGGACCGGAATCTGCCTCACGGTGAATCCCGCGCGGCCGGGCGCAGCGTACGGTTATGTCGATATGGGTGGCTGGATGGGGGGGCAGGCGGAATACGTAATGGTTCCGTATGCCGATTTCAACCTGATCAGATTCCCGAAGAAAGATCAGGCTCTCGCGAAAATCCGCGACCTGACCTTGCTATCCGATATTTTTCCGACCGGCTACCACGGAGCGGTAACAGCGGGCGTAACTACCGGATCAGTGGTGTACGTGGCAGGTGCGGGACCGGTGGGGCTGGCCTGCGCGGCCTCCTGCCATTTGCTGGGAGCGGCGGTGGTGATTGTGGGCGACATGATTCCGGAACGCTTGGCGCAAGCGAAGAGTTTCGGGTGTGAGACCATCGACCTTCGCAAGGACGCGACGCTGGCGGATCAGATCGCGCAGACTGTGGGCGAGCCAGTTGTGGATGCCGCAGTGGATTGCGTGGGATTTGAAGCGCGAGGACACGGGCACGACGCGTCCGTGGAACGGCCGGCAACGGTGTTGAACTCGGTTATGGAGATCACGCGCGCGGGCGGCGCGATCGGCATTCCGGGCCTGTACGTGACGGGCGATCCGGGTGGGATCGACGCCAATGCGAAGATCGGAAATCTGGGAATCCGGATTGGCCTGGGTTGGGCAAAATCGCACTCATTCCATACCGGCCAATGTCCGGTGCTGCGCTATAACCGGCAACTGATGATGGCGATTCTTCACAATAAAATTCAAATTGCCAAGGCGGTGAATGTGACCGTGATCACGCTGGACGAGGCGCCTCAGGGCTACAAGGATTTCGATAAGGGCGCTGCCAAGAAATTCGTAATCGATCCGCATGGAGTGGTGGCCAAAACGGCGTAAGAGAGCGTAACCTCCAAGCTTCGGTCATAGAACCGTTTTGAATGCAACTGGCGGGAGCGTCAATCGTGCAATACGACATTCAGCAGCGAGCTGTGAACACCGGTTCATGAAAAAGCTGACTCTCGAGCGAGTGGTGCTCACAATCTCAGCCAACATTTCCTGGCTGATCTTTGGAATCACGGGTTCCGCTTTCGCTTCCTTGCCGAAGTTGGCCATCAGCAGAAGTATCCGCGCCAGGCGCTTTTCGCTGGAGTTGAATAACTGATCCACCAGGTCCTCCTCGATCCGAACATTCCAGAATGGCGACCACTGCTTCTTTGCCCCGTTTGGAGACCACCGTGAGCTTGACCTTGCCGCTCTGGATGTAGAAAATCGCGCCGGCCGGATCGCCTTGCGAGAAAATCCTCTGGCTCTTGTTGTATTCCGCCAAGGTCCTCCCTTTGCCGACCTTGGCCAGAAACACCTTGGGATTGAAAACGGGTGCTGCTTTCCGTTTCGTCAGGCTGTCTTTGCTTACACCGAGAATACATACAGACCCATGTGTAGGTCGTTCAGGCCGCCGATTCCGCGAAATGGCGTTCCCTACAATATCCGCACCCGCTCATTCGTCTACAACGGTAGGTGAAGGGCATGGCGAGCCTGGAGCAGATGGCACTCGAACAGGACCAACGGATCTCTGAAGTGGTCGTCCGGGAGCAGTCCCGGTTGCGCAACTTCATTCGCCGGCGCGTGATGGATCCCCGCGACGCTGAGGACATTCTGCAGAACGTCTTCTATCAACTGATGGAAGCGAACCGCCTGCTGATGCCGATTGAGCACGTCACCGGCTGGTTATTTCGAGTGGCGCGCAATCGCATTACCGATCTCTTCCGTAAGAAGAAGCCGGAGAGCTTCAGCGAGACGGCCGTCGCGGACGCGGACGGCGAACTGCTGCATTTGGAAGACCTGCTGCCTTCGCCCGATGCCGGACCGGAGGCGCTGTACGCCCGCAACGTGTTGCTCGATGAACTCGAGTTGGCGCTGGACGAACTGCCAGAGGAGCAGCGTGAGGTGTTCATTGCGCACGAGTTGGAAGGGCGCAGCTTTAAGGAGATGGCCGCCGAGACCGGCCTAAGCGTGAATACGCTGCTCTCGCGCAAGCGTTATGCCGTGCTGCATCTGCGCGAGAGATTGCAAAGCATTTACGACGAATTTAGGAAAGCATGAGGAACTAAACATGAAAAGGAAATGGAAATGGATTTTCCTGGCTCCGCTGGCGATTCTGGCGCTGCTGCTGTTTATCGCCTTAGGCGGCGAAATAGTGCTGCAACTGTGGAATTGGCTGCTGCCGCCGCTCTTTGGCTGGCGGCAGATTACTTTCTGGCAAGCACTAGGAATTCTGGTGCTGTGCCGGATTCTCTTCGGCGGATTTGGAGGGCACGGTTCCCATCGCTCCAATTTTCGCCGTCGAATGCGCGATCGAATGGCCGACCGGTGGGAGCACATGACCCCTGAGGAGCGGGAACGAGCCCGGCAAGGCATGCGGGGACGTTGCGGCTTCGACCCATCCCCCAGCGAGAGCAAGGGGCAGTGAAGGCATTTCGAAGGCAACTGCTGTTATCCTGAGTAATAATACTCAGACGCGCGTAATCAGGGAGGATTCCATCAGCGACGCCGAACGGGATCCGGGTGAAATCACGATTCTCTTGCGACGTTGGCATGGCGGAGATCAGGTGGCGTTTCAGGAGCTCGCCCCTCTGGTCTATCCGCACTTGCGCCAAGTTGCAGCCGCGTATTTGCGGCGCGAGGCGTCCGCCAATACCCTCCAACCAACCGCACTGGTTAACGAGTTATACCTGAAACTGCTACAGCAGCGAAATGCCGATTGGAGCGATCGCGCGCATTTTTTTACCTTCGCTGCCAAAATGATGCGGAGGATTCTGACGGATCATGCCCGCACGGCAAAAGCGGACAAGCGGGGGGCCGACCTACCGCACGTCCCCCTCAGCGACGAGGTGCCCTGGTTGAACGTCAACGGTGACGACGTGATCGACGTTAATCGTGCGTTGGATGAGCTCGAAAAGCTGGACCCGCGCAAGGTACGGCTGGTGGAATTGCGCTATTTTCTCGGCTGTACGGTGCCGGAAGCAGCCGCGCTGCTGGAGATCTCGACGGCGACGGTGGAACGCGACCTCACCATGGTCAGGAGCTGGCTCTATGCGAAACTCAGGCTTCCAGGGAGCTTGGCCCCTCCGTTGTGAGGGGTTCTGGCTCGAAACTTCGCGAACTATAATGTAAAGTTTATTCGATGAATCCCCATGAGGTGGCAACGTTGACAGCGGAACGCTGGCGCCGAATGGAGTCCATCTTTCACGCGGCGCTCGAAGTCGAGGAGTCCGCCCGCCCGGATTTCGTTTTCCGCAGTTGTGACGGCGACAGCGTGCTCCAGGGCGAAGTTGAGCAACTGCTGCTGGCGTTTCACGAGGCGCAGCAGATCAAATCTCCACCCGCCTTCGCCGGACCGCAACGCGGCGCTTTCGGCGAATACCGGATTGACTGCGAGATCGGCGCGGGCGGCATGGGCACGGTTTACCTCGCCCACCGCGCCGACGGCCAGTTCGAGCAGAAGGTGGCGCTGAAGGTGGTAAGCGCCCACCTGCGCTCGCAGTTTTTCGCGGAACGGTTCCGCACCGAGCGCCAGATCCTGGCCCAGCTCAATCATCCGAATATCACACGGCTTCTGGACGGCGGAGTCAGCGCGGACGGCGACCCGTATCTGGTGATGGAGTACGTGGACGGACGTCCGATTCACCAATTCTGCGACACACGGCAACTTCCAGTCGCGGACCGCATCCGGCTTTTGCTCCCAGTATGCTCCGCGGTGGAATACGCGCACCGTAACCTCATCGTTCATCGCGACCTTAAGCCCGGCAACATCTTCGTCACCAGCGAGGGCGTGCCGAAGCTGCTCGATTTCGGCACAGCCAAGCTGCTGCTGACGGGCGCAACGGATTCAGCCACGACGCGCTTTGGCATGATGACGCCGCGTTACGCGAGCCCCGAGCAACTGCGCGGCGAGCCCATCACCACCGCCACGGATGTTTATTCACTCGGCGTGCTTCTATACGAGCTGGTGACTGGCGCATGGCCCTTCGGCGATCCACAGTCCCCGATCACTGGGCTTGAACGTGCAATCAAAGACGTCGAGCCAGCCCGCCCGTCCTCTGTGATCACCGACGAAGCCGCCCGTCTCCGCTCCGAATCGAAATCGAAGCTGGGGCGCCTGTTGGAAGGCGACCTGAGCAGTGTCTTGAAAAAGGCAATCGACATGGACCCGCGGCGCCGGTACTCCTCAGTCGAGCATTTCTCCGGGGATCTACAGCGGTACCTCCATGGCGAACCAGTTCTGGCGCGGCGGCAGACACTTTTCTATCGGAGCGCTCGATTTGCACAGCGCAACCGCTGGGGGATGACTGCGGGCGTGGTCTTGAGCGCTGTCCTGGCCTTCACGGCTCTTTCCGCTTTGCAACAATACGGACGCAATCAGCAACGCCTGGTCCAGGTTCGCGAACTCAGCGAGTCGTACCTCACCGATGTCCTCAACGAGGTCGGCAAGCTTCCTGGCTCGATGAAAGCTCGACTGCTGATCGTCGACCGCGCCAGGAGGAATCTGGACCGGTTACTGGCCGATGCGCCGCGCGACTCCGATTTGCGGCATGCTCTGGCAGGCGCATATCTGCAACTCGGCGACATTCAAGGTAGACCTTTCACCGTGAGCATTGGAGACACCGCGGGAGCCTTGGCAAGTTACCGCAAAGCCGAAGCTCTAGCCGCGGACGCCGGCCCGAGGGACTGGGACCTGCTTGCCATTCTGGTCCGGGCACGCCGGACCATCGCTCAGATCGAAATCCGCGGCAACGAATATCCGCAGGCTATGGCATTGCTCCAATCGGCGCTCCCACCGGCGCGGCGGCTGGCCACGGAAGCGCCTCGCGAATTTAAGATAGATGGCAGTCCGGCCGCAGCCGCATACGTCGAGACGAACGGAATGCTGGGGAATGCGATGCTGAGCTCCGCGAACGCAGAATACACCTCAACTGCATTCGAGCGGGCCCTGGCCCAGTTCCGCCGGACAGTCGCCATGGCTGAGGAACTTCAAGCGGCCCATCCCGGCATGGCCCATCTGGCGGCCAAATACAGCCAATTCGTGGGATTTGCTCTGGAGGGCCTGGGCGATTTAACCGGTGACAGGATGTATTTCGGGGAATCCGCGATCGCGCACCGGCGGACGGTGGAAGGTCTCTGCAAGACTCCTGATAGTCAACCCGCCCCGCAGTGGCGTCGAACTTGCGGTGAAGCATGGGGCGAGCTAAGTTGGGCCCTCCATAATGCGGGCGATGGCGAGCAGGCCATCCCGGCAGCCGGCGAAGCATTGACGCGCATGGAGAAGTTGGCCAAAGAGGAGCCCACCAGCGCCGAGGCGCAACAGGATCTGACCATTGCGTACATGCACATGGGCGCCGCCGAAAACGCCGCGGCGAGATACAGGGAAGCGATCGGCCATCTACGGATGGCGGAATCGCGCATGCCGCCCGTCGTTCAGATTCCAGCTAACGACACTATGGGAGCCGCGGAGCTTTATCTCAGTATTTACCGCGAGCTCGCCAAATCGCTCGAGCAAACGCATAACACCGTCGGCGCGGCAAAGGTTCTCGAGGAGGCCCTCACGGCGGCGGAGGGGCGGAGTTCGGTCGCCCGCTGGGAGATCGCGGACCTGCACCGGCGGCTCGGCCGGCTCTCAGGGCAACCCACCCATCGCCCGTGATGGGTTTTTCATTCCGATTGCGCGGTCTCTGTTGCCGTGCTTTTTTGCACTGCTCGCAGGAAATATGAAAGTTCTGCGATTCTTATCTGCTGCCACTTTGCTCTGCACCGCTAGCTTGGTGCAGGCCGACACAATAACTATTCTCAACCCCAGCTTCGAGACCGACGTCCTGGCTTGTTCGCCCGGGCCGGGCTGCGCTACCGACGACACCCTTACGGATTGGACCGCATCTACAGCCAACCCCAGCGGCTTCAGCGGTGGAGGTGTCGCATTCAACAATTTCGGCGTTTACAAACCTGGAACGGCCGAGTATCCGGGCGGTGTTCCCGACGGCGTGAACGTGGCCTATCTGTCAACAAACGTGTACAACGTTTCGATCTCACAAGTCCTCGGGTCGGACTTGATAGCCAACGATACGTACACACTCACCGGGTTTGTTGGCATCCGGAAGGACACCAGTGTTATCCCCCCGGCATTGGGGACTTCGGCTACAATGTCGCGCTGGAGGCTAACGGGACGGTGCTTAACTCAATAGTGAACGAAGGACAGGTCAATTTCAACATTACGCCCGGCACGTTTGTCCCATTCACGGTTACTTTCAACTCCGGCTCATCCCCAGCCCAGCTCGGCAAGGCACTAGAAATCGTCCTGACCGACGGTGGCAGTGGCAATCAATTCGAGCCCTCTGAGATTGACTTCGACAAGCTTTCCTTGACCGATACTTCGCAATCAGGCGGAGGCTCAACCGTTCCTGAACCATCTCTGGGCGTTGTGTTAGCGGCGGCAATGGTTGGCATCTGCGCTATTCACCGGCGGCGCAGGGCTACGGTCTAAAGAGCGGGCCGCGTCTTAGCTGGATGCCGTAGCGTTTAGCGGCCGCGGCCGCCTCCGCCGCCCCCATGGAATCCGCCCCCACCGCCATGAAAACCAGCGCCGCTGAACCCGTGAGCACTCACACTGCTGCCGCGACTAAAGCCGCCTGCACTGCCGGCGCCAACACTGTGCGCGTGCCCAACAAACGCGGTTGACTGGCCAGCAGGTCTGTAAGCGGGATGGTAGCCGGGTCCGAAGTGATGGTAATAATAGCCGCCGTATCCGTAGCCAAAGTACGGAGCTCCAAACGCGAACCAGGGAGAGTAGAAGCCCCAGCCGAACGGATCGAAGAAGATTCCGTCGCCGGGGATAAATGTATACGCATCAAACCCGGAGTTCCAATACCATCCGTCGCCATACCAGACGGAAGGAGCAAAGCCGCTTGCGCCCGCGTATCTCCGCGCCGCATCCACGTTGGCTTCGGCCAGATAAGAGGACCGCAGGCTAGCCCACCTGTAGAAATCGTCCGTGTACGCGGTCTTGTCGAACTTCTGTGACTTCAACTTTCCGGTGGCGTTCAGGCTGAGTTGGCGCCCGCTCTTCACTTCAATCTGGTGACCGCCTAGTTGAACTACAGCTTTACCGTCGAAGACACGGATCAGGCCTCTGTCCGCATCGAAATCATACAAGCCTGCCTTTTCGAGCTGAGTGCTTGCGCTGTTTTCACCAATGCGAATGTTGTTTTGCGGCAGGATCTCGTTCACTTCCACCATGGCGCGGCCTTTGTTCAGCGTTATTATCGTATCCGCCAAACCTGGTGACACCATCTGGATTGAACTGTTATTGTTGACTCGCAAAATGATGCCCGGCGTCAACAGGATTTCCGCTCTGCCGCTTTGCGTTGAGAGCGACTGGCCCGCCGCCAATTTGGCGGATCCAACCGAGTTTTCGGTGAGGGCCTGCACGCCGATGGACACCTGGCCTTCGATGTAATTGATCGTTCCGGGTTGCGGAGGGCCAGAGCCCCAGGCGGGATTCAACAGCAGTGGGGCCAGGAGAAACCCTCCAAGCATTTTCGACCATGAGCGTTTCATAACGTCCCTAAGCCTCCATCTATTGGATGTGGCGGCTGAAGAAGCAGTTCCTACTTATGGCTCAGTAGAAACAACACACCGCAGTTGGTAGGTTGCAATTCAGCAGCCCGGTGGTATTCGGCCAGTCTCCTCCAAGCCGTCACTTCTCATAAACGCTGCTGCTAAAGCACTTGGAGTTTGGCCCCGAAGCTGCCTTCCTCTGGGTGAGTGAGGCGTTATGAAACGAAATAATGAAAGCATCGGAGTTTCGACGGGGCACGTCTATTTAAGTAGCGAAGGAGGTAGAAGGATGAAGAAAAATTCAATCTTGCAGCAGGGGCTGGGCATACTTTGTATGATGCTCTTGCTCCTGTTTTCGGCTGGTGCACCATTGGCTGCCCAAGAGCAAGCATCCTCACAGCCGCCTGCGCCGCCCGCACAACAGTTCTCGCCCGATCAGTTGAACGCCATGGTGGCGCCAATCGCGCTTTACCCGGATAATTTAATAAGCCAGGTGCTGGTGGCGAGCACCTATCCGCTCGAAGTGGTGGAAGCGGCACAATGGCTGCGGCAGAATGGGAATCTCCAGGGCTCACAACTGGTGGACGCCGCGCGCCAGCAGAATTGGGATCCGAGCATTCAGGCTCTGGTAGTTTTTCCGGATGTTCTCAATCGGTTGAATTCCGACATTCGATGGACTACCGATTTGGGAAATGCGTTCTTGGCTCAGCAGGCGGACGTTATGAATGNNCACGACACAGACGCAAGGAGACCAGACTGCCATTCAAATCCAGCCGGCTGATCCTCAAGTGGTTTATGTGCCGACGTACAATCCAGAATACGTTTGGGGACCGCCAGTCTATGGCTACTACCCTCCGCTCTACTATCCAGGAGTTGGATTTGGATTCGGGCCTGGGATCTACATTGGTGGATTCTTCGGCGGATTGGGATGGGGTGGTTGGGGCTGGGGGCCGAATTGGTTCGGCGGGTCGATTTTCGTAAACGGCTTCTTCTTCAACCATTACGGCTACGGCGGCGGTTTCGGGCTTGGTGGCCGCGCGAACTGGGCATTCAATCCCGCGCACCGCATGGGAGTAGCGTATGCGAACCGAGCGGTGGCGAATCGATTCGGCAGTAATCTCGCGGGACGCAGTAGCATTGCGAATCGCGGAAACTTCGCTGCGGGCAGCCGGTTCCAATCGTCCCAGGCTCCATCGGCCTCGAGATCAGTCCAGGGGAGCAGTTTCAGAAGTTCCGGATCTCAACCGAGTTATCGG
>PMUN01000265.1 GCA_003166875.1 Bryobacterales bacterium | reverse complement strand
GAATTCAAGAAGTCGAGGAAGAAGGAAGCTGATCTCTTTACTAACTGCGGCTGCACTGGTGGAATCCGAAGTAAGGAGGCTCGGCAACCTTCTTCCTCGACTTCGTGAATTCCTAGGATTCTTGTATTCTTAGCTTTACTTGTATTAAACTAGGGCGATCCAAAAAACAACCGCGCCGGAAACCGGAAGGTGAGGACTGTCGAAGCCGCCGGTTCCGGAGCGGTCTGCCCAAGTCGGGCCTGGATCTAGCGTCGGCACACTGGCCTGGATACTTACTTGCAGTTCCATTCCTGGAGAGGCCCGCGTCCAACTTTCCTCCACCATGAACGCCAGCACAACCGATACCGGATCCCATATGCGAGATCCATCCGAGTTCTGACGAAGTAAGCCGAAAAAAAACCCCTCTGTTGCAACTTACCGACAAGAGCCAAAGAGCGGTCTCAAAAATTCAAAGCACCGGTTCCCGCAAGCACGCCGTTCCCCAGTCCACTCAATACCCCTGTTCTGCTCGTTGCAAGCAGAGGGCAGGTTTCAAAGGTCCTTCATCAATTCGCTAGTAAGAATAGCACGCCGGGCTCCATCGGTTTTGCTTAGTGCTTTCAATCACTTGATGGTATTACCCCAGTGGATTCTGGGGCTAGGGTACTGGCTGGGTGTGTCAGTGTGACACAATGAGGGGCTGAGGACAGGGACTAGGGACTGGCGACCTGTGCGGTTTTCAGTCCCGAGTCCCTAGCCCCCAATCCCTTGTCAATGCGTACCGCAATCCTATCCCTCCTTCTAGCCACAGCAGCATTCGCCCAAGACGAGTACCGCGTGTACTCCGAGCATCCACGGCTGTTCCTCACCTCGCAGCGGCTGAGGCTGCTTAAGCGCGAGCGGGATCGGGAGTCGATGCGTTGGCGCCAGTTCGACCTGCTGGTGAGAGCCGCCGCCGAAATGCGGGAACCGGGCTTCGCGCTGGCCCTTCATTATGCGGTTTCAGGCGATACCGCCATCGGCAAGCGGGCTGTGGAGTGGGCGCTTGGACCGGGCGCTGATTTGCGGCAACTGGCGCTGGTCTACGATTGGTGCCAGCCGCTATTAAGCTCAACTCAATCCAAGTCGCTCGAGACGAAGCTCAGCAGATTAACCGCCCAAAAGAACGGTACGGAGCTTCCGGCCGCGCGCGATCGGGTGCTGGCGTTGATCGCGGCGGCTGACGACAGTCACGCCGAGGAGAATCCGCTGCGAGAGATGGTGCAAGGCTGGTGGCGCGGCCAGTTTGCGCCCAAACTGGCGGATGGACGGATCATCGTCCCGCTCGATCAGCTCTTCGCCCTTTGTGAGATCCTGCACGCCACTCGCGACAACTTGAAAATCGATCTCCGGGAAGATGCCGCTGACTTTTTCCGGGACCTTCCCAAATATCAGGTGCTGGCCAACTACCCGGCGCCGCTGCCGGCGCCGGAAAACGAATACCGCATTCCGGTCTACCAGGGTTCGGGACAACCCGACCTGGATCGGGCCGCTCTCGCGCGCGCCGCGGGCTTGAGCACGGTGGCCTATGATAACAATGCGCTCGAGAGTCAATACCTGCAAGGCTGGTTGATTCAGGATCGTTTCATGCTCCAGGGCATCTTTGGAGCGCCCTACGAGTTTTTATGGGCGAACCCCTATCAGCCCGGACTCAGCTATTTCCAATTGCCGGTGTTCTTCCACAATGAGCATTCCGGAGCCTTGTTCCTGCGGTCCAACTGGGAAGACGATGCCGTCTGGTTCGGAATCTACCAAGGCGAAGCACAGTTGTTCCGGGAAGGCCGCGTCACTGTGCTCAACCAGAAGGGACCGCTGGGGCCTAAGGCCGAAGGGATTCCCGTGGGCGATTCGAGTGTGCTGGTGGGACGCAGCCCGATGCAGTTTCCCATGGAAGGAGGACGGGTGCTGGTGGTGCGACTCAAGCCGCGCTCGAAATACCTGGTCGAGACCGACGACGAGGAAATGTCCGAGTTCGAAACCGACGGCGCGGGTACACTGGTTCTGGAGTATCCCGGCGATTGGGCCGCCGGCGTGCGCATTCAGGAGGCGATGCATGGAAGCAACGGAACGGAAGTTGGTTTTGGACCATCTGGCCGCGAGCCGCGCGCGGTTGCTCGAAGCAGTGGACGGACTATCGGCGGAGCAGCGAGCATTTCAACCCGCTGAAGACCGCTGGTCGGTAGCAGGCTGCGTCGAGCACATTATCGTGGTGGAGGATTTTGTGTTCCAGACGATGAACAAGGTGCTCCAGGCGCCGCCCGAACCAGACACTAAGCAAGCTGAGGTTCGCCGCAAAGACCCGATTGTCATCGAGAAAGTCCCGGCGCGCACCACTCGCGTGATGGGACCCGAAATGGTCCACCCCAAGAATCGATGGCCGGATTTCGAGGAATTGCTGAGACAGTTCGAAGCCACGCGCCAACGCAGCGTGACTTTCGCCCAAGGAACCGAGGCCGACCTGCGCAGCCACTTCTTCCCGCATCCGATCCTGGGCGACTTAGATTGCTACCAGTGGCTCCTGTTCCTGGGCCTGCACTGCGAACGGCACGTGCGACAGCTGGAAGAAGTGAAAGCCGATCCGGGATTTCCGAACAGGGGACTAGGGGCTGGGGGCTGAAAAATCGGGGCTGGGGGCTAGGGACTGCTTCCTGCCTCCTGCCTCCTGC
>PMUN01000100.1 GCA_003166875.1 Bryobacterales bacterium | reverse complement strand
TTCCGCTGTGATCGATGTGGGCATGCGAAAGCATTACTGCGGAAATCTCCCGGCAGGGAAACGGAAAGTTCTTGTTTCGTTCCTCGGCCTCTTTCCGGCGTCCCTGATACTGCCCGCAATCCAAGAGATAACACTTGCCGTCCACTGTGAGTTGATGCATGGAGCCGGTGACAGTCTTGGCCGCACCCCAGAAGGTGAGTTTCATCCTTTCAAGTTTAGCCACGGATGCACACGGATAGACACGGATAAGAAGAAGAGCTTGGCTACGCTTACGCGTCTCGTATTTCCAGTGCGAAATTGAGGGCGGCGTCTTCTGTTGTGGGAACGCCAGCGGCAATTCGGTGCAGGCCAGGCACACTACATTTCTCGACGAGGCTTTCGCGATGTTGCCTAACCGATTCGCGGCCTCGTCAAGTTTGCCCAGTTGCAGGTCTATGATCAATTCGATGGTCATGGATCTGGCGGCCTCGTCATCCGGGCCGGCCGCTTCGATTCCACGTTTCGCAAACTCTTTGCCGAGATAAGAAACAGCTTGGTTGAGATCGAGTGATTCAATGCTGATCTCCGGCGTGGTGGGCGGCCGCATTTCTCCCACGATTCCGATTTTCTTCATTGCATCAGGATTTGAAGATGGCGCTGATTTCGCGGGAGCTGGCGGCTTCTTTTGCGAAGGTGAATGTTCCGTGCTCGCGCATTTCGCGGGCCGCGCGTAGAAAGGCTCCCAGAGCGGTGCGGCAGAGAGCGCTGCCCACGCTGATGCGCTTGACTCCAATCGCCGAGAGGTCAGCCAGACTCAGTTGGACGCCTTGGAGTCCCATCACGACGTTCACGGGGCGATCGACGGAGCTGACCACGGCGGCGATATCGTCCTTGGTGGCCAGGCCTGGCGCATAGAGAACATCGGCTCCTGCTTCCTGATAAGCCTGGAGACGCGCGATTGTATCCTTAATATCGGGCCGGCCGTGCAGGTAGTTCTCGGCGCGTCCGGTCAGGGTGAAAGTGAACGAGAGTGCACCTGATGCCGCAACGGCGGCGCGGATTCTCTCAGCGGCATGCTCTTTTTCGTAGATCGGATGGTCCGGACGATTGGTTGCGTCTTCGATTGATCCACCGACAACTCCCGCGGCGGCCGCGAGCCGGATGGTTTCCGCGACAAATTCCGGAGCGTCGCCGAAGCCGTTTTCAAGATCGGCGCTGACTGGCAGATCCGTGGCGGACGCGATCTTGGAGATATGGATCATCATCTCGTCTCGGCCAATGGTGTTGTCGCGTTGCCCGGCGGAGAAAGCGTAGCCCATGCTGGTAGTGGCTAGCGCTTCAAAGCCCAGGTGCGCCAGCAGCCGCACGGTACCGAGGTCCCACGGATTGGGGATGATGAACGCATGGTCGCGCTGGTGCAGAGAACGGAAGACGCATCCCTTTTCAGCCTGAGTCAACATGCGCCAATCATACTGAGGCGCGCGGCTTGGAGGGAAGTTCGAAAGTTCCATCGACTACCTCTACGAAGTTTCGTTCTTCACGCAGAATCAGGCGCTTGGTCTGCGCCATCTGGAAGTTGTCACGCGCTTCCGGATCTGACTTCAGACGCGCCCGGTAGCTTTCATACGAAGCGATGCTGGCGAATCCAATCAAACCCCAGGCGACATCGTTGGTTCCTTGGTGAGGAAGAAAATAGCCAATCAGGTGCCCGCCGCAGCGCGGAATGATGCGGCCCCAGTTCTCGGCATACTGCTTGAACCCGTCGCGCTGGAAGGGATCGATTTGGTAGCGGATGATGCAGGTAATGGTCACTGGTTCTCTCCCGGTGGGCGGTGCGGCCGTTGCATCCGAACCAAGCGTCAACAAGGCACCGATGGCTGCGCCGACGCCGATTGCTTCGCGGCGATCCAGGTGCCCGGTTGAGCGCTTGCTCCCACACATGGTTAGAAATATAAAGCTTGCCGGGCAGACACACTTCGTTTAGCATCAAAGTATGGATGTAGAATATCAGACCGACCACGCTGCTTCGAGAATCGCGGCCGCGATCGGCGAGCCGGCGCGGGCGCGCATGCTCTATTGCCTGATGGACAGCCACGCACGAACCAGCACCGAGCTTGCAGTGGTGGCGGATGTAAGCCCGTCGACTGCGAGCGTGCATCTGAATCGATTGACGACGGAGCGGCTGGTTAAAGTGCTGGTGCAGGGCAAGCACCGCTACTACAGTTTGGAGGGGCCGGAGGTGGCGAGGGTGCTAGAAGGGCTGAGCGTGCTAGCCGGCGGTTCGGGCGACAAGTTCGTGCCGAATACACCGAATCGATTGCGTACAGCGCGGACTTGTTACGACCACATCGCGGGGACGCTGGGCGTTTCGCTGCACGACCGGCTGAAGACAATGGGGTGGCTCACAGCGGATGGTGACGAATCCTACGAGCTCACTCCAGCAGGAGTCAGGGCGTTTGAGGCGTTAGGCATTGATGTGGAGGAGACACGCGTGTTGCGGCGCCGGTTTGCATTCGGGTGCCTGGATTGGAGTGAGCGGCGGTCGCATCTGGGTGGGGCGCTGGGGGCCGTGCTGCTGAAAATGGCGCTGAAGAAGAAATGGGTGGTACAGGATCTGGACAGCAGAGCGCTGCGGGTTACGAGTTTCGGGCGGCGGGAGATGGGCAGCCGGTTCGGGATGGAGGTTTGAGGGCTACGGGCCGAGATAATGTCGCTTACGAAGATTTGATATTTTCCAAAATGCCTCGGAAGCGAGCGGTGGTGCTGGGCATTGAGGAAACCGCTCGCATGTCCTGGGCCGCACCGAGGCGTTGTTCTCATCCTATGTTGAATGAGGTTCAGAAAGCGAAGTCTGGCAGCCTATTTTGAATACGTGTCACAAATACGCCACCTGGGACGATGGCGCTGGGGGTTTCCTGGGCGTCTGTAATTGTCGTGGCCACAAGCCCCTCTTGCACAATAGCCCCCGTTATAACGAAGTCATCCACCGCGGTTGCCGTGATGCCGTTACTCGTTGTGAGATTGCGTTTGAATTGGCCGGTGCCGTTGCAATTGACAGTGTAAGTACCCGTCTGCGTACCGGTCAGGATAGTTCTTGCTCCAGTTGTTGACCCAGCCGTGGGTTCGTTCGTGGTGAAGGTCCCCGTCAGATTGCCGTTTCCATCGTAAGACCTTATCCCCAGTGTTAAAGCTATGTTAGTGCCATAGGCGGCGACAATCGCATAGTTGCCCTTAAGACTTGAAAGTGTGTAGCATCTTGAAGTCTGGGCATCTGCGGCAGACGCGCCGAGGAAGCTAGCGAAAATTACTACAGCTGTGCCAAACAAGCTCTTCTTGCTGAACATGGTTTCTCTCCTTAGTGTTTCGAGTCTGACGGTTTATAGACCGCGAAGGACACGTACATTCAGTTAATTTGCGGATTCTCATTTTCTGCGGGTCCTGAACCGAACGCGTAAGAACTCGGAAATAGGGGCAAAGAAATTTGGGATAATCAAATGCACAAACCGAGCAGCGAGAGGGGTGTTGGCCGGTATGGCGCACGATCGGGGAGAAGTAACCGGACTGCTGGCTGAAGTAGCGCTTGGCCGAAGCGATGCGCTGGACCGGCTGATGCCTCTGGTTTACGGGGAACTGCGCCGCATCGCCAGGAATCAAATGCGGGGTGAGCGCCCGGGCCACACCTTGCAGCCCACGGTCCTGGTGCACGAAGCTTTCCTCCGTCTGGTCGACCAGAACCGCGCCGACTGGCGCAACCGCGCACAGTTCTTTGGCGTAGCAGCCCAACTCATGCGCCGGTTGCTGGTGGATCACGCCCGGCGGCGCTGTGCCGGCAAGCGCGGCATTCCTGTGACGCTGAATGAAGGGATCTGTCAACGAGGGGCCGGAGCCGACCAAAGCGAAGAAATCCTGGCGGTACACCAGGCCCTGGGGCGGCTGGCGGAACTGGATTCGCGACAGGCCCGCGTGGTGGAGTTGCGCTATTTCGGTGGGTTATCGGTTGAAGAAACAGCCGAGGCCATCGGGGTCGCGACGCGCACAGTGAAGCTGGACTGGGCGATGGCCAAGGGGTGGTTGAAATCGCAGTTGAGCGCCGGAGGGTAGGTGTGACACCCGAACGATGGTCGCGGTTGCGTGAGGTGTTCGGAGTGGCGCTTGAGACGCCGGATGCGGACAGGCCTCGATTTCTGGAGTCGGCCTGCGAGGGGGATGCTGAGCTCCGCGCCGAAGTGGAGCGGTTGTTGGCGGCGAATCAAGAACCCAGTTTGCAAAGTCCGGCGACAATGTGGTTGCCGGTCGCCGCCGAACTCGCCCCCGGAGATATAGTGGGGCACTATCGTATCGAGGCCAAGCTGGGCGAAGGCGGCATGGGCGTGGTGTACAAGGCCTACGATAGGCTGCTGCAACGGGAGGTGGCTCTGAAGTTACTTCCGCCGGAGCACGCGGCCGACCCGGAGCGTATGCAGCGGCTGATGCGTGAGGCGCGCGCCGCATCGGCGCTGAGCCACTCCAATATCGTGACGGTGTACGAAGTGGGGTCGGAACTCGGCTTGGATTTCATTGCGATGGAATATGTGGAGGGCCAATCCCTCGCCCACGCGATCCCGGCCAAGGGACTGCCCTTGGCCCGTGCGCTCGACTACGCCGTCGAGATTGCCGCCGCGCTTGCGAAGGCACACGCTGCCGGCATCATCCATCGTGACCTAAAGCCGGCGAACATCATGTTGACCGCCGACGGCCATATCAAGCTGCTGGATTTCGGCTTGGCGCGGCGGGCCCGGACAGCGGAATCCCAAACTGCGAACGTGACCGCGGAGGGTGAGATCGCCGGCACGATCGGGTACATGTCGCCCGAGCAGGTGCGCGGGCTCCCCAGCGATCACCGGACGGATATTTTTTCGTTCGGGGTGGTCCTCTTCGAGATGGTCACGGGGGGACGGCCGTTCCTCGGAAGCTCCGCAATGGCCGTTTGCGACGCGATCCTGCACGCTCCGCCGCGCGACTTCGGCGACAGCCAGGTACCCGGAAAGCTCAAGGCGATTATTCGGAAGCTGCTTGAGAGGGACCCAGCCCATCGTTACGGAAGCGCCGCTGAGGTACAGCAAGAGCTGAATGCATTGGAATCCTCGCTAGAGCCGGCGAGGCTATCGAAAACTGCCTGGATGGCAGTTGGGGTAGCAGTCGTGTTGGCCGGCCTCTTGGCGGGTTGGCTCTGGCACCGAGCGTCCCGAGAGCGGTGGGCGATCGAGACGGCGACACCTGAGATCACTCGGCTGGTCGATGCGGGGGAGTATGTGAAGGCCGCGGCGCTGACGCGGGAGGCACGCGCGGTGCTTCCGAAGAACCCGACGCTCGAGAAGCTCTGGATGGCCTCGACAGGAGAAGTCTCGCTCGCCAGTGTGCCTTCTGGAGCCGATATTTCGATTCGACCGTATCACGGAGATCCGAACGCCTGGCGGAACCTTGGGCAGACACCTCTCAAGAGGATTCGCGTTCCTCAGGATGCCTACGTCTTGAAAGTCGTCAAGTCTGGATTCGCCCCTCAGATCTCCATATTTGAGTCCCTTGGCCCAGACCCACCCGGTGCCCGTTTCGCCTCCGACTGGACCTGGAAGCTTCGTCCGGAGAGGAGCGTCCCAACCGAAATGGTTGTTGTTCCTGGCGACTTGGTCGGCCTCAACTACCCCCTCGCGGAAGCCCCCGCGGTCCGGGTTGACGATTTTCTCATCGACAGGCACGAAGTCACCAACGAGGAGTACAAGAGATTCCTTGACGCTGGGGGATACCAGAAGCGCGAGTTCTGGAAGCAACCTTTCGTAAAGGATGGGAGTGCAATTCC
The DNA here is from genome assembly GCA_003166875.1 of Bryobacterales bacterium. Taxonomy (GTDB): domain Bacteria; phylum Acidobacteriota; class Terriglobia; order Bryobacterales; family Bryobacteraceae; genus Palsa-89. Next base: position 8,062 of record PMUN01000100.1, on the reverse strand, counting down.
CTGGGAGGACGCAATCGCTGTTTTTCACGATGCGACGGGACGTCCAGGTCCTGCGACGTGGGAAGTCGGAGGGTATCCGAAGGGCCACGAGAAATACCCGGTTGCCGGTGTCAGTTGGTTTGAGGCGGCCGCTTACGCAGAGTTCGTTGGAAAGAGCCTTCCCACGGCGTACCACTGGCTGCTGGCGTCGCAAGCGGGGGACTTAACCGCACTGATTAGCCTTGGAGGCAACTTCCAAGGCGAGGGTACCCAGCCGGTTGGCAGCGCAGGTGCTCTGAGTGGCAACGGCACCACGGACATGGCTGGCAACGTGAAGGAATGGTGCTTGAACGAGGCGCGAGCAGGCAAGAGGATAATCCTGGGTGGAGGCTTCGGCGAGCCGAGATACATGTTCAGTCTTTCGGATTCGCAATCGCCATGGGATCGCTTGGCGAACTTCGGTTTTCGCTGCGTCAAACTCGACTCGCCACCTGCAGCTACCGCTGTGGCGCGTTTACAGGTCACCACCCGCGACTACGCGAATGAGAAGTCGGCCTCGGACGAGGTCTTCAAGGCCTATACCGCGCTCTACGCCTACGACAAAGGAAGACTGAACGCGCGGGTGGAGCGGACGGAAGTAATGGAGGACTGGTCACGAGTGAAGGTGACCTTCGAAGCCGCGTATGGCCACGAGCGTGTAACTGCATACCTCTTCCTTCCGAAGAACGGGGCTGCGCCCCTCCAGACGATTGTGTATTTTCCGGGCGCAATTGCTTTCTTGGACGACAAGCTCGATTTGTCGAGCTGCGAGGATGCCAATGACTTCCTCTTGAAAAGCGGGAGGGCGCTCGTCGTCCCGATTTACAAGGGCATGTATGAGCGGCGGGATGGAATGGAGCCCGGTCGCAAACCGCCGGCGTTTTTTCGTGACCACGTGATCGCGTGGTCGAAGGACCTGGGCCGGACGCTCGACTATCTCGAGACCCGAAAGGATATCGACAGCACGAAAGTGGCCTACTTCGGCGTCAGCGTGGGCGCGACTGAAGGTGGGCTACTTCCGGCCGTCGAGAAGCGCATTAAGGTGGCGATCCTGTCGTCCGGAGGTTTGCCGCCCAAACACGATCTCCCGGAGGTTGACCCGCTCAACTTCGTGTCGCGTGTGAAAATTCCGATACTTATGCTGAGCGGGCGATACGATGACGAGTGGCCGTTAGAGTCGTCGCAGCTTCCACTCTTTCGCTTCCTCGGCACTCCAAGCAGCGACAAAAGGCAAGTGATCTACGAAGGCGGCCACAGCGTATTTCCCCGACCAGCGGCAGTTCGCGAGTGCCTGGACTGGCTGGATAAGTATTTGGGACCGGTGCGGCATCAATAGGCAGGGCATGGCCCTGCCCGATTACAGATTCATGCTGGAGATGTCGACGGGGGAGCGATGGCCTTCCACCACCACAATGCCGGTGTCGGTGACATGATAGAGTTCGCGGTCGCGGTCCAAGTCGTAACCGATTACGGCGTCGGGGGGGACGCGCACGTTCTTATCCAGAATCGCGCGGCGGATGCGGGCGCGGCGGCCGATGTCGCAGTTATCGAAAATGATGGAATCCTCGATATAGGCGTGCGAATGGATGCGGACGCCGCGGCCAATGACCGAAGTCCGGACCAGGCCGCCCGATAGAATCGTCCCGCCGGCCACGATGGAATCAATGGCATGGCCGCGGCGTCCCTCGGCGTCGAAGATGAATTTGGCCGGCGCGTCGGAATAGCCTGCGGTGCGTAGCGGCCACTGCCGGTTATAGAGATTGAGTTCCGGCGAAATGGAACGCAGATCCATATTGGCGTCGAAATACGCGTCGATGGTTCCGACGTCGCGCCAGTAGATGGGAGCGCCCGCGGGATCGCCGGGAATACGATTGGTCTGATAATCGTAGGCGAACATATCGGCGCGCCCGATCAGGCCGGGCAGAATGTCGCGGCCGAAATCATGGGAGCTGTGCTCGTTCTGTGCGTCGGCGCGCAGCTCCTCAAGCAGCAGCTTGGTGCTGAAAAGATAGTTCCCCATGGACGCATAGACGCGGTTCGGATCTCCGGGCATGGTGGGGGCATCCGATTTCTTTTCATGAAAACCCACGATCAGGCCGTCGTCTTTGGTTTCGATGACGCCGAACTCGGAGGCCTGCTCTTTTTCGACGGGGATTGCCGAGACGGTGGCTTGCGCGCCACGCTCGACGTGGAATTCCACCATCTCGCGAATGTTCATGCGATAGATGTGATCCGCGCCGAAGATAGCCACGACGTGGGGCTCGGCCTGTTCGATGAGGTTCATGTTTTGATAGATGGCGTCGGCGGTGCCGCGATACCAGTCCTCATTTTGCGACCGCATCTGGGCGGGAACGGGAATGATGAAGTGGTTGCGCAGCAGGCTGGATGCTTCCCATCCCTCGCGGAGGTGCTGCAGCAGAGACTGGCTCTTGAACTGAACCAGCACGTAGACGGAATAAATACCGGAGTTGACCAGATTGCTCAGGACGAAGTCGACGATGCGGTAGCGGCCTCCAAAAGGAACGGCAGGTTTGGCGCGCTCCTTGGTGAGCGGATAGAGGCGAGTCCCTTTACCTCCAGCGAGAACAAACGCAAGTACGCGCAATTGCATTGTGCGAGCCTCCGACAGCACAGTCTAAAACCGCCCTTGCTTATTTTGGCAGATGTGCGGAGCGGATGGCGCACCAAGACGGTTAGGCACCGGTCGCTCGGAAGCACCGACTCCCTCACGGTCGCGGTTCGGTAACACTGTCTAAAGGCACCGACTCCCTCACGGTCGCGGTTCGGTAGGATGCGTCGGGGTTCTAGTGGCTGAAGAGTGAACGGAGCCACGTGCCCAGATGCAGGTGGCGGCCGGGACATTCGGGCTGTGGCGAGAAGCTGATGACTTGGGACGTGCGTTCGACCCATAGTGGGACGGGTTCCTCGGAACCTTGGTAGTCGAGGCGGATGATTACGCCCGAGCCGCAGGATTGGGACAATCCGATTTCGGCGCTGGATTCGTCGGCGTGGGGGCTATGCGGCCCCCAGTCCTCGAGGAATTTGCTCTCCGGATAGTCTGGGCAAGGATGCGACGTGGTGCATCCCCATAGCTTGTACGCTTCAGAATAGTTGTGGTCGTTTAGCAGGTGAACGAAAAGTTTGGCTTGCTGCTCTTCGCTTCGATTCTTGAGGAGTGCGTACAGCGTGCCACCGACGATCAGCGCAAGCACCAGCACTACGGACGAGATCTTGATTAGGTGGATTCGCCGGGCGCGAAGGTGTTCCGAGGCCCCGTAAGCTTCCAGGTAACTGGCCATCGTCCTCCTGGAACTATTTTACGGGATAGGCGAGGTTGTAAGCGGTGACGGCTTCGGCGGTGAGGTCGAAGGCGGGTTTGTAGAAAACCGTGTTGGTAGTATCCACCACGATGTCCAAGCCCTTGGCCTCGGCCAATTTCTTCACCACTTCCTGCATGCGCGTACCGGATCGCTGCAGAATGTCGTTGCGCTCAAGATTGACATCGTCCTGCAGGTCCTGCTGCAAGCGCTGCAAATCGCGCTGCTTTTTCGTTCCCTCGGCGTTCAGTTCCTGTTCTCCCATGGCGTTCAGCTTGCCGCTCTGGAGCTGCACCCGAATGGTCTCCAGGTCCTTTTGGATTTGTATGACCTTGTCCTGGCGAGGTTTGAACTTGGTTTCCAAATCCACTTGAGCTTTCTTGATCTCGGCGGTTTCGAGGACGGCCTTCTGTGAATTGATCACGGCTACCTTCTGAGCCGAAGCGATGCCGATAGAGGCAAACGCAAAAAGTGCACAGGCGAGTTTATTCATTTTCCGAGAACTCCTAAGATTTCGTCTTCGCGGAGAATCAGATATTCCTGGCCCTCGATAGTGATGTCGGAGCCTGAGTACTTGCCAAATAGAATTCTGTCTCCGGTTTGCACGTCGGGCGCGGCGCGCTGTCCGTCTTCCAATAGTTTGCCACTCCCAACGGCAACCACTTCGGCCTGTTGCGGCTTCTCTTTGGCGGAGTCGGGAATGATGATGCCGCCCCGCATGGCTTCCTGCTCTTCCAGGCGCCGAACTAGAATGCGGTCGTGTAGCGGACGAAGGTTCATGAGCAATCTCCTGTCACTGACTTAAATGAGAGGTTTGGAAAAGCGGGACTACGCAAGACGCGACCTACCCACAGATAGCCAATATATCACAAAATCAGCACTTGCGCGGTTAACAACCGCGCGCAGGATGGCATCCTGCCCTACGTCTGGCCCACCCAGTCCGGGGCCGCGACGGATTTCCACCTGGCTCGGATTTCATCGAACTGTTGCTGGGAGAGCGGGCCGGCGTTCAGAAGCTCTGCGTTTTGACGCCAGCGGTCGGGTTGCGTTGTTCCGACGATAGCGGTATGAACTCCGGGCACCGCTAGCGTGAATCGAAGCGCGATGGAAACTGCGTTCTGGAAGTCTCCTTTGAGAAACTCGTAGTTGAGTTTGGGAAGGCGCTCCCAGTAGGGCTGATAGTAGGGATCGGGTTTCGAAGCATGTTTCCAAACGGCGTTGGCGATGGGGCGTTTGGCGATGATGCCCATACCTTGGGCGTGAGCGGCGGGGATGGCGAGATCGATGGCTTCCTGATCCAGGATGCTCACCGAGATCTGCAGGGTGGCGAAGACGCCGCTCTCCACCGCGTAGAGCGCTGCGCGGCCGTCGCCGCTGTAACCGATAAATCGGGTTTTGCCTGCGTCCCTGGCGCGTTTCACTACTTCGATGACGTCACCCTGGCGAAGTTGCTCCTCGGTCGAGCTATGCAGCTGCAAAAGATCGACGCGGTCCGTCTTCAGACGGCCGAGGCTGCGGTCAATCTGCGCCGCCATCTTTTTGGGGTTCCAGTCGTCGCCATCTTTATCGTGACCGCACTTGGTGAACAGGAAATACTGGTTGCGACGGGCGGCCACTGAGTTGCCGATCAATTCTTCGCTAGTGGGGTAACACTCGGCCGTGTCGATGACATTCAGGCCGGCGTCGAGCGCGCCGTTGAGCAGGCGGTCTGCCACTGGAAGGGGAACACCTTGATAACCGATCTCGGCGCCCCCAAAGCCAAGAACCGTGACATCCATGCCGGTCTTTCCGAGATTGCGTTTTTCCATACTAAAATGACTCGCTAACCATCGCATCCACGAACGCGCGCGGGATGGGCCACTGTCCGAAGACGCGCTTATCGTCATGATGGAATGTTCCGGCCACGAGCACGCCGCTCAAATCCGTTGGATTGGGGTGCTGATGCTCCCGCGCGATCCATTTGCGAAGGGTATCCGTGGTATTTTCGAAATCGCGCTGCAAAGCGGAGGCGTCGTTGGCGTCACGGCATTGGACATTGAGCGATACCTGCAGGTGGTCTTCTTGAGCTCCGATGGTGAAAACGATTTCTTCGGCGTTCCGCAGCGCCGATGCGAAGGGCTTGGTGCCGGCCGGCAGTGAATCGGCGTCGCGAAGCGCCAGCGCGGGAACCAGCACCCACACCGGTTGGAGCGGGGGCGCGAGCGATAGCTTGCCGGACTTGCGCGCAACCTGGTATGCGGCGAAATCGTCCTGGCTGACGGACAGCCCCATTAGATCGGGCCTCACCGGATAGAACGATATACGCCGATTGGGCCGGCTGCTGGGTGTTGTGCAGAAGCTGTTGTGGCACGATCCACCCTGACGGATGGCGTAGTCCATCAGGTTCTTCCAATGGAAACGCCCCTTCAACGCCAGGAAAACTTGCCCGTCTTTGAAGGCGGCTGCGACCGAATCCAGGTCCTCCCGGTAATCGAACAAGGTTGCATCCACGAATTGCCGGTACTCGAGTTCCTCAGCAGCTTTGGAACCGGTGATCATTTTGAGAATGCCGGAGCGGCGGAGCGAGTCCACATCCACATAAACGACGGTCGCGTTGGCGGTGGGCAGATAGGAAACCAGGTCGGACGGGTGGGAACCACCGCGCGTCCGATACAGATAAACGCCGGCGACGGACGCCGCGCAAACGGCAATCAAGAGCAACGCGAGCTGCCAAGGCTGAAAACGAAAATGCACCTAACGGCTAAGGTTACACCGCGGCGGTGGCTGGTGTCACGCGCGACTCTTTCCACAGATCGAGGTAGGGCTGCAAATCGTGCATCATTTTGCGGAACTGGCTGAGGTCGAGCGACTGCGCTCCATCGCTGACGGCCTTCTCCGGCCACGGATGCACTTCCACCAGCAGGCCGTCGGCGCCAATGGCTACGGCGGCGCGGCACAGCGCTGGAACCAGGCTGCGCTTACCGGTGGCGTGGCTGGGATCGAGGATCACCGGCAAGTGCGTGAGTTCATCGAGCACGGCGACGGCGGCGATATCGCACGTGTTGCGCGTGGCGGTCTCGAAAGTGCGGATACCGCGCTCGCACAGGATGACATTCGGATTACCGTGCGCGACTATGTATTCGGCCGACATCAGCAGTTCGCGGATCGTGGAGCTCATGCCGCGCTTCAACAGAACGGCCCGGCCGCATTTTCCGAGCGTCTTCAAGAGCGCGAAGTTCTGCATGTTGCGCGCTCCGATTTGGAGGACATCGGCATATTCGGCAACGAGCGAGACGTCGCGATCGCTCATCACTTCGGTGATGATCGCCAAGCCAGTCGCGCGCTTGGCTTTGGCCAGGAGCTTCAAGCCTTCCGTTTCGAGTCCCTGGAAATCATACGGCGAGGTTCGGGGCTTGAAGGCGCCTCCGCGCAGCAGCTTTGCGCCACAGGCGGCCACACCTTCCGCGGCCCGCATGATTTGGTTTTCGGACTCAACCGAGCAGGGTCCGGCCATTACGATGAACTCGTCGCCGCCGATCTCGCATCCGTTGACGCGGATACGGCTACGCTCCGTGTGGAATTCTTTGCTGACGAACTTGTAGGGCGCCGAGATGCGGACGGCTTTTTCCACCTGCGGCATGGCTTCCACCGATTCCAGGCAGGCGGTGACGTCGCCCACTCCGACGGCGCCGATGACAACGCGCTCTTCGCCTTCGATGGCGTGGATCTTATAGCCGAAATCCCGGATGCGTTCACACACTTGGTCGATCTCTTCCTTGGAAGAGTGGAGCTTCATTGAGATGATCATGGCCGTTTCCTAAAATGAAAAACCCACTCTTTCGAGTGGGCTGGTTTTACTATCTCGTATTCCTTACGCCAACACCACTCGCCGCGATTTAGGTGCTAAACCAAAATCGAAACGAGTTATAGGGGCGGTACAGCATGAAAGAACTAGTGTAGTACGGAGGTGGGAGGGAGTGCAAGGAGTGCGGTACGTGCGGCACGTGCTTCTGATCGATGTTTCGGATGACCCAGGCCGCCGGTCACAATTGACGCGGACGATATCGGCGGCGTGGTTTCCAGCAGCGAAGGACCCGAGGCAGGCGTCGGGGTGATCGCGGAAACAACAGAGCTGCCTACCCACTACATCAAGGAAGTTGTAACCGATGATCAGGGCCGCTACCTGATTCCCGATCTGCCTCGAGAATTTGTGGGCGACAGCAGTGGCTGAAACAATCGTAGTTCGCCTAGCACCGTCATGGCTTTTGGCATGAGTCGCAAAATGGCTACATGGTAGCCTCGGCACATGGAACAGAGCTTCGAGACGATGTGGCGGATGGCCAAGTTGGCCGGTGGGATCGATACGACTGTCAGGCTCATTGAAACGGTGATAGAGACGGCGCCCACCTTGAAGTTCCGAAATTCTGCCGGGAAGGAAATACCAGTCCGGGATCTGGCCGGGCTCGCGCGGTCAGTGCAGGCGGGCACATCCGTACCTCAGGGAGCATCGTTTGATCAGCGCGACGTGCAATTCCTCGAAAATAAGTTCCTAGCCATCCAGGCGGACATGAATGCGATGCTGGCGCAGTTGGCGAGAGCATCGATAGCGAACCAACAACTATAGCTATCCCGGATCCGCTTGTGATAGCTTCATTATTTCGAGGAGGTAAGTGAATGCTCGCATTGCGGCCGCTGATTTCGGCGCTAATCGTTGTGTCGAGTGCGGCTCCGCTAATCGGCGCGCCGGA
>PMUN01000083.1 GCA_003166875.1 Bryobacterales bacterium | reverse complement strand
ATTTCTTAACGGGTCCTTAGCTTTCACTTAGTAACTCCTCCTCTTGAAATTGGGAATGCCGTGAAAGCATAGCAACCACTTGTTAGCGCTTCATAACGGAATAGTTACAGCTTTGCTACTTTCCTCAAAACTGACACGCCATTGTCATCTGCCGTGCAACAACCTGATGACTAGGTTTATTAGTCTGCTGGCAAGAAGAGCAAAACATGCGGCCGCGAGGTTATCGCCCCGAGTCTCGGTCCGCGAAGCCGGTTCTGAAGCGGGTTGGCCCGGCGCCGGCTATCTCCGCATCCTGGCGAACGAAGGGTGCATCCGCCGCAGCTGTAATCGCCACCTGCAGCTAATTTCCCGACGCCGCACCAGCCCCCAGCCCCTAGTCCCCAGCCCCTAAGTCACTTCACCACAGGCAGCCCCACTCGCGCCGTGAACGCCCGGAACCGCGGATCGGATCGAACCGCCGCGAATTGCGGGACCACGTTCAACAACAAAAGCGCGCCCGAGCGCTCGGTGAACGCCTTTTCGAGCCACGGCAGCATTCGGTCGACGTCGCCCATGGATGCATACACCGACGCCACGTTGAACGTCAGCCCGTAATCGTTCTTGGCCAGCCGAATCAGGCGTTCCAGCATGTTGCGAGCCTCCCCGCGCCGCCCCGCGCTTGCATACACGTATCCGAGCGTCGCCAGGCGGTATCCGTCGTCCTGCAACTCCCCGTTGTTGAGAATCGCCACAGCTTCGTCGTAGCGGCGTTCCGCGGTCAAAGCATAAGCCAGCCAGCAGCGCGCCTGCAAGAATGTGGGATCCAGTTCCAGCACTCGTCTGGCCTCGGCCTCCGCCTCCTTGGGCCGATCCATATACGCGTAGACCTCGGCCAAGTCCGCGCCAATGATCAACGACAGCGGATCCAGCGCCTGCGCCTTCTTTAATTCCTTGACCGCGTCGTCCGGATGTCCAGCCACCAATAGATTAAAGGCGTGCCATTGATATGCAGTAGCATAACTCGGGTTCAAAGCCAGAGCGCGCTGGAACTCCTTTTCCGCCTCGGCCGATTTCCAGTCATAGTGCACCAGGATGAACGCGAGAGAAGTGTGTGCCTCAGCCAGGTCGCCATCCAGTTCCAGCGCCTTGAGCGCCGCGGCCCGTCCCCTCGACATGGCATCGGCGCGCGAAAGCAGGCGGTTCGGATTCGAGCCCAGCAGTACGTAAGCGTCCGCCAAGCCCGCGTAAGCCAGTGCATAACGCGGGTCGATGCGCGTAGCTTGCTGGAACTCCTCCACGGCCTTCTGGTGCGCTTCCGGCGTTCTGCGGTTCCAGAAATAGCGTCCGCGAAGATACGCCTGCCACGCCTCGCCATTCTCTGTATAGCGCCTCTTCAACCGGCTTCGTTCGCTGGCGGTCAGGTTGAGAAGCAACCCATCCGCTACCTGTCCCGCAATTGAATCTTCCAGTGCAAACAGATCGCCCGACTTCTGATCGAACTTCCCGCTCCACAGCGCTGCGCCATCCGTCAGGCGATGTAACTGAACCGTCACCCGGACGCGGTCTCCGTCGCGCTGGATATTCCCGTCCAGCACCAAGTCCACGCCCAGTTCGCGCCCCGCTATTAAAGGGTCCGGCGCCGCCTCGGAAAATTTGCGGACAGCGCTGATTGGCCGGACACTAATTTCAGGGAGCATTCCCATCCGGTTTATCAGAACATCGGCCAGTCCCAGCCCCAAATAGGACGGCTCATGCGAGATGGATTGGAACGGAAGCACCGCCAGCGATCGGATGTGGGGCGCCTCGGCGATCGGCCCCGGTTGGCGTAAGCGGAACGTAACAATTCCAGCCACGGCCAATGCCGCTATGACTAAGCCCACCAGCACCCAAGCCCAGGCTTTTCGTCCTGACACCGCCAGGTCGTTAGCGCCTTCTAGTTTCACGGGCGCGGTGAAACGGTAACCCCGCCTAGGTACGTTCTCAATCCAATCCGGATTCCCTAGCGCCTTGCGCAGCGTCAGAATGTTCTGCGCCAGCACCCCTTCCTCGACGAAAGTGTCCGGCCAAACAGTCTTGAGTAAGTCAGCTTTAGATACCACGTGACCGTGGTGCTTTAACAGAACCAGCAGAGTCTCCAGCGCCTTCGGGGTCAGCGCTACAGGCCGTCCGTCTTCCAGCAGCACTCGCTCACGGGGGTCAACCTGAAACGTCCCGAAGCGGATCAACTCCGGCTTCTCGGCGCTTTGGCCAGGAGAAGCCTGGCTTTGAGAAGTCTTTGAGGAATCTTTCATCGTCCCTGCAAGACTGATTAGGACAATCTGCCTTACTGTGAACTACGGCGTTTAAAGCCAAAACCATTATGACCCAGAGGAGTGAAAGAAATATGAACTTAAAGACATTGCGCCCGGGAATCGCAGCCTTGGCTCTTGCGGGTGCCCTCGCGGCGCTTCCGGCGGCGGCGGAACCCATCACATTTACCGTCAGCGCGGTTGGTAGCGGTACACTCGGCGCTACCCCGTTCACCAATGCCCTCATCACCTTTACCCAGGTGACGGATACTACACTCCTCACCACCTGCAGCGGTTACCCCTGCGCCCCGGACGTGACTGGGAACAAGGTCACGATCGGGGGCGTGGGTACCGAGACGCTAACCGGCGACACGTATTTCTTCGACAACGCAATCAACGTCTTTGGGATCACATATACGGCAGGTGTAGCCTTTCTCGCTGCCGAAGACGCGTCCTTCGCCACCTACAATATGCAAACCGCCTTTGGACCGAAAACGTACTCGATCTACTCTAGCTCCGAGGTCTCGAGTGAGGCGACCAGCGGTGGCAGTTTGTCGGTCACGTTCAGCAGCAACGACATAGTTACGGCCCAGGCCTGCGTGGAATGTGCTTCCTCCACTGTTCCGGAACCAGGTTCGCTTGGCTTGGCGCTCGTCTGCGCAATGCCGGTCGCCACTGGCCTGTTACGGCGACGCAAACAATTGTTCTTACCGAAAACTGCGTCCGAGTGATGCACCACAACGGCGTCGATCGGCCTCCGTTCGACGCGGAGCGATAATTTGTCGTCAGTCCCGGAGCCTAGACTGTTCGCGCTCCTCGCAACCGTAATGCTTGGTATCGTGATGTGTCGCCGCCAGTCCAGGCGGCTGGTCTAACTCTACGCCAAAAATCCCAACTTCACCGACCCGAAATTCGGAAAATTAGGAAACACCGTCGCCAGCGACGCATCCGGAATCCCGAACCACGAACATAACGTCGCGCCATACTGATCGATCGACGTAGTCGGAATCCACCGCCCACGCACATCCGCATCGTCCGGACCGGCCAACTGAAAAGTCGGGAATTTGCCGAAAATTTGCCCGCCTTGCACCGCTCCTCCCAACACCAGATGATGGCTGCCCCATGCATGATCGCTGCCGTCGTCCGTAGTGGGCTGGAAGGTCCGGCTGAAATCGGATTCAGTGAACGTCGTCACGTTCTGCGCCACGCCCAATTCCTGGGTCGCATCGTAAAACGCCGCAAGTGCGGGGCTCAGTTGCGGATAAAGATTATTGTGCGTTGCCAGCTCATTGGCGTGCGTGTCGAAGCCGCCCAACGAACAGAAGAAAATCTGCCGCCGCATCCCGAGACTCGCCTGGACCTGGATAATCTGCGCTACCTGCTGCAATTGTGCCCCAATATCGGTGGTTGGAAATTGCGTCTTGAGCGCAGTGGCCTTGGCCAACGCGGCTTCCAGTGTCTTCGCGTCGCTTATGCCATTCGCGAGCGTGTTGTTCGCCGCCTGCACCAACGATACTCCCGTGTCGGTGGTGAGGAGGCTCTTCAACGCGCTCAGGCGCGCCTCGGACGCCGCGGTAGCCTTGAATCCCGCCAGTCCCAGCGCTTGTCCCGGCGTAATCGCCGCCGGTTGCGTCTGAACGCCGGTCCCTTCCAGAGCATTCCCCGCCACCGAAACGAACACTGGAAAGCTCCCAGTGTTAAATCCCGCGCCCGCGATATAATCCGCCGCGCGCCCCGCCCAACCCGTAGGACTGTGTCCCTGCGCCAGCGCCGTCTGCCATTGCAATTGCTGATCGGAGTGCGAAAACAAATTCAACGGAATCGGCGCCTGCTGGCTTTGATATTGCGCGCGCGTCAGTGGCTGTACGAGCGACCCTACATTCGCCACCACGGCCAATTCCTTGCTCGAAAACAAACTCGCCACTTCCGCTAGCTTCGCGTGAAACGCGTAAGGCGCACCCGAAACGCTGGTCACCTGCGACGTCAAGTCACTCCCGGAAAGACCCAGGCTGCCACGGATGGATGTATAGGCTTGGTAGTTGACGTCGTCCATCGGAATCACGGTGTTGTTTGAATCGTTGCCTCCAAAAAGGAAGACGCACACCAGCGCACGATAATCCCCGCCGCTCTGCGCCAGCGCCGGCAGCAAACCAAATGGACGCAGCGCGAGCGATCCAACCGTAGCCGCGCCAACCTGAATGAATCCCCGACGTGAAAACATGTTTTTCGCGTTCTCCTCTTCTCTATCCATCCACCGTGTCTTGTAACGTGGCGCACGCACTCCTGCGTGCCGCGTCGGCACTCTTGCCGACGCCTTGAAGTTTTGTCCTATTGAATAATCTGATACTCCCCCGACGTCAAAACCACGTAAAGCGCCGCCTGCGCCATGGCTTCAGGATCACCCGCGCTCGCCTCGGCAGCCGCATTCATCGCATCCGTCACGGCCTGCTGCAAGCTCGCCGACATCGAGCTGTGCAGAAAGACCTGGCTTATATAATTGATCAGAAAACTCGGCCCCACCGCGACTCGCTCGAACGGCGAAAGATCGACAGTGGTTGACTTGTCGAGCTTCGCGTAAAGTGCCGCGTTCACCAGATTCGCCCGCTCGGTGGACGTCGCTGTCGAGTAGATCTGAAACTCGGGACCCAGCAATCCACCCGTGATTCGATACTGCGGCGAGAAATAACTGAACACGCTGGGCGAGTGGAACAGGCTTTCGCCGGTCAACGATGCATCACCGTAAATATTGCTGTTCGGCCCCAGTGTCGCATTCAGACCCCGCATAACATTCGTCATGAAAAGTATCGGCTCACGCATGTGCCCGAAGGTAGGGTTCACCGTGGCGCTCGGATCGTCTCCGGCACGCGCTTCCGGATCCGTGAGAATCGCCGTAATCACGGCCTTCAAATTGCCCTTGACTCCCGTTCCGTCATTCAGAAAAACGTTCGACACCCGCGCGATATACTGCGGGCTTGGATTGCTAGTCACCAGATGTTCAATCAATTGCTGGCTCACGAACGGAGCCATGGTGGGCTGCGCGATCAACGCATCCAACACCGATTCCAGATCCTGTTCCGCGGTCTGCCCGGCTGGAATGGTGATGTTTCCGAAAATGGTTTTCGCGCTCGTGTCATGCTCCGCTTCCACCGCGAACATTTGCCCAAAGTAATATGCCGGATTGGCGCGTTTTGCCGTGGCCCCAGGCGCAGTAGGATAAGTCCAACCCGTAAGCGCCTTGGCCATATTCGTCACCACCGCCTGGTTGTAAGTCGCAACCGGTAGGGCGCTTCCATCCGGATTTAACTGCGTAAGTCCCAGGGTAAATAGCTGCATCATCTCGCGCGCATAATTCTCGTTCGCGGACGTGTTCTTCGCCGGATCGCCCTTGACATTATTCGCCATGTTCAAATAGCGGCCCATTGCAGGACTCAGCGTCACAGCCTTCATCAGATCGCGATAATTCCCAAAGGCGTTATCACGAAAAATCCGCCAGTAAGGCGGAAACGCATAAGAGTAGTTCACACCGGACGTCGCCGAAACCACCCAAATCTGGCTCAGCATAAACGCCACACGCTGCCGAAGCTGGTCCGACCCCATAACGGCATTCTGGAAAAACGCCTGCTCCACGGGAGCCAAGGTAGCGTTCGGCTTCCCGGCCGAATCCAGAATCGCCTGGTCAGGCAGATCAGACGTGTTCAGAGCAAATTGCGCAGTCAGCCAATCGGAGATCCCGATCGACTGCACCTGTGCAATGGAAGCGGGCGTCGGCCCCCAGGTAGCCTGGTCAAGAAAGCGCGCAGCAGCCCGGGGGGTCAGCATCTGACCAAATCCATGCGCCGCGAACAAAGCGAAGATCAGAGTAAGTTTCCGTCGCACCTTCATAAGAACCCAACTCCAGCCCAAAAGTGTCGAAAAAATGTGGAGCAGGTTGCCAACGGCGACCCCCATAAAGCCCTTCAAAACGCGCGCAACGCGCTCGACCGCTCGGAAGCGCCTGACTGCCAATACGCCTGGGGCAAAGCCGACGGCCTCCACTTCTGCGGTGTCGCACACCTCCGCTTGGGCGAGCACGAACTAGCCCGCCAGCGCCTAACCGCCGCCCTCGAAATCCGCGAGCACCTCGGCCACGGCCGCATCGAAGAAACCCGCCGCGCCCTAAATAAATGATCAAGTGCCGACCCAAGCAGTGCGCCTACATCCGGGTGTAACGCAGCCAAGCGCGATGTAGTGGGTGTTGGATACGCTTTCTAGAACCACGTCCGTTCGCGATACTGGCGATAAGCCTCGCCGAACTTGGCTTCCAGGACGTGCGCTTCGCGGTGCGCACGGATGATCTGCATCGGAATAATGATAACCAGAACCACCGCGAGAGCGGGGTACCGAACCATAAGGATCAGACCGACGATGAAAATCACGCCGGAGACATAGATCGGATTACGAATCCGGGAATAGATGCCGGAGGTTACGAGTTCAGTGGCTTTGGCCCTCACCGAAAAAGACCGGCCTAGCGTGAAGCGTGCCAAAATGACTCCCGCGAGGCCGAGCAGACTCAGCGCCAGCCCAATCCACCGAGTCAAGTCGTGGGGACCCGGTGCGTTTACGAATATCATGTAAAGACAATACAGACCCAGCAACAAGGGGAGCCAGACCCGAAGTATGCTTCCACGATCCACCATAGTATTTTCGCAGCTTCTGGCACGCCGCACTGAGACCAACCGCTGCGGACGGCGGCTCTCCGACTAACTGAGGTCGCAATCCCAGAGAGACGCCCCCGGCGGCCGGAGTCAAGTGCATGGCGGGCGACGCCAAACCCGGAACCTGGCACCATTAAAACATGTATACTTGAAGGCCCCTGGGGAGCCAAAAGTAAATCCTGCACCGCTTACCTTGCGGCCCTCCGAACAGGAATCGAGCGTGCCAGGCCAAAGGAGGGCCTTCGCATGAACCACAGATTCGCACTGCAAGTTCACGCCGGCGTTGTCTTGCTGGCGGCCGCCCTTTCCAACCCGTGTCTGGCGCAGTCATCGATGTCGCGGGTCACCATTACGCACGTTCGGCCCGATATGCTCACCGAGTGGGTCGACCTCCAAAAAAACGAAGTAGTTCCTGCATTGAAAAAGGCGGGCGAGAAGACACGGACCGTGTACGTCTCCGGACTGTTCGGAAGCTCGTACGAGTATGTCATCATCACACCCATCGCGAGCTTCGCGCAATTTGATGGCGACAGCCCCATCCTCAAGACTCTTGGCCCAGCACCCCGCTGCCCGGCTGGGCGAGAAGCTCCGCAAGTGTACGGTCAGTTCTCAAAGCTTTCTCAGTACCCGGCTCGACGATCTCAGCAATGTCATCGATCCCGACCAGCAGCCGAAAATCCTGGTTTCCACCCGGCTCCGCCTGGTGACAGGCAAGTTGCAAGAGTTTGAGACCTTCATGAAGACCGACGTTCTTCCGGTTTACAAGAAAGCCAAAGTAGGCTACCTGGTCTCGCGACGCGGCCTCGGGGCGAATAGCAACGACTTCATTCTTTCGACGGTTTACAGCAAGTACGCCGATCTGGATGGCGGATCCGTGCTGACCAAGGCGTTGGGCCCAGAAGGAGCGGCTAAGGTTCTGGCCAAGTTGACCGGTGTAGCCAACCTGGTCGAGCAAGTCGTTCGAAGCCGCGTAGAAGATCTTAGCTTCTAGCTTTACGGCGAGATGTTCCTCGGTTCTTCGGTTCTTCGGTTCTTCGGTTCGTATGGCTGCCCTGTCTCGGGCTGGCGCCTCGGGGCTTAGGAACCGCGCGAACCGCGAGGCTGTTACCGACGGCACCCGATCTTGAAGATCTCGATGGTTGATATCCACTTCAACAGTTAGGATTAGCCGTAAACTTTCCTCAGGCGGGCTTGCCTTGACTTGGCTGCTTAGTGCGTGGACGCACGTAGTGGAACCGAACCAGATAGATATTTTCACCTTTGCCGTGTTTCGCAACCTTGAGCAGATCGATGACACCAAGGAAACCCGATTCGCGAGCCAACGCCGGAGTGATATCCGGAAAACCGATTGGCTTGATCGAATCCACTTCGATCGCACCTTCGTCCATGCGGTACCGGGCGCCTACTTTGACATGAGGACGCGTCCATATTCGGACACTGCAAGTGATTTCTCCGCGACGAACTCCCTCGCGTAATCGCTTGGTGAATACCATGAAGAGATTTTACATGCTGCAGAGGCCGGAGTTGATCGTATCCGGCGCGTGGGACGCCCCGGCCCGCGAGCCAGGAACTGCGCAGAATGCTGTCATGGCTCTCGCCTTCAATCACCACAGTTTCTCCTGCAGGAGCAACGTGGGGACGCTCGCGCACCAGGATTGCTGGAGATGTCGAGCCATCAGTAACACGTTACAGCAACGCCCTCCTTCACGTGCATCCAATTTCCCCGGAGCACGGGAGTTCAAGTCGTCCATTTCGAACCTTCTCACCAGGTTTGTTAGGGCTTTAAGCAGGACGAGTGCCGCGAAGGGCTGAAAGAGGTCGAAGGGGAAACTCGCTTTCACTTCCCTTCGCATGTCGAGCCAGACGAACTTGATTCCATGATATGGTTGGTATTTAGCTGATCGACGGGAATCTGTCTGGGGAGATCAGCGCTACCGAGTGTGTCCCACCAGAGATGCGCAAGCCCGGCATCCACCACTGGATTTCAGACAGCTCACCTATACAAAGCTCGAACGAGCTTGGACTGAAAGGAAAAACGAATGCGAAGTATTTTGACAAAGCTCATTCTCGGTATGGCGATCACTGCCATCGGAGCGTTTGCGGCTGACAATACCCTCGGGACGTGGAAACTGAACATGGAGAAATCGAAATTCAGCCCCGCCGCTCCTGTCAAGAGTCTCACCATCACCAGGGAAGCATCCGATGGCGGGGTGAAAACAACCTCCACTGGAGAACAGGCTGACGGCACTGCGATCAACGCCAGCTACACCGCAAAGTACGATGGTAAGGAATACCCGGTGACCGGATCCCCATATGACACCATCACAATCAAGCAAGTAAACGCGAACACATTGACTTTCACGCAGAAGAAGAAGGGCGAAAAGTACAATGTCACGGGCCGAATGGTGGTCTCGAAGAACGGCAAGACGGTGACTTCCACGGTTAAGGGGACTAACGCTCAAGGGCAGGCGTACAACGCCACGATAGTGTACGACAAGCAGTAAATGTTAGGGGTTCGCCCCTGCGAGAGCAACGGACGATTCTGGGCATCGCGTCGAAGCGCTTTGCCCTGGATCGCTCGGTCTGTATCACCAAACTGTCGGCTTGTACCGCCAAACCACCGGCGCCCGCCGGTGGGCAGCAATAAGAAGCGCGAATAACGAAAGGCTCCATTCTCCGCCTCGCTCGATTCGTTCTCCCGCCGAACCCGTTGAGCGCAGAAAAAATTGAGCGCAGAAAAAAAGTGCTCGTTTTTCGCTTGACGGGTTAGCCAGGGTCAACTTCCCGAGGCGCCGTGATCCAGGCGCGACTCTGCTTAACGGGCTGGCGAGGCCCTGATCAGAACTCGCTCCCACCGTACTCGCAGGCCGTCGGGCGTAGTTCGAATGCCGCCGATTGTCAGAGTGTTACCGTCCAGATGGAATGGCCTGCGCTGATCGGTAGCGATGTAGGACGACAGGTTTCCACCGGTTACGTGATGAATAACGATGTTTTCGGATTCGAGGACGGTGTATGTGCCGAAGTATCCCGTGTACCGTGAGGCTGTTTCGAGTCCCGGGACGTCCGGCGCCGGCTTCAGATCGGCGGGGTCGTGCATTATGTGAATCGACACGTATCCATCCGCTGTGTAGATGAACTGCCCGACTGGATGCTCGCCGTACCGGTAAAGGGGAGCGCTTCCCTCAGGTGTATCCACAAAACGTACCAAATTCCAGGTGCCGACGAGTTTCTTTGTGGCACCTGATTGTCCCCAACACGTCCCAACAAAAATCAACAACAGAAGTAAAGTTTTCAGATCGCCCACGGCCCGCCCCCCTTCGTCGACGATTATATCGGCTGGATGCGGCATCTGAACCGGAGGGAGCGGCGTCCTCGAGTGTTGACGCCGAGATTGAGGAGGGGCTTTGGCGTTGGCTCAGGAAACCTTACTCCGGCTGAAGGCATAGTGGTCGGGAACCCGGAAGTTATCCACTTTGACGTGTTGTCATTGCTGACTTGTGCCCTTCGTGGTCCCCAGACGGCGTTTTAGGAAACGCGCGGCACGTTCCCGAGCTGGACCGCGAGTTCCGTTAGCACCCGGGCGCGGATAGTGGCCGATTAGCTCACGGTGCGGCGGAAGTCGGTCCTTTCAACGCGCTCTTGACTTGGTTTCCTTTCGCTCCGGGTGACCCGTCCTTTGCTGACGAAGTCAACTTCATCTAAAACTCGGCAAGCCGACGAGGGCGTCGGCTGCGGACCAGGGGGTCCGCCCCACTATGAGTCCAGGCTTAGCAGTGAATGCAGGTGAGCTATGTTGGTTGGGTGATATAGCTCGAAAGAGTTAGCACAACATCTTACCTTTCGTATGGCGGCTACGTCATTACGGTTAGAAGGTTGGGGCTATACCAACCTGGTACGGGGAAGAATACCGCTGGGATGGTATTCTAAGCGGGTTTTTAAACGTACATCATTTAGACAGGTTTTCAGGTAAAACCTAGGAGCGGCTCCCATGGGTGCTGCACGCAAATTCGACCTGGATCATCGGCTGGAGGGCTATTTTGCTACCGTCCGGTCATTGAAGCATAGCGCGGGGAACTGGAAGCTCTATGCGGCCGTTACCGGATCGGCCATGGCGATGGTGACAAACGCCTCGGCACAGATTATTGGCAGCGGCATTCGGAATATCGCGACGGATCCCATCGCTAGTGCGCGGGCCATTGTTGGAATACCGCGATCGCTGGCGCCAGCGAGTGTGCCACTTCAGGCACCACTCATTTCGCCCGGTGGCGTGGTGCCTCTGGACGGAACGGAAAGCATCATCGCGCCGGGGGAACTGGTATCGATTTTCGGAAGTAATCTCGCCAGCGAAACCGCCAACTGGAACGGCAACTTTCCTACGTCGCTGGGCGGAACGAGCGTTGAGATCGACGGTAAAGCTGCGTTTCTGATGTTTGTCAGTCCGGGGCAGATCAATTTGCAGGCGCCGGACGATACGGCGACGGGCCCGGTATCGGTGGTGGTTAAGACCGCAGCTGGCACAGCAAAATCGACCGTGACTTTAAACGAGTTTGCGCCAGCGTTCAGCCTGGTGGACAAGAGGTTTGTATCCGGAATCATTCTCAGGATGAACGGTTCGGGAGCTTACGGTGGGGGAACCTATGATATTCTCGGGCCGACCGGGACTAAGCTTGGCTATCATACGGTGGCCGCGCGGCCGGGCGATATCGTTGAACTTTTTGCTGTCGGGCTAGGGCCGACTACTCCTGCCGTCTCGGCTGGAAAGGCGTTCACTGGCGCAGCGCCGGTGAAGCATCCCATCAGCCTTTTCATTAATAACGTTTCCGTCACGCCGACTTTCGTCGGACTGTCAAGCGCCGGTCTTTATCAGATCAACCTGAACGTTCCGAGCGGTCTCGGCCAGGGGGCGGTTCCCATTGTGGTTGTGGCCGGCGGTCTTCAGACGCAAATGCATGTGCGTTTTTCGCTGGAGATTTGTCCGAGCGGGAACCTGGTTACTGGTGGTTGTTCAAGCGGCGTGGGCGTAATCGGAACAGGCGGAGGCGGATTCGGCGGCGGATCGGGGTTTGGATCAGGATTTGGG
>PMUN01000127.1:2064-3711 GCA_003166875.1 Bryobacterales bacterium | reverse complement strand
CGCGGTTCGGTAGCACTCTCTAAACCTGAGAGCAAGTTCGCAAGCTAGTCCCAGAACAGGCGCGGATTTGTTTCTCGCACGATTTCATCAAGCCGCGCTTTGAGATTTTTCGAGGTAACTTTTTGATCCTCCAGCAGCATCGAATGTTCGACGTGCTCACGGCGCCTTCGCTCGAACACGCGGGCACGGTCGCGGACCATGGTCTCAAGCGGTTTGTTGGGCACAAGCGCGTAGACTAAAGTGCAGTCGAGAGCCGCAGCCACACGGCGTAACGTCTGAAGTTCGATCGTGCCCGCAGCTTCGGATTGTTCGAGCTCGACCAAAGAAGGTTGCTTGATCTTCAGCCGTTTGGCTAGCTGCGCGGTGGACATGCCGAGCGCCTCCCGGATGGCCCTGATCCATCCGCGGACAGGGGCGGCATAACGCTTTGCCGGGCCGAGTTTCCTAAAGCGGTCATCGAGTAGCGAGCGGGAACGTGTTGCACGCTGGGATCTTGTCATAGGCTATAGCCTATTATAACGCTTTTGGATGATAGGGTATAACCTATCAATATATTATGTAATTATAGGTTGTAGCCTATTGATGCGGTCAAGGCAGAGGCGGGCAGGTTTCCGTTTGGAAATAGTCTTTGCACTCGGCGGAAGTCAGCTGGCGCGTGATTCTGGTGCGTGCGAGCGCAAACAAGTCCGGAATATTGAGAATGTAGACGCGCGCTGTGCCGTCGAAACTCGACGTAGCCAGTAACTTTTCGTTCGGACTGAAGGCGACACCGGTAACGGCATCCAGATGGCCGCTGAGGGTAACCAATTCCTGGCCGCTCGAAGCGTCCCACACCTTGGCAGTCCGATCCCAACTGACAGTGGCCAGCCGACGGCTATCCGGGCTGAAAACGACGCCCAGCAAAAGCATCTGGTGGCCGCGCAAGGTGAGTAATTCCCGGCCGCTCGCGGCATCCCAGAGCTTCGCGGTCTTGTCTTCGCTGGCCGTCGCAAGGCGTTTGCCGTCGGGACTGAAGGCCACGCTTTTCACCTCATCCTGGTGGCCGCGCAAGTCGAGCAGCTCGTGCCCGGTCGCGGCGTCCCACAGCCTCGCCGTCTGGTCAGCACTTGCGGTGGCGAGCCGTTTTCCATCCGGGCTGAAAGCGACGTCCCAGACACGGTCCTGATGACCGCTCAGTTTCAACAATTCATCTCCGTTCGAGGCGTCCCATACTCTGGCCGTCTTGTCGAGACTGCTGGTGACAAGGCGGCGGCCGTCGGGACTGAAGACGATGCTCGAAACGGCGTCGTCGTGGCCGTCCAAAATAAGTAATTGTTCGCCGCTGGCTGCATCCCAAACGCGGGCTGTGGTTCCAGCGCTGGCCGTGGCCAGCCGTTTTCCATCGGGACTGAAAACGACACTGGTGACGTTGTTTTGGTGACCGCGCAAGGTGAGCAATTCGCGACCGGTAGAAGCGTCCCACACTTTCGCCGTGTGGTCGTCGCTGGATGTCGCCAGGCGTTTTCCATCCGGGCTGAATGCCACGTTGGTTACTTTGTCATGATGACCGTAGAGCGTGAGGAACTCGCTAGGGGGATCGAGAGCCCACAGCTTGGCGGTGGAGTCCAGGCTGGCGGTGGCAAGATGTTTGCCGTCGGGGCTGAAAGC
>PMUN01000127.1:0-2012 GCA_003166875.1 Bryobacterales bacterium | reverse complement strand
GGCTGGATGTGGCCACGCGTTTCCCATCGGAATCAAAGGCCACGCTGTAAACTTCGTAACGGTGACCACGCAGAGTCAGAATTTCGCGGCCCGTGTTCGCGTCCCAGATGGTTGCAGTCTTATCGTGATTGGCAGTGGCTAGGCGCCGGCCATCGGGACTGAAGACCACGCTCCAAGGCTGATCGCGAAAGCCGCGCAGGGTGAGCAACTCGCGCCCGCTGGATGCGTCCCACAATTTCACGGTCTTGTCCTGGCTGGATGTGGCCACGCGTTTTCCATCGGGACTGAAGGCTACGCTGGAAAGCCCCTCGTGATGGCCGCGCAACGTGAGCAATTCTTTTCCGCTAGTCGCATCCCATAGCTTGGCCGTCTGATCTTCACTGGAAGTGGCGATTTGCCGACCATCGGGACTGAAGGCGACACCCGAGAGCGACTTTTGGTGACCGCGCAGGGTCAGCAATTCCCGGCCGGTTGCGACATCCCACACGCGGGCAGTTTCGTCGAGACTCGCGGTGGCCAGACGCTGGCCATCGGGACTGAAGGCGGCGCTCCAAACCTGATCCTGGTGACCTTTCAACGTGAGTATCTCGCGGCCCGTAGCGGCCTCCCACAACTTGGCGGTTTTGTCGTCACTCACTGTGGCCAGACGCCGGCCATCGGGACTGAATGCCAATCCGAAAACGGGTCCCTGATGGTGCAGAGTGAACAGTTCGTGATCCGCCAGAATCGCAGCGTGCAAGGCGGTTTCGGCCTCCGGGATTACAGCCTCGCGGAAGCGAAGCGTGGCCGCGACGGCGTGCATGGCCAGAATTACGCTGCGTTCGGGGTCTAAAGAAAGATTCTGCACGGCATAGGCTGCCAGCTTACGGGCGGTTGCGACTCTTTCGGCGCGCGTCGCCCGGATGGCCTGCCAGCCGCTTACCGCAATTCCAGCGATCAACAAAATCACGAACGCGGCTGCGATGGTCATGCCGGCCCAATGCTTCCGCGCGAATTTGCCGGCGCGGTACGTGCGGGAGGGCGGCGCGGCCTCTACTGGTTCACTGCGCAGATATCGCCCCAGATCGGAAGCCAGGTCGGCCGGGGAGCGATNNGCCTTGAGCGTGATCCAATCCAGATCGGCGGAGAGATGTTTCTCCAATTTGCTGGGCCGCTCGGGATCTTCTTCGCGAACTTTTCGCAGCAGTTCGTCAAATGGAAGTTCCTGGTTGAAAGGCGGTGTGCCTACCAGCAGTTCGTAAAGAATGATGCCGAGGGAATAAACGTCGGTGCGCGTATCGACATCGGCGCCGCTATAGTCGGTCTGTTCCGGGCTCATGTAGCGTGGCGTTCCAACGATGACGCCTACGCGAGTTCGCAGCGTAAACTCTTCGGCGCTCGATTCCATAGCTTTCGCCAAACCGAAATCAATGATTTTGGGCACCGGCCGCCCGTCCTGTTCGGTGACCAGAATATTGGATGGTTTCAAATCGCGGTGAAGAATGGATTTCTGGTGGGCATGTTGGATGCCGTCGCAGACCAGCATGAACAGTTCGATACGCTGGCGAGTGCCGATCTGGTGCGCGGCACAGTAGTCGTTGATCGGCACGCCTTCGACATATTCCATCGCGAAATAAGGACGGCCTTCCGGGGTTGAGCCGGCATCGTAGACACGTGCGATGGCGGGATGCTCCATCATCGCGAGCGCCTGCCGTTCCGAGGAGAAGCGCGCCACCACTTCCTCGGTGTCCATGCCGGGTTTGATGAGCTTGAGCGCCACTTTTCGGCGAACCGGATGGGTCTGTTCCGCCAGCCACACGGAACCCATGCCGCCCTGGCCGAGCCGCTTTACCAAGCGATACGGACCGATGTCCTGGCCGATGTTAAAGGCCGCCGAATCGCCAGCGAGCGAGGCGTCACCGGTAGCGATCGTGGCGTTTTCATCGGCGGCGATACTAGCGGTTTCGTCGTTGGGGTGGTCCGGCGTTTCCATTTTCGATGCCACAGTATACCCCGCGGCAGTGGTCAGTTTT
>PMUN01000094.1:9907-31189 GCA_003166875.1 Bryobacterales bacterium | reverse complement strand
GCGGGTCCCCCTGGACCCGCACCTTGAAGCTCTATCTATTTCACCAGGAGGCCGACGTGGGCGTCGGTTGCGGACCAGGGGGTCCGCCTATTCTTGGCGCAATGCGACCATCGGATCCACTTGGGCGGCCGCTTGAGCCGGAATTAAGGCGGCCAACAACACTGCCACCAATAACACCAATCCGGCCGCGATGAACGTTCCGACGTCCGTTGGTTTCACTCCATAGAGCAGACTGGCAACGATCCGCGTCAGGGCGAACGCGAACCCAGCGCCATTCGAATTTTATTTCCTGCGTCCGCTGGATCACCGATTGCGCCATCACGACATAAATCCCCGTTGCCGCGAGCAGTAGCGGATGCGCAATACCCTGGCCGCGTATTTAAGATCACCAGTCACGTGCTTAACTCCTCAGAAACATAATGACGCAGAAGCACATGTTTCGTAACGCTGCCGCGATCGCGACTACGGAATTGTACGATTTAACGGGAGTTTCCAAAGTTTCCATTGCAAATGTACTGGCGCTGGAGTATACGTTTTCACACCTTTGGAGGTGAGCGATGCCTTATCTGGTAAGAACTGCGCGATTGGAGATTATTATTGTGCTCGGCGGCCTGATGATCGTCGTCGCGAGTAAGGTATTTGCGGGCGGCATCGGTCTCGCGGGCCTGCTCACAGTGTCCAAACGGCCGGGCCAAAGCCCTAATGAACCGGCCGAATTTAGCCCCGCGCGGGCCCAGATGTTAATGACAACCCTGCTCGCTGCGATGTACTACCTGCTGCAAGTGATCAATAATCCATCCGCCGCAAGCCTTCCGGACGCGCCAAGCACATTGGTGGGCGTATTAGGCGGGAGCCATGCAATCTACCTGGGTGGGAAGGTGCAGAGTGCGTGGGACCTCTTGACAGCCAGCCAGAAGAAAAACTCGAAGAAATAGGAGAATACGATGAGCGAAAACAGAAAAGACGCGAAATTGATCATACCGCAAGTGATAATGGTGGTCGTTTTTCTGGTGGCCGCATTTCTGATAGCAATCTACGGGCCCGGAACCGCTAAAGAGAGGCTGACGATGACCATCGGCTACGCACTCCTGGTGCTCATATTCCTGTTCGGGATGGTAATTCTGGTGGAGATCATTCGCGGGAACATCGATTTGAGCACACTGCTCAGCGAAGACGGCAAAGCCAGCATGTCGCGGTTTCAGCTCTTGGTTTTCACCTTCGTCATCGCTTTGAGTCTGTTCTTGATGGTGGTGGCTCAGAACGGTGCAAAGTTTCCTGAAATCCCAGCGAACGTCTTAACGCTATTGGGTATCAGTGCAAGCACGTATGCGGTCAGCAAGGGTATCCAGGCCGGGAGCAAGCCTGATCCGAGCGGGCCACCGCCTCCGCCGCCTCCCCCACCGCCAAAAATAATTGGAGGCGGAGGTATCTGATGGCGGCCAAGGGTAGAAAGACCAAAGCATCGCCGGCTGCGTTGGGGGCCGCTGGAGCAATTCCTCTAGCGCTGGCGCTGACCGTCGGCAACCTGACTCCCGGCGGAGGCTCCAACGTGCCTACCACTGATCCGAACGCGTCAGTAAAGTGCGCGGAAGGGATCGAAAACTACAGTGGTTGTCATCCGAGCTATCAAACTGGCTGCAGCGTCGCCGGCAAATATGATGGCTATTTGAACTTCCTTAAGAACAAAGAGCCGGCTCGCAATTTGACGCCTGTGAAGTTCTTCACGAGCGCGGCGGATTATCAGGGCCTGGACAGCCAGACTCCCAAGGATCTCGCACCATCCAATCACTTCGATCTTAAGGACGACCTTGCAAAACTGGGCGAGGGTCAGGAATACGGTGTGGTCGGGTATCTGTATTACGTGAAGCAAGAAGGCGCAGAGAGCAGCAATTGCGAGCTGACCTCGCCGGACGACACCGATTTCCACATCGGGATCGGATTCGATAAGAATGTGGCGGCGTCGGTGTTGTCGCCGAGTAAGGAAACGGCCGCGGATAAGCTTGCTGTGAAGGAAACTGCGGTAGTGGTGGAGATGACTCCTCAATATAGGGGAGATCTAGCGCCGGAGTGGACGATTGAGGTGCTGAAGCAAGTCCTCGGCAAACAAGTAAGAGTAGTCGGGCAATTGATGGCGGATAACGAGCACAACGTGCCCAAGGACAATTGTGGACTGGCCGGGCACGAAGCCTCGTGCTGGCGCGCGTCCATTTGGGAACTGCACCCTGTGACCAGCTTTCAGTGGTGCAATGCCGCTGATTGTACCCAGGACCCAAGTGGCTGGACCGATCTCGGCTCGGAGCTTAGATCGGCGAGCACTACAACTGCGCAAGACCAAGCACCGAAGAAATAGACGTAAACTCGGAGATGGGAGTCTTACTCATGTCCGATAAGCATACTTCCGTACTTCGTCCGCATACCCAGGTGATGACGCGGGGCTTCGATCCCAGCCTTTCCGTGGGCTCGGCGAGACCGGCCGTGTTCCGCAGTTCGACTTACGTTTTTTCCAGCCCGGAAGCGGCCGAGCGCGCCTTCGACTTGATGGCCGGACGCGCGCAGCCTGAGCCCGACGAGCAGGTGGACCTGGTTTACTCGCGCTTCAATCATCCGAACGCCGAGATTCTTGAGGATCAGATGGTCCCGCTCGAAACGGGAGCACATGCCGCGCTGGTCTTTAATTCCGGCATGGCCGCTATCATGACGGCTCTGCTCACCTTCGTACTTCCCGGCGAGAGCATTGTTTATACGGTCCCGATTTACGGCGGCACACAGCATCTTATCCAGGATTTTCTCTCAACGCTCGGAACAATCGGTATTCCAGTACCGGCGGGCGCCACCCAGGAGATTGATGACGCGATACGGAGCGCGAAGAATCTGGCGGTGGTCTTGATCGAGACGCCGGCCAACCCAACCATCATCATGACCGGTATCAAGCAGGCGGCTGATACCGCGGCTGGTTTGCTCAGGAAGCCGCTGGTGATGGTGGACAACACTCTGATGGGTCCGGCATTTCAGCATCCGCTGATGCTGGGCGCCGATATTTGCTTGTATTCGGCCACCAAATATCTTTCCGGATTCAGCGATATGATCGGCGGAGCAGCCATTGCAGTGGACCCTGACCTGATCCGCCAGATGCGGTCAAAAAGAAGCCTATTCGGGAATATCCTGCAGCCGGATGAATGCTGGATGCTGGACGGGCGCTTGCCGACGGTGGCGCTGCGGATGAATCGATCCAGCAAAAACGCGGAACGAATCGCCGAGCGGCTGGCGCGGAATCCAAAGGTGGCGCGGGTGTTGTACCCCACGCTTTTCACTGATACCGAACAGATTCGCATCGTCAATGAGCAGTGCGATTTTCCAGGCGGGATGCTTTCGCTTGATCTCCGTGGGGGCAAGAAGGCAGCCTTCGAGTTTCTACGCAACTTACGCATCGCGCGCAATGCCGTATCGCTGGGCAGCGTGGAGACACTGGTATGCCATCCGAAGACCACTACTCACTCGGGGTTTACGGACGCGGAATTTGCGCAGGCGGGCGTAACGGATGGGCTGGTGCGGATTTCGATTGGCATCGAAGATTGGCGCGATCTACTGGCCGATTTTGAGCAGGCGCTGGATTTGGTTTAGGGGAAAAAGCACCGACTCCCTCACGGTCGCGGTTCAGTAACCGAACCGCGATTATTTCACCTGGAACTTGAGGACGGCCTTGCCTAAGTGGATCTCGTCGCCGGGGAGGAGCCGGGTTCCGCGCGTGTCCCGATGCACTTCCTGTCCCATGCCGTCGCGAACGATCCACAGGCCGCAATTGCTCTCGCGCTTGTCGCCGCGTTTGTACCAGCGATCGTTGAACAGCCGGTACTCGCCGGTCTTCTTCTCGTGCAGAATGTGGGCGTGCTCGCGCGATACGGTGCGGTTGATGGGATTGTCTTCAGCGAACGCCAGATCGTTGCGTCGCGATAGGCCCTCGGATTTGTAAACGTCCACCAGGCGGCCGATATTGATGCGCGTTTTTTGTAGTGGGACTTCCGGCTTATTGGCGCTCCCAGTTACCACCACCAACCTCGCAACGCGCTTCGCACGCGCGGGTTCCGGCGCCACCGGGATGTCCTCAGCCAGCGTCTCGATCAGCAGCCAGTTTTCCTGATCGCTATCGGATGCTCGGATCTCAACACGCAAGTCTTCCGGATACCGGCAGGCTTCCTTCGTCATGCCCTTGCGTATTTCTTCCTCGAAAAACTTGCGAAAAAAATCACGTTCGAACACCGCTGCGTCGTTGCCGCTGGCGCGAATGCCGATGCGGACCAGATTGTACGGAAACAGCGCCTTGCCACCAGCGCGCTGAATCTTCTTCTTCACCTCATCCAGCACTGCGATGCGAATCTCGGCCACCTCGGGCGAATCGCCTATGGTTTCTGCCATGGCCCCAAAAGGCGCCTCAAACACTGTGCGCCCGAACCGCTCAATGACTTCGGAAATCTTCATCATTTTCCTCCGACTAGCCCTAACTCAGCGGCCGCATCCACAATGGCGCGTGCAATGGGCGCGGCGGTGGCGCCACCATAGCCGCCATGCTCTACAACAACCGCAAAGGCGATGCTCTTTGAGCGATCGCCATCATAGGGCGCAAATCCCGCGAACCAGGAGTGCGGCATGCCCTCGTCTAACTGCGCAGTGCCGGTCTTCCCGGCGACGCTGACCACCTCGCCTTTCATAGCGCGTCTCGCCGTTCCTTCCAAAACTACAGAACGCATGGCACGGGCCAGGAAATTCGCCAGATCCGGCGCGAGTATCGAGCGCGGAGAGCTGGTTCGCGCGTTGCTGCTATCAATCACCCATCGCCCCTGTGGCATCTCGCCTGAGGCGGCAATGGTAGCTGCCACGCGGGCCATTTTGAACGGAGTCACCAGCACCGGCCCCTGTCCATAGGCGGCGAACGGCATAGCAGCCTTCAAATCCGCGATGCTGCCGGCCGGGATTTCGAGCAGGTTCGCGGTTTCACTCAGCGCTTTGGGGCCTACCGAGAAAACTCCCAACTGCGCGAAGTACGCGTTGCACGAAACAACGATGGCTCGCTCCATGGAGAGCGTTCCGTGAGCCGAATCGCCGACATCATCTCGAATGGGTTTACGCACGCCTGGAATGATCGCGCCCGTTCGGCCATCGGGCAGACGGCGGCAGGTGAATGTTTGATCGGCTAGCTTGGGATCAAGGCGTAGCGCGGCCATTGCGGTGACCAGCTTGAACGTTGATCCGGGCGGATACTGCGCATAGCGGGCCCGGTCCAAGAGCTCATCCGGTGTTGCCTCGCCCGCGCGAGGCTCCGGCTCACTGACCAGCGCCAGAACATCGCCGGTCTTCGGGTCCATCACAACGGCTGCGCCTTTATCCTTATGAGCTTTCGCAAGGTGCTCCTCGAGCAGCTTATCCACGCGCATTTGAAGGCGAATATCGAGCGAGGTTTTCAGGTTGCGATCACGCGCCATCAGCCGCTGGATTTCAGAATTCCCCGGGTGATGGCGATAGCGAACCAACGGGACCAGTTCGCTGTAATCGGTGAACCCTTGCAGTTTCACATTCGAATCATGTTCGATCAATGATGCATTGGTGGCGTGGAAATTATCGCCCGTGCGCAAATCGCCCAGAACGTGCGCGGTCGCTGCTCCGAAAGGATAGTGCCGGTTATCCAGGCGCGAGCAAGTGGTGTCGATGTTGATTCCGAGCTTGGCGTACTCCGCGCGGCGTTGCTCCAATTCATTCCAGTCACTGGTAGCAAGCAGAATCCCGTTGCGGTCGAAAATGTCGCCGCGATGGATTTCATGCGCCAGCGAATTCAACCGCGGATTGTGCTGGGGCCGCTTCACTCCGTCGTCTTCGAAGACCTTGGTGTCGCGGGCCAGAAATTCGCGGTCGTGTAGAACCTGGAAATAGGCGGCCATGCCGAGCAACGTCAATGTGCAGACGGCCAGCGCTCTTTCGAGTGACCGGACAGGCCGACGGAAAGGTTCATCAGCCACGCTGGCGCGCGAGTGATTGGAGATGGCCAGTAGGATTCCGAAGATGAGGAAATTGGCGAGCATCGCTGTATTGCCCGAACTCAGAAACGGCGACACTACGCCTGAAAGTGGAATGGCGCCCAGCACGCCGCCAGAGATCAAGAGCATCTCGAAGGCAATCAGCGCTCCGAGCCCCACTGCAAGGAACAGCCCATACTCATTCGGCGCACGCAACCCGATGCGTAGCGCGCGATGAACCAAAAAGCCGAGCAACAACAGAACCGCGGTCACGCCCGCAAATCCCCATTCTTCGCCGATCGCTGGCAGCACGAGATCGGTGTTGCCCGCGGGGATCATCGCTGGATCGCCCCATCCCGGTCCGGATCCCCAAGCACCTCCGGTGGCAAAAGCCCACAACGAGTGCGCCAATTGGTTGCCGCCGTGAACATCGTTATCCCAGGGCGAGAGCCACATGTCGATGCGCTCGACAACTGTGGTTGGTTTCCCGAGCCTATATCCAATGGTGACGCCACCAACCAACAGCACAATACCGAGCAATGCCAATCCGGCGCGCCCGCGCGCTACCCAGAACATCGCGAGAAACAGAAAGCCAGTGACCAGCGCGGGACCCAGATCTTTCAGCAGGAAGAACAATCCTAGCGCGCACGCGACGGCGCACATTACGGGCAGGACATGCGAGAATCGCGGCAGATTGATCCAGCGCAGCGAGCGAGGCACCAGCCGTTTCTCGCGCAGGTCGCGCAGCCGCTCCCAATTCTGCGCGAAGTATCCGGCCAAAAAGAACACCAGCAAGATTTTGATGGCTTCCACTGGCTGGAAGGGTCCAAGATTCACCTTGGCATCGTTGCCGCCTGGTCCCGAGCCGAAACGAAGCAATCCGATGAATAACAGAAAGGCCGCAAATAGCGGCGTGTAGCACCACTTGGAGAATCGTTGATAGTTCACGATGCGCAACGCGGGCAGCAAAAGCACTACGCATCCTAGCGCGACACCCCACGCAAATTTGCTGAACTCAAGCGTGTCTCGCAACGGATCGCGGAGACTGATGGAAAGTACCAAACCGATTCCGGTAAGCAGGTGAAGAGCGGGCAGAACGCTGAAATCGCCGCGAAAAGCGCTCCATCGCCAGACCAGAAACACCACATAGAATCCGGTCAGGTAGGCTGCGATCCAAATCAGAAACTGGGTTTGAAACTCGCGTGGCGTGCGAACCGTCAGGGCCGGCTTCACCTTTGCGAGCGGCAGCAGCGGGATGCGTAATTCCGTTCGGCGCGGTTTCCCTTGTTGCCTGGCAAGTTGCTCCTGCAATTGTTTTCCCAGAACGCTCCACTCCGGTTGGCTCTCGATCTCCGTTTTGCTGACTCGTAGGCGGGACAGCGCGCCAACGTTGCGGATGGGCCGGTGAGCCGTAAGGAACTCGAAGGTTTTGTTGGCGGCTGCTTGGCGTTCGGTCTCGCTCGGAAAAATCTGAAGAAAAGGCAGTAACTGTTCGGGCTTCGAGACGCTGTTTAGATCCAGCAATTCGCCGCGATCGAGGCGGGAGCCAAGATCTCCGAAGTTGTGGGTCTTGGCCGAGTACACCAGCGCGAGGCCAATCGACACTAACAAAGATGCGGCGACCAGCCACGCAAATTCACGCCATCCGATTCGACGTGGTTCGCCGGATTCGGTTCCGAAAGCGAGAACCTTTGCTTCCCAGCTTTTGGTTACTGCCACCGGCTGTACCTCCGAGCGGTGGTCCGGCGCTGCCGTTTGGCAAGCTTCACCGGTTTTTTCAGGATGTCATCCAGTTCCTGCCGAGTTTGATCGTCATCATCCACCTCACGCAGGGCCACACTGACATTTGAGTAACCCTGGATAGGCTCGTAAAGCTGGCGCGCCCGATCGTAATCGCGTTGCGCGAGCCGAAGATAACGCTCTTCGGTTGCCCGTGATTTCCCCCGAAACACGCGTGCGGCGACCAGCTCCGATTTCGCCCGGAACCTATACCCATCAGCTTCCTGCTCCATTTCTCGCGGTCCCAGTTGGAACCCCAGGCGTTGGGCTTCGTGCAGCTCGGCGATGGCTTTCCCGACGTTCCGCACCGAGTAGATGTAAATTCGCGCCAAGCCCAGATGTGGGTCCGGGGCGCGGGGAATGAGAGAAACGGATTCCTGGAACTTCGCCTGCGCAGCTTCCACCGATGCTTGACGCTGTTCCCTCTGACCCGCATTGGCCCGCACCAGACCCAAATATCCTTCTACCAGCGCCAGCTTGCCTTGCGCGCCGTGATCGGCGGGATCCATATCGAGTACGTGCTGAAGACACACCGCGGCTTTTTGCCAATCGAAATCTTCGATAGCCGGATCGGAATTGTTGCGATAGCGTTCAACCACGTCGTCGGCCGCATGCAGCAGGCTGGAACGAAGCGGCATGGAAAGCCGCTTGGCCGGAGAGAAGTCGCCCAGGAATGCGTTGCGATGCTCGAGTTCGCGAAACAGACTCCAATTGGCGTTGATGCCCGCCACGCTGAGGCGAGAAAAGTCCGCATTGGCGTGCAGGGGCGTGCTCTCGCGCCAGAAGCGATACATGTACCCGGCGGGAACGCAGACCACCAAGCCGGCCAGTAGACCCCAGCACAGCGCCACCAAAATACTTAGCACGGAAGCCACTCGCTTGGTTCGTTGAGGCGGCTTCAACTTCATGACGCTCTGTCTCACCGTGTCCGCCATGCTCGCTACGCTGCGGGGCAGGGCATGCAGGATGCGCATGCGCTGTTTTTCCATGGTCGGATTGGTGTTCCAGGAAGTGCGCCGTTCTGTTTCGGCCACCGTGGCGCGACTTTGCCAGAACAGACGCAGATCGCTTTCAAACGCGGCTGCGGAAACGTAGCGCTGGTGCAGATCTCCGGCGAGCGCCTTGTTGAGAATTGCCTGCATCCCGCGGGGGCACTCAACCGGCAATGCGCGCGGAGGACGCCGCGATTGGATCAACGCTTCCAGCTTGCGCGTATCCTGCGCCTGGTAGGGCGGTGACCCAGCCAGCATCTCGTACAGCGTGATGCCCACCGCCCAGAGATCCGCGTGGCGATCCACCTGGCCGCGGCTCAATCTTTCCGGCGAACAATAGCCCGGACTGCCCAAATTCAAATGCGTGCGGCTATGCGTGAAAGTCAGGACTTTGGCGATGCCGAAATCCAGCAGGCGTACTTCATCGTCGGCGCCGATCTGAATATTAGACGGCTTGATATCGCCGTGCACTACGGACCTTCGCTCGCCGTCGATCTCAGCCTGGAACGAATGCAAACGGTCGAGCTGGCTGAGTATCTCGACCGCGAATTTCGTGGCGCGCGCCAGATCGATCCGCTTTTCCTCTTTCAGAATTTCCGCGATGGTTCGCCCTTCGATGTACTGCATGGCGATGAAGAAATATCCATCCAATTCGCCATACTCGTAAAGCTCGATGACACGCGAATCGGCCTGGTGCAATTGCTTCTGTATGGCCGCGCCACGACGCTCCGCTTCGAGGATCAACTGCGTCAGCGGATCGGATGATTCCTCAACAATTTTTAATACTGCGTGACGTTTGGCGCTGTTATCAAAGGCCAAATACACGTCGGTCATGCCGCGCGCAAGCTTGCGGATGATCTGATAATTTCCGAATTGCTTCGAACTGAGCACAAATTGCCTAAGTGAGGTTGACGCAGACGCGGGCGGGCGGTTTCGCTTACCGCCATGCTAGCGCCAGAGCCACCCCTATTGCAAACCCGTAGATTAAGAAAGCTACTCGACTGGTGAGAATCCGGCATACTCGGGAGGTACTCTGGTGCGTTACTACCGCAAGGGCGCCTTCACGCGCTCTGGTGATGGAATGGCGCACGCGAGCTTCCGCCATTTGAGGGGAATCGTGACCCAGGAACTCGCTGC
Organism: Bryobacterales bacterium; assembly: GCA_003166875.1. Classification (GTDB taxonomy): domain Bacteria; phylum Acidobacteriota; class Terriglobia; order Bryobacterales; family Bryobacteraceae; genus Palsa-89. Next base: position 21,276 of record PMUN01000094.1, on the reverse strand, counting down.
CCGCCACGAATATAGCTGTGATATTGTCTTTGCCGCCGGCGCGGTTGGCGGCGTCCACCAGATCGCCGGCTACTTGCTCCGCATCGCCGTCGTAACGGTCGATGATTTCGCTCATCTCGGCGGAAGTGATCAGGTCGCTGAGGCCGTCGCTGCACAAAAGCATGGCGGCATCGGGCTTAAATAAAAACTCCTTCATCTCGACGAATTCTTCATCTTCGGGCTCATGGCGCCGGGTTCCGACGTCGCGGAACACCTCGTGCCGCCGAGGATGCAGCATGGCTTCGGCCTCGGTCAGCTCGCCGCGATCCTCACGCTCGCCCACCGGCGAATGATCCGAGGTGAGCTTCCGCATGGCGCCATTCCAGATGAGATAGAGCCGGGAATCGCCCACATGGCCGACGATGACGCGGTCGTCATTCATGACGGCTAGCGTGAGGACGCAGGCCATACCGCGCCAGTCTTCGTTTTCCTGAGCGAGATCGTAAATGCGATTGTTGGCGGCCGCGATCGCGTCTCGAATGCGGTGCCTGGTGTCGTCGTGTGAGGCTTCAAGTTCGGTGCGAATCACTTCGAGCGCCGTTTCCGCGGCTTTCTCGCCGGCCGCGTGGCCGCCTAGTCCATCGATTACTAGGAAGACGCCGAGAGTATCGTCGATATAGCTGCGGTCCTGATTCTCAGCGCGCAGGCGGCCGGGGTCGGTGAGTGCGGCGGATCGCCATTTAGTGGTTACGCCCATGTTTACCGCGGAAAACCCCAGGCGTTCACACGAGTGTGNNCGCAGGAGTGCGTGCGCCACGCGGGGGCCTCATCCTTTGGCCTCGAAATGGAGCGTTAGTATCTCGGCTACGCCGATCTCAGCCTGTGCCGGAAGTTTCTCTTCCTGACCGCGGGTCAGCCGTTTTCCGTTCAGCCAGGTGCCGTTCATGCTGTTGTCTACGATCAGAAAGCCACCACGCGCCGTATCGCGCCGGACGCGCAAATGTTCACGGGATACTTCGTCGTTGGTATACAGAGCCAGGTTCACCAGCACGTCGTCGCCACCGCGTCCGATGCTAATCTCGTCTTGCATCATGTGATAAACCTGCGGGCCTGAGTCGTCTTCATAACGGATTTCGGCCAAAACACGCTCGCTGGATTGGCGAGTCTGAGTGCTGGATCCCACGGCAGGCTCGCGATCGAGCAGCGTGGTCTTGGTTCCGTGATAGCCCGGTTGCGGAACTTCGTTCAGCTCGGAGTGGATCTCTACGTCGCCCAACGGCACCACACCTTCCGAGTCCGGAAAGAATTCAAAGGTCCAATCCTTGCAAGCGATCTTGTACGGCTTTCGATCCTTGCCGGGACGGATCACACTCAGGCCGAGTGGTTTTGCATTCAACTGCTCCAGACGCGCCGCGAGCGCCCGCTTTGCGTCTTCTTTGATCAGGTCAAAGACGCCCGTGAGCCGGGCATAATCATCCGGGTGCAGATACAGGCTGAAGATGCACGGCAGCAAGGTGCTGTACGCCATCTCGAACTGCCCCAATTCCATGTTCCGGATGAGTTGGTCGATGACTGTCCGGCCGGTGATCCTGCCTTCGGTTGGACCTTTCACCTTCGGCATGCCGCGAACCTCCACTTGGATTTCGACGCGGCCCGAGTGGCCGCCGGTTTCGCTACTCGTCTCGTAATACTATCGCTGGATCCACCCGCAGCGCTCCGCTTACCGCCACCATCGTCGCTGCCAGCGCGATCGCGAGGACGGCGGCTACTGCTGAAACTACTGTGATTGGATCGGTTGAAGAAACTTCATACAGCACGCTGCGAAAGGCGGGCGTGGCCGCATAGAATCCGGCGACTCCGAGCAACACTCCCAGGCCGGCAAAGCGCATTGGCCGCGCTGAGAAGAGTCGAAGCACATCCGCTGCCCGCGCGCCCAACGCTACGCGGATACCAATTTCCTTCCGGCTCTGCGCGATGGCATAAGCGAGCGTGGCGTAGACTCCCAGCGTTGCGAGAACCGCCGCCACCGCGGCAAATGCCGACGATAACCACGCCAGCAGGCGTTCAGCCCACAGCGTGGCATCCACTTCTTCGGCCAGGGTTCGGATTTCGTAGAACGGCAGGCGCGGGTCAATTTGGTTCAGCACGCGCCGCACCGATTGGATCACAGCTTCCGGCCGGTTCTTCGTACGCACGTGCAGGATGAACCCAGCTACGTACTTTGGGTCGGAATACGCGAAGTTGTAAATCGTCGGTGGAACCACTTCACGCAGAGAACGGTACTTCGCATCGCCTGCCACGCCGATGATTTCGTAATCGCCGGGAACAATCTTGTCGGTTCCGATACCGAATTTCCGTCCGATGGGGTCCACGCTGGGAAAGAAGCGCCTCACAAATGCGCGGTTCACGATTGCGCGACGAGGCTTTGATTCCGGTTCGTCGGCGCGGAAATTCCGGCCGGCGAGTAACGGGATGCGCATGGTCTCGAAATACTCAGGCGAGACGAAATTCAAACTGCTGTTCAGAAAATCGCGGCGCGGAGTGATTTGGCCTTCGGGAGCGGCGGTGGTTTTGATGCCGGTGCCACGCATCAGGCCCAGCATCGCACTGCCGGCCGATTCGACTTCAGGCAGGTCGCGTACCGCGGTCAGCAGACGCGTGCGCAAAGCCTCAGCTTGTTGCACGGTGTAATGCGCCATGCCAGGGTCGAGCGAAAACGTGACGATGTGGTCGCGGTCGAAGCCGGGATCGAGCGCGCGGAGATGCCGGAATGTCGATACCAACAATCCCGCGCCAGCCAGCAGAAAGGTACACAGACCGATTTGAAGCGCTACCAGTATCCAGCGGAGTGGTTGCCGTGAGGTGCCGCGCGCCGCTTTGAGGGACGAGTGCAGATTTGCTCGGGTCGCCTCAAATGCCGCAGGGAGGCCCGCGAACAGCGCACACACAACGCACAGTGCGATTGCAAACGCCAGCATGCGGCCGTCGGGGCGCAGATCCACGGAAAGCGTCAGCACCGCGGCGCTGAGATCGCGCACCGGTGGAAGCGCACGGACCAGGAGCGGCGCAGCGGCGAAGGCCACGCATAACCCCGCCGCTCCGCCGATCGTGGTCAAAACCAGGCTCTCGGTCAGCCACTGCCGAATAAGTTGACCGGTAGTTGCGCCAATCGCAAGCCGCACGGCAGTCTCTTCGCGCCGAGCCGAAGCACGAGCTAGCAGTAGCCCTCCCACGTTGGCGCAGATCATCAGGAGCAGCAGCCCAACACCGCTCATCAGCAAAATCAACCCCGATGCAAATTTGGGCCGGATCAGGGAAACGCCTTTTCCGATAGGCTGCAGTTCCAGACGCTCGTNNCCGGCCGTAGGCGCGCGGCCAGTGAGTACTCAAACTTGCGAAACGAGTTGGCGTCCGGATTGGTTTTCGAAACCAAACTCGCGGCCATCAAAGGGACGAAAATATCCGGCGACGTTTCCACTTCGAGCCCGTTGAAACGCTGCGGCATCACTCCCACGACGGTAAACGGGCGATCGTCAAGCGCAATGGTTCTGCCGACAATTGCCGGATCGCGCTGAAGCTGCCGCCGCCAGTATGGATAGCTCACAACCACGGGCGGCGCTGCGGCCTGTTCCAGTGCGTCGGCTGAAGTTAGAACGCGGCCGTGTAACGGTTGCACTCCTAGAGCGGTGAAGAAATTGCCAGTCACGATCTGGCAGCGAATCCGGCTCACGCCGCTCGAGTCGCGTATCGCGGTATTCGCATCCGCATAGCCGATGATCTCGGTGAGGCTGGTGGATTTGCGTTGCAGCGCTTCAAAGGTATCGTAGCTGTAGTAGCTGCGCGGTCCAAGATTCTGGATCACCTGTACTAGTCGCACCAGCTCCTCCGGCTTCTTCACCGGAAGCGGCCGCAATAACAACGCGTCCAACAAGATGAAGATCGCGCCGTTCAGTCCGATGCCGAGGGCGAGGGGAACAATCACGTAAAGGGAAAACCCGGGCGCTTTTCGAATGAGGCGGAAGGCGTGGCGCAGATCCCGGACGAAGTCGGTCACTATGTCACCATTATGTATCGGTGCTCCTGTTTGAGCTAGTTGGTGCGGTTTCGCTTGCGGTGTGGATTTACTTGCTGGTTGCGCGCGGCGGCTTCTGGCTGGTGAGCGTGGCCCCGATTCCGAAGCTGGACGTGCCGCTCGCAAAATCGGTGGTGGCGGTGATTCCAGCGCGCAACGAGGAGGCGGTGGTGGGCCAGGCACTCGCGTCGCTCCTCAACCAAGAGTATGCCGGCTCCCTGCACATCATCCTGGTTGACGACCACAGCACGGATGCGACCGTCGCAGCCGCAGGCACGCACGAACGGCTGCGCATCGTCGAAGCTGCGCCGCTACCAAAAGGTTGGACCGGTAAGCTGTGGGCGGTTTCTGAAGGACTCAAACGCGGTGCTGAGCTTCGGCCCGATTATTTTCTGTTGACCGACGCTGACATCGTGCATGCGCCCGACAACGTGGCTGGGTTGGTTGCGCGCGCAGAAGCGGGGGGCTTGGACCTGGTGTCATACATGGTCAAGCTGCAATGCCAGACGCTGGCCGAGCGTGCGTTGATTCCAGCGTTTGTGTTCTTCTTTCTCAAACTCTATCCACCGTCGTGGATTGCAAGGCGTGATCGAAAAACCGCTGGCGCGGCGGGAGGGTGCATGCTGATCCGGCCGTCGGCACTCGAACGGATCGGCGGAATCGCGGCCATTCGCGGCGAATTAATCGACGATTGCGCGCTGGCGCGCGCGGTGAAGCAGGGAGGCAATATCTGGATGGGACTTACGGAAGAAACTCGGAGCATCCGCGAATACGCTAGCTTCGGGGAAATCCTGCGAATGATTTCACGCAGCGCGTTTACTCAGCTTGGCCACTCGGTATGGCTGCTGGCCGGGACAATCCTTGGGATGGCCGTCATCTATCTGGCGCCGCCGCTTTTGATTCTGACCCGCGATCGTATAGCGGCCGCCTGTGGAATGGCAGCGTGGATTTTGATGATGATTTCGTATGTGCCGCCGCTCCGTTTTTATCGGCGTTCGGTAGCCTGGGCTCTGCTGTTGCCGCTAGTCGCGCTGTTCTACATGATCGCAACGGTAGATTCGGCGGTCCGCTACTTCGCCGGACGCGGAGGGCTCTGGAAGGGTCGGGTCCAGGATTCGGGGCGCTAGATGCCCGGCGATGATAGAGTGCACTAGTGGGCTGTCGGCGAAAGAACTTTAGCATCGAAATCCTATGCCTTCGCATGAGTGCGAACGCGGCNNCACGCGCGTAGCGCACGCACTTTTTGCGTGCCGCGTCGGCACTCATGCCGACGCACGGCAGTAGTAAGGATCCAGCAGCGACGGCCCACTAGGAAAGGAACCCGATAAAGAATCTAGTTAGATCTCTGCCTTGGCCCCGGTAGTCGAAATCGGAACCTGAGTCAGCGTTCCAGCTTGTGGATGGTCAAACCGCTAAGTAGCTTTGGATAAAAGTCGGTGGACTTTTGCGGCATTACTCCTCCTGAGAAGGCTACGCTGGCGACTTGCTCCATCGTGGTCGGCTCCAGCAGGAACGCTGCATCGGCGCCTTCGCGAACCTTGGTGTAGGCGGCATCCAGGCCGCGCACGTACTCGATGTGCTTTTCGTCCCGGACCGCTTCTTCGCTGATGCCGAGCAGCGAGCCGAGCAAGTATTGATGTAGGACGTTGACGTCCAGGTCGCCGGGCTTGCGGTCACGCTCGTACAGACGAATTTCGCCGGAGGGCAGAGCGATGCCGATCCGGATCTTAGCCGGCGACAGAACGCGAAACAGTTGCCGCAATTCATCCAGGGAACCCAGCCGCCGCCCTTGAACCTTGGCCAGAAACGTAGCTGGATCAAAGCCGGTCAGGCCGCGGACCACACGATGTGTCGCCAGAATTTCCAAGCCTGGCGAATGCATGTTGACGAAAGTCATCGGGACGCTGGCGGCATCCGCCAAACCTGGGTTCTCGTTGCGGAAAGCCAGCGCAGTTTCGTAGCGGTGATGGCCGTCGGCGATCAGCAGTTTCTTGTCCGCCATGGACTCCTGAATAGCGCGCACGGCGGATGGCTCGGAAATCCTCCACAACCGATGTACGGCGTCATACTCGTCCTTCATGACGATACCCGGTGCGTCCGCCACGGCTGCATCGAGTATCTTGTCGATGGTCAAATCGGGATCCGGATACAGCAAGAAAAGCAGCTCGAACTGCGCGCGGGTGTGCCGAACCAGCTCCATTCGATCTTTCTTCGGACCCGACAGTGTCTGTTCGTGCCGATGCACCACGCCGGCTGAATACTCTTCCAGTGCGCCAAGTCCGATGAACCCTTTGCGCTCCAGAGTTTGCCCTGTATCGGGGACAGTGAATCGCTGATAGTAAGCATAGAGGCTGGGGGCGTTCTCGCGTTCCAGGAGTCCGTTCGCAATCCAGGTGCTTAAAGTGGAGGCTGACCGCGTATAAACATTGTCGCGATCGGAATCGGTGGGGAATCTTTCGCCGAGAATGAGCCTTACCAGATTGTAAGGGCTCAGCGAAAGATAGCGCGCCTGCATGGCTGGAGAAATCTTGTCATAGGGCTGCGTTACGAGGTTTTCGATCGCGCCGGCTTTCGCACTATAGCGATAGGGTTGGAAAGGGTAAATGCGTGCCAACCGATCAGGATAGCAAGTCTTGAAGAATGGACAAGCCAGAGGCTTGTCCTACTTGTGGTGGAAGAACTTCTGCTTGATATCCGGCCAGAATTCCGGCAGGATATTGGACAGCGCCGAAGCAACCAGGCTGGTCCCAAATCGCGTTGCTACTTCATTTCCGTTGACACTCTTATCGGGATAGTAGGCGTTGGAAAGCCCAATACCCAAAGCCATACCGCCAATATTGGCGCAGTTGAAAATCGGTTTGCCCGTGTCGGTTTGGGTCATCACCACGCGGCTCAAGGAATAGCCGAGCCGATACCAGAATCGATACTGTGGGCCTCTGCGAAAGTAGCGGGGATCTTCATGCAAGATGGACGAGAGCACTGCATCGCTGAAAAAATTCTGGGTAGTGATATCGGCCACGGCCGCGCCGAACCGCTCGGCATAGGGTCCGCTGCCTTGCCCGTATTTTGGGTTGTCGTTGTCGGATTGAGACAGGGCTGCACCTGCGGCGCCGGACAGGATCGTAAACGGATCGACAGTTTCTCTTAGAAAGAGCTCGAACTTCTGTTTCACGCTCAACGGTGTAACGATCTGGTTCGGATCGTTGACGGTCTGAAAGTTCGGAATGACGCCCATAATCCGGTCGTTCGAGATGGGAGGTGGCGGGGGAGCGATATTGGCATCGTTCTCCAGAGGCGTCTGCGCTAGGGAAATCGCGGCAGCGAGAATCAGAAGTGCGAACGATCGTGCGGTGCTAGTTACGCGCAGTTTTTCCTCCCGCTTTTAATTATCGACGGCGGAGGGCCTAAGCCCGTTACTGAGTAGTGTAAAGATTTGTCGGCAAGCCGGAGGGTGACTGCTAAAATATAAGAACCATGTTACGCATCAACGACGAAGCTCCTAACTTCACTGCCGAGACCACCCAAGGCACCATCAACTTCCACGAATGGATCGGCGACGGCTGGGCGATCTTGTTTTCGCACCCCAAAGACTTCACTCCGGTATGCACCACTGAACTGGGCTACATGGCTGGCCTCCAGCCGGATTTTGCAAAGCGAAATTGCAAGATTATCGGACTGAGCGTGGATCCGGTATCGAGTCACGGCAAGTGGGCGGCCGATATCGAAGAGACCCAGGGTCACAAAGTGAATTATCCGATGATCGGGGACCCGGAATTGAAGATCGCCAAACTCTATGACATGCTGCCGGCGGATTCCGGAACCACTTCGGACGGACGGACCGCGGCGAACAACGCCACTGTACGCACGGTATTCGTGGTGGGCCCTGACAAGAAAGTTAAGCTGATGCTGAGCTACCCGATGAGTACCGGACGCAACTTCGATGAGGTGCTGCGAGTCCTGGATTCCATGCAGCTCACCGCGAAGCATAAAGTGGCCACGCCGGTGAATTGGAAACAGGGTGACGATGTCATCATCCTGCCGTCGGTACCAGAGGAAGAAGCGAAGCAGAAATATCCGAATGGCTGGAAGTCGCCGAAGCCGTATCTTCGCATTGTCCCGCAGCCGAAATAAGTTCCAGACACCGGCTCCCTCACGGTCGCGGCTCAGTCACAGACTTTGCTTTACGCGCTCCGGACGCGCAACAGGTGCAGTTCGTTCGCATGCACCTGTTCGGTTCGGCGAACAATCTCTGCGACGTTGTCAGCTACCGAGAACAACCTGCCGCTGAGTGAGTCGGCTGCGCCCGACGCGAGCGTTAGGACTAGCTTCGCCACCACATCGGGCGTAACTTCAAGGCCGTCATCCAGTTGTTTTTGCACGAATGGCAAATGCTGGCGTGCTTCCTCCACCATCACTGTCCGGACCAAACCGGGCATGATGGGGAACACGCTGACGCCGTGCGGCTTCAACTCGAGCGCCAATTGCTCGCTCAAGCGGACTAGCGCGGTCTTGCTAACCACATAGGCGGACATATCCGGATAAGCCCGGCATCCGGCTCCACTCACAACGTTGATGATGCGTCCAGCCTGGCGCGCAATCATGCCAGGCAGCAATTCCCTGCAACACAACATTGGACCGCGCAGGTTCACTTCCTGGCATCCCCACCAGTCCTCCGGATTGCTCTCCCAAAACGGTCCTAGTGGGCCGGCAGTTCCGGCGTTGTTCACCAGCAGGCTGACTGGTCCCAACATAAACTCCACCGAGCGAACCAAGGCTTTGACCGAGCTCCGATTGGAGACATCGGCGGGCACGGCAATCACGCGACCCTCGGCCAATTGCACTGTCTCCGATAGTTGATCCGCGGACCGGGCCGTGACCGCGACCTCCCACCCTTGCTTGGCGAGTCCGAGCGCGATGCCGCGCCCGATACCGCGTCCACCGCCAGTGACTAATGCGACCATGGCGTCAGTATACGAAAGTCATTGGCCACGGATGCACACGGATGGACACGGATAAAACAGTTTTGCTTATCCGCGTTTATCAGCGTTCATCCGCGGCTAATACTACAATCGGTTAGACTGCATGACACTCTCCTCGGAAATTCTTACTCGCTTTGCGTATCAGCTCTTGATCGCGACAAAGGTCCCGTACCCCAAAGCGGAGCTGGTGGCGAAATCGCTAGTGGCCGCCAACCTGCGTGGGGTCGATTCTCACGGACTGCAATTGTTGCCGTTCTACATCGAGCTGATCTTAATGGGGAACATTGATATAAACACCGATGGCCGAGTGGTCACGGAAAGCGGCGGATCGCTGGTATACGACGGCCAAAACGGAATTGGTCAATGGATATCCGAGATCTGTTGCGGCCATGCCATTCGCCTAGGCCGCGATCACGGAGTCTCCCTGGTGGTATCGCGCGAGTCGAATCATTTTGGCGCGGCGGCGTTTTGGGCGCAACGCATGTCAGCGGCCGGGATGATCGGCATCGTGATGTGCAACGCGTCTCCCTTGGTAGCGCCGTGGCAGGGGAAAGATCAGCGGTTCGGCACCAATCCTATTTGTGTGTCGGTGCCAGGACCGGACTCGTGGCTGCTGGACATGGCCACCACCACGGTCGCGCTGGGCAAAATACTGAACGCGCAGTTCCACGGCCGATCCACAATTCCCGAAGGCTGGGCCATGGATTCTGACGGTGTGCCGACCGCCGACACGCAAACCGCGCTATCCGGGCTGCTGATGCCACTGGGTGGCTATAAGGGGAGCGGCCTGGCGATGATGGCCGAGATTCTTTGCGCGGTGTTGAGTGGGGGAGCAATGTCGACGGAACTCGGTGGGATCCGCATTCAGGGTCAGCCGATGCGCACCAGTCAAATGTTTCTGGCGATCGATGTGGCGCGCTTCGTGTCGTTGGATGAATTTGCTCGGCGCATGCAGTCGCTGGTGGGAATGGTGAAATCGTCGCGTACGGCCACGGGATTCGAGGAAGTATTAGTGGCGGGAGACCCGGAATGGCGCATGGAGGTCGAGCGCAGGCGCGATGGAATCCCCGTGTCGGATGGCGCGTGGCAGAATTTGGTGCAGGCAGCGGAGAAGTTGGGCGTGTCAGTGCCCAGTTAGAATGTAGAGATGCCGGAAGAGAAACCAGCCGCCAGCTTTGAGAGCGGTCTCCTAGAGCTCGAGCAGATCGTCAAAGAAATGGAGAGCGGCGATCTGCCGCTGGAGCGCGCGCTGGAGCTGTATGAGAAGGGCATGCGCCTGAGCGAAAGTTGCCGCAAGCAATTGGAAGCCGCCGAGACGCGGATCGAGATGCTGGTCCGGAAAGGCGACAGAGTTCAACCGGAACCGTTCCGGCCCGACAAAGCATGACGCTCGCGGAATATGTATCGCATCAGCAGTTCAGGATAGACGACACGCTGCGGCGCTGGGTCCCGCCCGAATCCACGCCACCCGAATCCATCCACAAGGCGATGCGCTATAGCCTGTTCGCGGGCGGCAAACGCATTCGTCCCATCCTGTGCGTCGCGGCGGCGGAAGCAGTCTCGGATTCGCCAGTGGGAATCGAATCGGCGGCCTGCACGCTGGAACTTATCCATACTTATTCGTTAATCCATGATGACCTTCCCGCGCTCGATAATGACGATTTGCGGCGCGGCATGCCCACCTGCCACAAAGTGTTCGGCGAAGCGATGGCGATTCTGGCAGGCGACGCCCTGTTGACGCTGGCTTTCCAGGTGCTGGCTCAAATGCAGTGCGAACCTGGACGGAAGGCGCTGCTCATGAAAGAGCTGGCGGTGGCGGCTGGAACCGTGGGCGGCATGATCGGCGGGCAAGTGAACGATCTGGAGGGGGAGCGCAAACATCCTAGCGCAGCGCTTTTGGACGCTATTCATCGGGCCAAGACCGGTGCGCTGCTCCGGGCAAGTGTGAAGATGGGCGGCATCTACGCCGGCGCTGATAACAATCAGTTGAACGCCTTGGCGAGCTACGGTGAGCATGTGGGGCTTGCGTTTCAAATTGTGGATGACGTGCTGGACGTGGAGCAGCCGTCGGAAGCGCTGGGCAAGACGGCCGGCAAAGATGCGCAGCAGAAAAAGATCACGTTCCCGGCGGTGTATGGTTTGGAACGGTCGCGCGAGATGGCCGAAGAGGAGCGCATGGCGGCGCACCTGGCGTTGCAGCCGTTTGACGAGCGGGCGGAGCGGTTGCGTGAGCTGGCGGATTTTATTGTTCACCGGAAGGCATAAATGATTCGTGGCGCACGCACTCATGCGTGCCGTGTTCGCATTGTCGAAAACACTGGTCTCGGATGGACGAATGC
>PMUN01000094.1:0-9899 GCA_003166875.1 Bryobacterales bacterium | reverse complement strand
CAAGCCCATGAGATACACTCTTCGGAACGCACACGAGTGTGTGCGCCACATATGAAGACGAAGCAGAGGCTGGATTTGATCCTGGTGGAGCGTGGGCTGGTTGAATCGCGGGAGAAGGCGCGGGCTCTGATATTGGCCGGGCAGGTGTTGGTGGACGGGCAGAAATTGGACAAGGCCGGGCACGCTATTTCGCCGGAAGCGCGGATTGAACTGCTCGAGTCGCCGCGCTATGTGGGGCGCGGGGGACTGAAACTGGAGGCCGCGCTGGATCATTTTGGCATTCAGGCGGCGGGCAAAGTGTGTCTCGATATTGGATCGTCCACGGGCGGATTCACAGACTGTTTATTGCAGCGCGGCGCGGCGCGCGTGTATGCCATCGACGTGGGGACGGGCCAGTTGGATTGGAAGTTGCGCAACGATCCCCGAGTGGTTGTTCGGGAGCAGGTGAATGCGCGCTATCTCACGCGGGGTGAGGTTCCCGAACCGATCGCCCTGGCAGTTTGCGATGTCAGCTTCATCTCCATCACAATGATTCTACCGGCGCTGCCGAACCTTCTTGCAGAAAATGGAGAGATGATTATTCTGGTAAAGCCTCAATTTGAATTGGAACGCGAGCAGGTGGGCAAAGGAGGAATTATTCGCGACCCTCGGTTGCACCAGCAGGCCTGCCATCGCGTAGAAGAAGCGGTCCAGCGGCTGGGCTTTCAAACTGATATCATTCCGTCTCCGGTGCTCGGAGCTGAAGGAAATCAGGAGTTCCTCTTATATGCCCGACATTAGAGTAGTCGGCATTATGGCCAAGCCGGGAATCCCGCACGCCTCGGCCATCGTGTCGGAACTGGTGGAATGGTTGCACGCCCGGGGTGTCGAGGCGCGGCTGGACCCGGAGACGGCAGTCTACCTAGATCGCACAGACGGGCTTGCCCGCGAGAAAGTGCCGGAAGGCGCGCAACTGGTGATCGTGCTGGGCGGCGACGGAACGTTGCTGGCGGCGGCGCGCGCGGTGGCCGGCCGCGTGATCCCGCTCTTCCCGGTGAATCTGGGTGGATTGGGATTTCTGACCGCCATCACGCTGGATCAGCTTTATCCGGAACTGGAGCGGGCGTTTCGCGGCGAGCAGCGGGTGGTGCCGCGGAAAATGCTGCACGGGGAGCTGGTGCGCGACGGGCATACGTTCAAATCTTACGAAGCGCTGAACGACATCGTCATCGCGAAAACCCAGATCGCACGCATGATCGACCTGGAGACGCACGTGGATCAACAGTTCATCAGCACATTCAAAGCGGACGGATTGATTATCGCCACACCCACCGGTTCCACGGCGTATTCACTCTCTTCCGGCGGACCAATTGTATACCCCGGAGTGGCGGCCATTTGCATAACTCCGGTTTGCCCGCACATGCTGACGAATCGCCCCGTATTGGTGCCCGACAACATGGTGATCCAGGTTGTTTGCCAGGCGGAGGATGGCCAGGCGTTTCTCACCGTGGATGGACAAATAGGCGAGCCTTTGCTGCACGACGATCGGATCATCTGCCGGAGCTCCGAACACAGCGTGCACCTGATTCGTCCGCCGAAGATGTTCTTCTTCGATGTGCTGCGCCAGAAACTAAAGTGGGGCGAGCGGTGAAGCGGCTGTCGCTGACAGCCTGGATCTTCATCGCAATGGTTCTCGGTGTAGCGCTGGGCTTGCTGCGACCGGACATCGGGAAGGCAGACTGGATGGCGGCGCTCGCCAACGTTTTCCTGCGCCTGATCTCGTCCATTGTTGCTCCGCTGATCTTCGGCATGTTGGTGGCGGGCATCGCCGGCACCGGCAGCATCAAGACCATGGGCCGGATCGGCGTGAAGGCGATTGTCTATTTTGAAGTGCTCACCACCATCGCGCTATTTCTTGGGTTGGCGGCAGTGAATCTCGCGCGGCCCGGCGAGGGCATGAAACTTCAACTCACGTCCGGTGAGGGGGCATTGCCGCAGGTGAACCCCAGTTTGTCGGGCACGCTGGAGCATACTTTTCCGGCCAGCGTGGTGGATGCCATGGCGCGAGGCGACGTGTTGCAGATTGTCGTCTTCGCATTCCTATTCGGCGCTGCGTGCGCAACCATTGGATTGAAGGCAGCGCCGGTAGTGGAATTTTGCAAGTCGCTCGCCGAGATCATGTTCCAGTACACGAAATACGTAATGTATCTGGCGCCACTGGGTGTGGGAGCAGCCATGGCGCATACAATCGGCGCGAGCGGCCCGGGTGTTCTGTTGGCGCTCGGCAAGCTAGTGATCTCGCTCTACGCGACGCTGATTGTCTTCATCGTGGTGGTGCTGGGCGCGGTGCTCTGGATCGCACGGATTCCGTTGCGTCCGTTCGTTCGCGCGGTTCGCGAACCATTCGTGATTGCTTTTTCCACTGCCAGCGGTCAAGCAGCGCTGGCGCCTGCCATCGAGAACCTGGAGCTCATGGGCGTTCCCAAACACATCGTGTCGTTCGTGCTGCCTACCGGTTACAGTTTCAACTTGGACGGATCAACTTTGTATCTCTCGATGGCATCCATGTTCGTGGCGCAGGCGGCGGGAATACACATGCCGATCAGCCAACAGTTGCTGATGATGCTGACGCTGATGCTTACCAGCAAGGGCGTGGCGGGGGTACCGCGCGCGGCCCTGGTAATCCTTGCTGGAACGATTCACACTTTCGGATTGCCGGCCGCTGGAATAGCCGTGCTCTTCGGTGCGGACGCATTGATGGACATGGGGCGCACATCGATCAATGTGCTCGGCAACTGCATGGCCACGGCGGTGGTGGCGCGGTGGGAAGGCGTGGAATTCGCTGCCGAGCCTCGACAGTAAGGGAGCCGTGAAAAATGGCGCAATGCACCGACTCCCTCACGGTCGCGGTTCGGTAACATTCTTCAATCCTGGCGAAGGGCCAATAGCGGATCGATCCGCGCTGCTCGCCGTGCGGGAATATAGCATGCCAGCAGGCTGATGGCGGCCAGCAGCAGCGGCACGGCGACGTACACTTCTGGATCTCTGGCGCTGACACCAACCAGCAAACTGCCCAGCACTTGCGATGCCAGCAAAGACAGCACCAGGCCGATGGCGCCGCCGATGGCCGTCAGCTTCATGCCTTGCCGCAAGACCAACCGCGCGACAGAACCAGGATCCGCGCCGATGGCCATTCGAATCCCGATCTCGCGCGTGCGCCGACTCACCGAATAAGCGATTACACCGTAGAGACCCGTGATCGCGAGCAGCAATCCGAACAGCCCGATCACGGTCACCACTTGAGTAATCAAACGGTTTCCGAAAAGCGCGCCTTCCTGGAAAAAATGCTGCATGGTCTGGACGTCCTGCACCGGCGTGGCCGCGTCCAACCTGCGGATCTCCGCCAGAACCGGTCCGGCAAGGGTGGCTGGATCCACGGCCGTTTCCACGTGCAAGGTCATCAGGGCTTCGTATTGCTGCGAGAAGGGTAAATAGAGAAATGGTAGCGGATGCTCCGACAAATCGCGGTACTTGATGTTTTTCGCAATACCCACCACCTGGAGCGTCTGCTTCCCCATTTGAATCCGTCCGCCAATCGCGCTTCGTTTCGGCCAATAGGTCTGGGCCATGGCTTCATTGACGATGGCAACGGGAACCGATGACAGAGTGTCGCTGCTCTGGAACTTCCGCCCACTTACTACGGGAATCTGCATAACGTTGAAGTAATGCTCATCCACCGAGTCGACAAGAATGGACAGGCTCTGCTGCCCCCGCGGCAGCTCATACCCTTCGATCACAACATTCTTGCTCGATGACGTTACACCCAACGGGATGTGCTCGCCGAGCGCTACGGAACGAACGCCGGGAAGGCTACCGACGCGCTCCTCGAGCTGGCGGTAGAAAGCCCGGCCCTGCGACTCCTGGTATCCCACCAGAGATGGATCCATGGTGAGCAGCAACACATGATCGGTCCGGAAACCTGCCGTGAACCCAGTCGCGTTTGCGAAATCTTTCACCAGGAGTCCGGCGATGAGCAACAGCAGCATAGACACGGCTACTTGGCCGATTACTAAAATGTTTCGCACCTGGAAGCGGCGCCGTTTGCCGGAAAGCGCGGCATCTCCGGATTTCAGGGTTCCGCTTAGATCGGTCCTCAGCGTGTGTAGCGCGGGTGCGATTCCGAAGACAATACCGCTGAGTGTGGATGCAACGGCGCAGAACGCGAGGACGCGCATATCCAGGTGGGCCACCAACCACAGCGGCAACGCTGTAGGAAGCCGGATGGCGGAGAAGAACTTGATTCCAACCAGCGCCAGGCCCAAGCCGGCTGCTCCGCCGGCAAACGCCAGCAACAGGCTTTCAGTGAGCAACTGCCGCAGCAAACGCGCGCGGCTGGCGCCGATGGCCAGGCGAATGGCAATCTCACGCGATCGAGCACGGGCGCGCGACAACAACAGGCTGGCTACGTTGGCGCAAGCGATCAGCAAAACCAGGCCGGCGATCGCGAGGAAAATTGCGGTTTCGAGCGCGTCATCCGGATCTACGCGCATGCGGGCTTGAAGCTCAGTCATTGCAAGGGCGCCGCGTCCCCGATTGGTATCCGGATAAGCCTGTTCCAAATTCCGCGCGATCGTTTGCAGCTCGGCCTGCGCCTCGGACGCGGTGCGTCCCGGCTGAAGACGTCCATAGACCGATAGGTTGAGGCGGTCGCGATGGCCCAATAAATCCTTCTCGTCCGGCGCGAATCGCGGCGTGACACCCTGAGGCACGTACATAGATTCGTGGACATAGCGGTCGAGGCCAGGGAAGCTCGCGGGAGCTACGCCGATGATGGTGAAGTCCACCTTGCTGAGCTTCACCGTGCGGCCGATGACGGAAGGTTCGCGGCCAAACTGCGAGTCCCAGCTAGAATCACTGATTATGACAACCGCCTCGCGATCTTCGTCCGCGCGAAATCCGCGGCCCAAGGAAGGCCGGATGCCCAGTACATCGAAAAAATTGGTCGTGACCGCCAAGCCGAGCAGGAGTTTTGCCGGCGCATCGGGATTCGGGTTAAAGCCGATCGCGATGTTCTTGTAGCCTAGCAACCCGGAAAGAGTCTTGGCGTGATCGCGAAAGTCAAGGTAATCGGGATACGAAATCCTCCCATAGCGTTCCGCTTGCGAGGTGCTAACCACGCGCACCATATCCGAGGGATGATCCACCGGAAGCGGCCGCAGAAGCATGGCGTCGGCCAGGCTGAACATCGAGGTATTGGCGCCTATACCGATGGCGAGCGAGAGAATGGCGACGGCGCTGAAGCCGGGGTTGGCGGCCAGCATCCGGATTCCGTAGCGAATGTCGTTCCAGAGTGTGCGCATATCTTCCTACTACGACGCACACTCCGGATTGAAAGTTCAAAATTTTGTAAAAAGTGCTTAAACCAAGCTGGTTAGACCAGAGCAGGCTGTGGCACGCCCGCCTTCAGGTACCAAGGTTTGGCGGTTTTGGTAGCTGCGTTGACGGCCTCGATATTCTTTACGCCCTCGGTGGAGAGCCAGTCTTCCAGCGCCTTCACGCCTTGCTTAGCGTAAATCGGCATGCCGTCCTTCCACGTGGCTCGTCCGCACAGCACGCCGGAATAGTCGGTACCGGCTTCGGCAGCCATGGTCAGTTCCTCGACGAACTGGGCGTTGCCCACGCCGGCGCTCAAATATATGAAGGGCTTCTTGGCGGTGTCCGCGGCGCGGCGGAAATGGTCCAGCGCTTCTTTGCGCGTGTAGGCTTTTTGCCCCTTGTAGACGCTGCTGCCTTCGACGAAGTTCGCGTTGATTGGAACTTCTACCTTCAGAACGTCCACACGGTATTGGGGTTTCGAGAATTCTTCCATGCTCTTGGTAACGCTCACCGGTTTCTGCTTGGCAAATTCCAGGCCCTTTTCGTCGCCGCCTTTGGGATCGTAGCCGACGAATTCGAGGAAGAATGGGATCTGGTGAGTCTCGCACTCGGCGCCGACGCGTTCGATGAAGGCATGCTTTATGTCATTCAACGGCGCTTCTTCGAACGGCGAGTAATAGATGAGAATCTTGACCGCGTCGGCGCCCCAATCGACGATGCGTTTGGCGGAGACGTGCGGCAGCAGATCGGGCAGGCGGCCGGGTTGGGTGTTATCGTAGCCGGTCTCTTCGTAGGCCAGCAGCAGGCCTGCATTCTTGGAGCGCGCCTTGGCGGCGGGGAGTCCAAATTCGGGATCCAGCAGGATCGCGCTGGCGTGTGGCGTCAGGATCTTCGAGACCGCCACTTTGAATTCCGTCATCATCTCAGGAGTAACCTGGCCGGTAGGGATGCCCTTGCCTGCGGCTATGGCCTTTTGCAAGCTGCCCCGCTGGTCCATCGCGGCAGCGGCGATGACCCCGTTCTTGTTTGATAGCGCCGTCATGTGACGGAGTTTTCCTTCGGATATGCTCATAGATCTCCTATCACTTTGATTGTCTCAAATTGTGGCGCACGCACTACTGCGTGCCGTGTTCGCACTCCTGCGAACACAAGTGTCTGAAATGATCCAGGCGTTCACACCCGAGTGTGAACGCGGCACGCAGTAGTGCGTGCGCCACATGCTTACTGCTTCGTGGAAGCGGTAACAGTTCTCGGGCCGTCATCCAATCCTTCAATGACGATCTTTCCGGGTGGGCGGGCCGATGCAGGCTGCTGCGCTGCCATTTGGCGTGCGGCTGTCAATAGTGTGGCAAACTGCTTGCCCATGTCATCCGTCATGAACCCGCCGAAACGCGCGAGCGCCACATCGCGGCTAAGGACTAGCGCGCAATGCACGGACGTTCCCTCAACGGCCGCCTGCATTTCACGAGGCGCACCCTTCAGCATGGGCCCCAGCAGCTTCTCGGCGATCTCCGCACTGGGCGTGTCCATAGTGAGATCCATGCGGAACTGGTTGTTGAGATTCACGCCAAACTTGATGGCTGTTATCGGCGTGCCGCTTCTCATCCCCTGCCCAAACGCGGCCAAGGCCGAAGGTTTCCCCCAAACCCAAAAGTGATACATCGCGGAAAGTTGCTGCGCCCCTTTGAGCGGTGTCGTGACGGAGAGCGGGAAACTGAGACGATGGCGGACGAACTTGAGCGCAAAGGGAGAGCCCATGGCAACGGTGTCGACAGACACGCGCATCGACTGCAGACCGCCAACTTTCGCTCCTTCCGGGAAATCGTCGAGGCGTCCCATCATGACCGCGAGAATTTCTTTGCCGTGAACCGAAATCACGGCCTGCGTAAGATCGCCTAGCTTCGCGAGCAGCTTGTCCTGCTCCTCTGCGGTTGCACCCAGCTTTCCGGTCCACTGGCGGATGAGCGTGCGCGCCAACTCAGATTCCGCCAGGCTGGCCATGTTGATCCCAATCAGCAGATCAGCATTCGGCTCCACCAGTCTCCAATCCCACTCCCCAAGACGGATGTCGGATGGGCTGCCCTTGGTGCGTCGCGCACGCGGCAACATCTCTTGCGTTGGCTCGGGGCTGGGTGCAACAACGGTCTGCGGCGCTGACGTTGTCGCTCTCGCGGTTGGAACTTTGGCCTTAGGCTTGGTGGAATTCTTGGTCGAATCCTTATCGGGGCACATCGCGTCGTCCGGGTTCTTCCCGCACCAAGAATTCGCCATTACCGCCTTCATGGATTCGTCCATGCTGATGGGCTTGCCGTCTTTGCAAGTAGGCGCGTGTGGATTATCGCGACAATAGTCCTCATACGAGTTGTAGACCGGGATCTGTGCAAGCAGAACGGCAGCAGATAGTACGGCTCCGCAAACGACTTTCGTGGCAAGATTCATGCGCAGCTCTCCAAAAACTTCATCGGTAGGAGCGTGAGCCGCGAACGTAGGTATTAAAGCTGGGGACACCTTAGTATCCGTCGTATGCAATCGCCCCTCCGGTACAATCGATGGATGCGCATCGCCGCCTCAGTTCTCGCCGTCCTGTTAGCGCAGGCTTCGGCCCAGACCACCCCGCCTGCACCGAAATATCCTGCTTATCCGAGCGAGACCCCCGCCGACTTCAAGCCTGTGACCGACAGCTTCGATTACATCAAGCGCGACGTGATGATCCCGATGCGCGATGGCGTGAAGCTGCACACCGTCATCCTTCTGCCGAAGGGCGTGAAGGGCGCGCCGATCCTGCTAACGCGCACGCCGTACAATGCCACCGAACTCACCAGCCATTCGCCGAGTTCGCACCTCGGCCCTATGTTGCAGGGATATGACAACGCTACCGACGTGATTATCGAAGGCGGCTACATCCGAGTGGTTCAGGATGTGCGCGGCAAGCATGGTTCGGAAGGCGATTACGTCATGAACCGGCCGCTGCACGGTCCGCACAACGCCACACCGGTGGACCACTCCACCGATACATATGACACGATCGATTGGCTGGTGAAGAACATCCCGGAAAGCAACGGCAAGGTCGGCATCCTTGGTATCTCCTACGATGGCTTTCTGCCGCTGATGGCGCTGGTGAATCCACATCCGGCTCTCAAAGTTTCCGTGCCGATGAATCCCATGGTGGATGGTTGGATGGGTGATGACTGGTTCCACAACGGCGCATTTCGAGAAACAATGATGGGTTACATTTACGAACAGGAAGCGTCGCGCACCTCGGAGGATAAGTGGTGGAACAGCCATTACGATGATTACGACGAGTTTCTGGAGGCTGGATCCGCGGGCGAACTCGGTCGCCGGCGCGGTTTGGAACAAGTTGGCTTCTGGGTAAAGCTGACGGAGCACCCTGCCTATGATGCCTTCTGGCGCGATGAGGCCATGGACAGAGTGCTGGCAGCGCAGCCGCTGAAAGTGCCGGTGATGCTAGTGGCGAGTCTTTGGGATCAGGAGGATATTTATGGCGCAATCGCCGTCTACAAAGCTATCAAGCCGAAAGACGACCACAACGACAAGGTATTTCTGGTCTTGGGTCCGTGGTTTCACGGCCAGGAAATCGGCGACGGCAGCACGCTGGGCGCGTTGAAATTTTCGAGCGACACCGCGCTTCATTTTCGGCGCGAAATCCTGCGGCCGTTTCTGGATCGATACCTCAAGGATGCCGCGCCTCAAGCTGATATACCGCCCGTCTCTGCGTTTGAGACAGGAACAAATGTATGGCAGCGGTTGCCCGCTTGGCCGGTGGGTTGCGCAACCGGATGCACGGCACGTGCGACGCCACTCTACCTCACAGCCGGTCAAAAGCTAAGCTTCGCCGCGCCGAAGTCCGGTGAGGAACCATTCGACGAATATATATCGGACCCAGCCAAGCCCGTGCCCTATCGTGCGCGGCCCATCGATAGAAGTTCGTGGAATCGCTGGCTGGTGGACGACCAGCGTGAAGAGTCGGGCCGCACTGATGTGGTCTCGTTTGTCTCGGACGTTTTAACCGCGCCGGTGAAAATCAGCGGTCAGCCAATCGCGAACTTGACCGCGTCCACCAGCGGCACCGATTCAGATTGGGTAATTAAAGTGATCGATGTCTATCCCGACGAAGTGGCCAGCCAGCCGGCCATGGGCGGATATCAGCTCATGATTTCGGCGGACATCTTTCGGGGACGCTATCGCGAAAGCCTGGAAACGCCGAAACCCATCGCATCCGGCCAGCCGCTGCTCTATCGGGTTACGCTGCCGACCGCGAACCACGTCTTCCTTCCTGGACATCGGATGATGGTGCAGGTTCAATCCAGTTGGTTTCCTCTTTACGATCGCAATCCGCAGACTTTCGTGCAGAACATTTTTCTGGCCAAGCCGGCGGATTATAAGAAAGCCGTGCAGCGGATTTATCACGCGCCCGGCCAGGCGAGCTTTATTGAGCTGCCGCTGGTGTCGACGCCGTGAAACGGTTGGCGGGCGAAAGCGCCCTATGTCACTTAGTTTTCCAAAAACTGGGGATACTGCCGTCA
>PMUN01000474.1 GCA_003166875.1 Bryobacterales bacterium | reverse complement strand
AATTTCTGCGCAGAGCCGAAAAAAGAGTGGACCAATGGGAGAGCATCGCCGAAAGAAAAATCCGGGAGGCGATGGAGGCGGGTGTGTTCGAAAATCTGTCCTCCAAAGGCAAGCCGATCCCGCTGGATCAAGATCCGTTCGAAGATCCGACTCTACGGATGGCGCACCATCTGTTGCGCGTGAACGGATTCGCACCACCCTGGATCGAAGAAGCGTGCGAGATCGACCGTGCCTCTCTGAAACTGCGAGCCGATCTTGAGGACGCCCGTCGACGCAACGCTGTCACCTCCCCAAGCTGGCACCGTGCGCTCGACGGATTTCGAAAGCAAGCCCGGGAACTCAACAGCCTTATCCTCACCTACAATCTCAAAAGTCCCTCGCCGCAATTTCACAAGCTGCCGCTGGATGTAGACGCGGAAATTCGGGCTGTATCGGAAGGCTGAGGATCAGCGCGCGCGCGCCAGATTTTGCCTTGCGGTCAAAAGCCGGTCGTTCGCTAGACGTCCCGCTTCTTCCGATTCGGCCCGGTCTACGCCCTTGGCGGTAATTGAAAATCGGCCGTTGTCGGATCGGATGATGAACGCATTTTCGCGTAGATACCACAGGCTGAACTCCAGGTGTTCGCGCGGACAGCCGAGCATATCTTCCAGTTCATGAATGGTCATCACCGGATGCCCCGGCTGATTCATGCGAGCCGTGTACAGCAGATCCAAAATTCCACGCCGTTTGGATGTCTCGGCGCGTTTTCCGACGGCCGCATCGTCCTGATCGAAGATCTTCCAGCGCACCTGGCGCTCGGAATGCAAGCCCACGTCGTAGGCGGCGCGCTTTTCAGGATCGCTCAGCACCTGATACGCTTCCATGATGCCCCGAAATACTTCCGAATTTCCGGTCTCCCCGTTGTCCGGATGGAAGCGTTGCGCCATCAATCGAAACACGCGATGAATGGTTTCGGGATCGGCCTTCTGGTTTACCTGCAGGACTTCGTAGTAGTCCACAATCGGCTCGGAGTAACCGGTAGGCCGTTCCGATTCCGGACCATCTTCATACATGAGTCCCGCGCTGAAAGAACCATCCGGAAGGGCGATACACCGAACCACGCGGGCGCGCACTTTGCCATTGGAAGTAGGCCCCCCGGCGTGCCCGTTCACGACGACATAAGTATTCTCTTCGAGCGCCACCGACAGTTCAACTCCGATGGCAACTTCGCTGGCATCTATGATCTTGGCAAGCACTTCACCCGGAGTTCCAGGCAGATTCTCGAGCTTGACCCAGACCGCCTCGTTTTCCGAGACTGCCCGGCGCCGCGCTTTTCGGCGGCGATCTGACACGCGTGGCATCTTCGCTAGTCTGATCGGCAGTCTTAAGGCAGAATATTAGATAGCCCTACGCCCTTTAGGGGCAAATTTACGCCGAAGCGGAGTTCTAACATGTTGAAATCTGAGATTCCGGAAGACCAGATCGAGACCATCCGGCCCATTCTGGATCCCCTGCTGGCCCGCCTTCGTTCCCAAGCCGAGAAACTGCCAGCGCAAGCGGATTCCGCCCTCGTGTATCTACTAGGAGCCACCGAGTATGAGGAGGGCCGGTGAATATCCTTGAAGCCGGGCAAGCCCTCCGCTCGCGACGGGTCTCGTGCCTTGAGTTAACCGACCATTGCCTGGACCAGATCTCGAAACTCAACCCCCGGCTGAATGCCTTCATTACGATAACTGAGGAAAGCGCCCGAGCACACGCCCGGGTGCTGGACCGTGAGCTTGCTAACGGTCGAGACCGGGGACCCCTCCACGGCATTCCCATCGCTCACAAGGACCTGATCTCGACCAAGGACGTACGCACCACTTCGGGATCCAAGCTGTTCCGCGATCATGTTCCCACCGTGGACGCCCCCATAGTCGAAAAGTTGACGGCAGCCGGCGCCGTGATGCTCGGCAAAACCGGGCTGCACGAGCTGGCCTATGGCATCACCTCCGACAATCCACACTTCGGGACCATTCGAAATCCGCGCGCCCCCTCCCGCACACCCGGGGGTTCGAGCGGCGGCTCGGGCGTGGCCGTTGCCACCGGCATGGCTTTCCTCGCCACCGGAACAGATACCGGTGGATCCATCCGCATTCCGGCGTCATTTTGCGGCGTGGTGGGGCTCAAGCCGACCTACGGTCTCGTCAATCGCTCCGGGATACAGCCGCTGGGGTTGAGCCTGGATCACATAGGTCCACTCACCCGGACGGTGGCAGACGCTGGAGTCGCGCTAGCAGCCATGCTCGACAACGATGCACGACTCCGCCCTGCGCCTGGCAGTTGCCAGTACATTCGCATCGGCCTCCCGGAGAATTTCTATTTCACCCACATCGCAAGCGAGGTGCGCGACGCAGTCCAGAAAGCTGCCCAAGCCGCCGAACGATTTGGCGTGCGGGTTACGCAGGTAAGAGTCCCGGACATCGACGCGCTGAACGACGTGGGCCGGATTATCCTACTGGCCGAAGCCTCCGCGCTCTACCAACCTTATCTTTCGCGGCGCGAAGATTTCGGCGCTGACGTGTTGGCGCTTCTGGATCAGGGGCGCCTGGTTCCCGCCACCGACTATATCAACGCACAGCGCATAAGAAAGATGTTGGTGAGCGAATTTTGCGCGCTGTTTTCCACCATTGACTGCCTGTTGACTCCAACCACGCCGACCACCGCTCCGCTGATCGGTCAAAAGCAAGTTGAACTGGACGGCGAGATGGTGGACACACGGCTCGCCACCACGCGGCTGGTCCGCGGCGTAAACGTGCTCGGATTCCCCGCGCTCTCGATGCCATGCGGCCACTCGGCCGAAGGTCTGCCCATCGGAGTGCAGATGATCGCGCGGCCGTTTGAGGAGCATCTGTTGCTGGTGCTGGGTGAGGCCCTGGAATCGGAATTGTCCCGGCGCTAACAGATCACTTTCGTCCACTGCACCGGCTCCCTGACGGTCGCGGTTCGGAAAGATGCCTCATGTTTAAGAGAGTGTTACCGAACCGCGACCGTGAGGGAGTCGGTGCCTGCGCCGATTTTTTCAAGGGCCCGTCAGCAAGGGGACGAATCGGTTGGTTTCGCGACACCGGAGAACGTCGACCAGCCGCGGCGCGATAAATCCCAAAAAATCAGATAACCCGCTAGCGCTGAAATTACGAGCAATATTATCCCTGGCAGCAAGCGCGCGAAAACCAATTCGCCGATCCCGAACAGGCACCCGTACACCATCACGCAGCCCATCACCCAATCGAAGCTGTTGCTGGCTGCATCCCGGACCTCGGGCATATCAGGCGCGAGCTTCGCAATCCGGCGCCAGCCATACACACTCGGATGCACACGGCGGTAGAACGACAGCAACTTCTGGTCGGATTCCGGACTCGTCACAAAGGTCGCGATCAGCCAAGCCACAGTGGTTATGGCGGTGGTGATGATGGCGGTTTTTGCGAATACCACGGCGTTGTTTCCCGAAATGGAAACCCGGCTGAGCAGAATAGTAGTGGCCGCGGCCACAGCCATGGCGACAATCTCGCTCCAGGCATTTATGCGCGACCAATACCAGCGCAAAATGTAGACTGCGCCGGTACCGAATCCGATGTTCAGCACCAGCTGCCAACCCTGGCTGATGGATGTCAATTGAGCCGAAGTGAATCCACTGCCCAGCACCAGCAGCACCGTGAACAGCTTGCCGATGGTGACGTAGTGCTTCTCACTGGCGCCGCGCACCAAGAAGCGTTTATAAAAATCGTTCACCAGATACGAGCTGCCCCAGTTCAATTGCGTTCCGATGGTGGACATGAAGGCAGCCAGAAAAGCGGCTACCATCAAGCCGCGCAAAGCGGGCGGCAGATAGTCGCGCAATACCATCACATAGCCTTGTTCAGGATTCTGCGAGAATGCGGCGCTGGGATGGATGCCGCCGTTCGGCGAATAAACCACTAGAGCCACCAGGCCGGTGATGATCCACGGCCAGGGCCGCAACGCGTAATGAGCGATGTTGAACCACAGGGTGGCGCCGAGGGAATTTTTCTCGTCCTTGGCGCTGAACATGCGCTGCGCGACGTACCCGCCTCCACCCGGCTCGGCGCCGGGGTACCACGCCATCCACCATTGCATGCCGACATAAACCAGAAACGTCAGCACCGGGAGGGTCCAAATGGCGTCCGAGGTCCAACCCAGATGAAAGTCCGGAAAAAACTTGAGCGGATCCGCGGCGGGCGTTCCAGCCGCCCTGGTATTGGCTGCGATCTCTGTCAAACGCACTCTTAAAACTTCGAGCCCGCCAATCTTAGCCAGCGCCACCCATGCCAGCACGATGATCATGGACATTTTCAAAACAAATTGAAACAGGTCCGTGACTAGAACGCCCCACAGCCCTCCGATGAAAGTGTAGAGTCCCGTGAATGGAATCAGGACCAGAATACAGATCATGAGCGAGGTGTGCGCGGGAGGCCCGAAGGTATAGTGAAAACCGCCGAGTTGCAAAATGTTGCCTTCCGCAATGGCCGGCCCAAGCAGGACCGTGATGATGTTCACCATGGCCAGCGTGACCCAGCCTAAGATCACGCAGTTCATGAAGAGGCCCAGATAAATAGCCTTGAATCCACGCAGGAACGCAGCGGTCTGGCCGCCATATCGCAACTCCACCAACTCCACGTCGGTCAGGATTTCAGCGCGCCGCCAATAGCGGGCGAAGAAAAACACTGTCAACATGCCGCCCAGGCATTGTCCCCACCACAACCAATTCCCGGCGATGCCCTGCCGAGCCACCAGCCCGGTTACCAACAGCGGCGTGTCGGCAGCGAAAGTGGTTGCGACCATGGACGTTCCAGCCAGCCACCACGAGACATTGCGTCCGGAAATGAAGAACTCTTCGGTGTTGCCGCTGGCCCGCCGCCGGTAATAGATGCTGATCAGAAGATTGATGAGCAGATAGCCGGCGATAACGATCCAGTCCGTTGAGGTGAGTGGCATGATCCGAGTGGTTGCCGCACCAATATAGCATTCGTAGCGCACGCACTCGTGCGNNCGCACTCTTGCGAACACAAGCTGGCCTTCACACGAATGTGAAGGCGGCACGCGAAAGCGCGTGCGCTACAATTGCACGATGCCGGGCAAAACCTATGACGTGATCGTGGTCGGCTCGGGCGCGAGCGGCGGCTGGGTGGCTAAGGAACTGACCGAAAAAGGCGTCGAGGTTCTGATGCTCGAGGCTGGTCCGCCGCGCGTACCCACCCGCGATTTCACTGAACATATCTGGCCTTATCAGCTCAAGTATCGCGGTTTCGGCAATCAGAAGAAGCTACTCGAAAACCAGCCCGTGCAACGGCTCTGCTATGCCTGCGACGATTACAGCCACCAGTTTTTCGTCAATGACAACGACCATCCTTATACATTTCCGGCCGACAAGCCTTTCATGTGGATTCGCGGACGGCAGGTGGGCGGCAAGACTTTTTGTTGGGCCCGCGTTAGCTATCGCTACAGCGATTTCGAATTCAAGGCCGCCAGCCGTGACGGCTACGGCCAGGATTGGCCCTTCAGCTACCAGGATCTGGAGCCGTATTACGATCGCGTTGAGAATTTTATCGGCGTCAGCGGATCGGCCGAAAATCTGCCGCAATTGCCCGACAGCAAGTTTCTTCCGGCTATGCGGCTGAGTTGCGGCGAGCTGGCCGCGAAGGAAATTGTCGAGAAGAAATTCGGATGGAAGCTGATTGTCGACCGCACCGCCAACCTCACCGTTCCACTCAACGGCCGTCCAGCTTGCCATTATTGCGACGAATGCCAGCGCGGCTGCTTCACCGCGTCTTATTTCAATAGCCCGTCCGTTACGTTGCCGGCCGCGGCGCGCACCGGCCATTTTCACCTGGTGAGCGACGCCGTGGTGAGCCATCTGGTAATGAACGCCGAAGGCAAGGCGGATGGAGTGGCGTTCATCGATCGCGCTACTCGTGTGGCTGGCGAAATTCGGGCCAAAGTTGTAGTGCTGGCCGCGAGCGCTCTTGAATCCACGCGCATTCTGCTCAACTCGCGTTCTCGCCGGTTTCCCAATGGAGTCGGCGGCGAAAACGGCGTCCTGGGTCACTATTTGATGGACCACACCACGCTCGAAAACGCCGGCGGAGTGATGCCCGCGCTGGCATCGTCGAAGCGTGAACCGGTGGGCCGGCCCTGCGGCTACATCATTCCGAAGTACGTGAACGCGTCCGCTCGCAACCAGAACAAGAACTTCCTGCGTGGTTACTATTTCGCCGGCGATGGCCGGCAGGAACTTTATGGCCACGCGTCTTCCACTCCGGGTTTCGGACGCGCGTGGCGTGACAAAGTGCGCGACAACATTCCGTACAGCTTTAGCGTTTATGCGCAAGGCGAATGCCTGCCGCGCCACGATAATTATGTTGCGCTCGATCCGGAGAAAAAGGACGCCTGGGGCATTCCGGCGCTGCACATCCACGCGAGTTACGGTGAGAATGAGCTCGCCATGGCCAAAGCCATGCGGGATCATCTGGGCGAAATCATGGACGAACTCAAGCTTGAGAATCGTGAGCAGCCTCGCGACGAACTGAACATCTTTGGCAAGAACATTCACGAGTGCGGCACCGCGCGGATGGGTCACGATCCGAAGACCAGCGTGTTAAATGCTTACAACCAGGTCCACGGCGTCAAGAACGTGTTCGTGACTGACGGCGCCTGCTTTGTGACACAAGGGTGTTCGGAGCCGACGCTCACCATCATGGCGATATCGGTTCGCGCGGCGGATTATATCGCTGAAGAATTTCGCAAGGGCAATCTATGACGCGGCGCGAATGGTTCATGCAGTTGGGCGCGGGTGTTGTGCTTTCCGGCTGGAGCGCTTCGGATCTGGATGCTGCCGAACTCCCGCCGGGAGTTTACGAACCATCGCGCGATCATCTGAGCCATGCGCTGGCGGGGCACGGGCTCGCGGCCGGCGGTGAAACCGAACTGGCACAGCAGTCTCAGCCTGTGTTCTTTCAACCGAGTGAATACGGCAGGATGGTCCTATTGACGGCTCTGCTGCTGGGCGAAACTCCGGATGCGCCGGTGGTGAATGAGATCGCTGCATGGATCGATCTGACTGTCGGCGAGTCGGCGGCCGTTCGAAAAGCCGCGCTGGCACTGGCACCCGCGCATCGCACGCTGGCTGTGCATTATTACGGCGCAAAGGCCGTTCAGGAACTCGAAGAACTGGACCCTGAGGCGATTTGCCGCGAAGGTCTGGCGTGGTTCGCGCGCGAAAAGGCGCTCGAAGCAATCTCAGATGATCGGCCCGAGCCTCACACCGAAAACGCCGGCACGCGATTCTTCACCTATTTGAAAGGGCGGGCCATCGAAGGATTCTATACATCCCGAACCGGCCTTGAGGAACTGGGACGCGGCAACCCCAATTTCCATGCGTCGCCGCCCGGTTGCGGTTCCAAGTAAGATTACTGCGCGCGCGTGTGGCGCACCAACCAATCGCCCATGATTTCGAGGGCCGTGGGAGAAAATGTTTCCTCCAGCTCGGCGTACTCTTGCACGGTACACTTATTACACTTCTGAAAGAGGTGATTCAAACCAGGCAGTTCACTCACTGTGTAATCGCTATTTCCGGCAGCCGCTAGAGCAGCCGTAATGGGAGGCAGATTTTGTTGCGGCGGCACCTGCAAATCGCGCGAGCCGTTGAGCCCCAGCACCGGCACTTTCAGCTTGCGTAGCGCTTCCGCCGGATCGTAGAAGAAGAAGGACCGCATCTCGGCGG
This sequence comes from Bryobacterales bacterium, assembly GCA_003166875.1. Classification (GTDB taxonomy): domain Bacteria; phylum Acidobacteriota; class Terriglobia; order Bryobacterales; family Bryobacteraceae; genus Palsa-89. Next base: position 1,222 of record PMUN01000474.1, on the reverse strand, counting down.
ACGTGACGGAGGTAAACTGCGCACGTATGGCCTGGTCAGAAGCAGGAGCGCTCTTGTTCACTTTCATCTGACCCCACTCAGCCATCATTTTCTCAACGGCCGCCTTGTCATCTTTCTCAGATCTCAAAACGCGGAAAATCATATCGTGCACGGCATGCTGCTCGGCGACGTCCTGGTCGGAGCCACCGGACGCGCGGATAACGGCTTCGCCCTGCAACTTGAGCACGTCCGTACCGGAGACGCCGGTTCCCGCCAGCATGACGACAAACGCGATGTCCGACGAGCGCACGGCCGCCGCCGGGCCGACAATTCCACCCTCGCTGTGGCCGATGACGCCGATGTGCTTGGCATCGATTTCTTTGCGGCCCTTCAAATAATCGACGCCAGTGACGACGTCGCCGGCCATGTCGTCCAGGGTCTCGCGGGTGGAGTTGCCGGTGGAACCGCCCATGCCGCGGTCATCCAGCCGCAGAATGGCGATGCCGCGCCGCGTCAGATAATCGGCGATCACCAAAAACGGCTTGTGACCCAGCAGCGACTCATCGCGATCCTGAGGTCCGGAACCGGTTATCATGATCGCCGCTGGAAATGGTCCCGGCCCGCGGGGCAATGTCAGCGTACCGGCCAACTTGATGCCGCCCTTAGTCTCATAGGCCACATCCTGGGCGTCATATGGATAAGGCGGCTTGGGGTTCTGAGGGCGATTCAAGCTCTCCAGCTTTTCTACGCGCTTGAAAACCAGCGGAAGCGGGACTCCTTGCACGAATGTCCCGGTGATTTCCTGGCCACCGTCGCTCAGTTTGCCGTCATAGCTGGCATGTAAGGCTGGCAGCTCCAGGTGAAGCGCGTTGTCCCGAAAAGTGGTGACCTTCACGGGAATTCCCATGGCGCTTTGGTCGATGCTATCGAGCGTGGAGCTAAGCTCGCCCTCGGCGTTCTTGCTGACATGTAACCCCAACCGCAGCTTGATTGCTCCAACGTCCAGCGTTCCCTGCCAGGTTCCCTCGACGCCGGACTGCGTATACAGAGCGGCGCTGGCCAGCATGCCGAGCCATCCGATTTTAATAACCATTTCTCGATTGTCCAAGGAATCCTTATTGCTGTCCAGTTATCGAGCGTGGCTTAGAACGTCAGAATTCCCATGCCAGCGTGGCCGTCGGGGGTGAGTTAAATCGTTCGGCGGCGATGTAGCGGGCCTCATTCTGACGCATCAAGCGTTCGG
>PMUN01000428.1 GCA_003166875.1 Bryobacterales bacterium | reverse complement strand
TACCGCGACCGCGGGTCCCCCCTGGACCCGCTCTTCGCCAACGGAATCAGCTTCCTTCAAAACCCGGCAAGCCGACGAGGGCGTCGGCTGCGGTCCAGGGGGACCGCCCCACTACGAATGCAAATTGAGCGAGCTTGGGAAAATTAAGTGGCATTGGGATGGCATCCTGCCCCACAATCGTTCATGAGTTTGCAATATCGATATCATGGGTCCTGTTGAGTAGCCCGAGTGAAGCTGCGCGCAGAGTTGGGCGGTTTTTCAGCCTGGAGCGAACAGTCACCATCGCGGTGGTGGCGATTGTCTGCTGGCAACTGTTCGTCCCTCCGATTCTCGGTCTGGCGGACAACGGTGATTTCGCGAGGCTCACGGTCTTCTTCGACTTGACGCACGCGCCCACGGACAGAGCCGATCGGTACTTTGGATTTCTCACCCGGCATTACGTAGTGGATGCCGCGGAAGCGAGGAGGTACTCCCCGCCGGGCTTCATCAGTTCCGAGTTGTTATTCATCGCTGGGCCGGTTGCAATCAACCGGCTTCTCGGCAAGACGTCGTTCGATCTTCTCGAACTGGGCGCGGTGCATGTTGTCGTTTTCGCGGCTTCTGCCTTCCTTCTGTTGTTCGCTTCCAAGCCATTCGCGGGCCCGGTACGTACCAGCGCTATCATTATCGGCGCAATCGCGTTCACTGACATTGCTTACATCGCATACTTCAACTCGTTTTACGGGGAGTCGGCTACTTTTCTCTTGTTCATGTCCGTCGCCGCTTGTGCGTACGGCGCAATGTCCTCCGGCCCGCGGCGGATCGTTTGGCTGGTAGCCTACTTTGCGGCCGTCACGGCGTTCCTGCTGGCTAAGTATCAGAACCTTGTCTTATTGCCGTTTTTTCTTTTCTTTGGAGGGTTGCTGGTGAAGCGGTGGGGTGAGGTGCGGTACTTCCGGTCGTATCTGGTTTTTTCTCTAATCGCCTGCTTCGGAGGATACCAGTTCTATATCTCATCGCCGGACGTGATCAGCGATGCTGTGCTCTACAATTCGGTATTCAACGGCGTCCTGGTGGACTCGCCAACTCCCGAAGACGATCTATCCGCGTTAGGTCTGGATCGCGCATACGCCAAATACGCCGGATCCACAGCATTCGAGCCCAGCTCACTTCGTTTCAATGACGAATTCCTGCGGAAGTTCCGAGAGTCGGTCACCATTGGCGGAGTTTTCAGGTTCTATCTGGAAAGACCTGGGCGGCTACTCAACGCCCTCAATCGAACGGTCGCACGCGCGTTTCAACTTCGGGCCGCCTTGGGGAATTACGAGAAATCCGCCGGCTATCCTCCCCTGAGCATCAGTAGGAGCTGGGCTATGTGGAGCTCCATCCGCTCCGCGATTCTTCCCAGGAATCTCTGGGTTGTTCTCACGATTGGTATCCTGTACTTGGCGCTGCTTTCCAGAAGATGGTTGCGCCACAAGGAGCAGCTCGCGCGTTTGAACGTGGAATGGTGCGCTTTGATCCCGGTCATGGCGCTGGCACAGCTATTCGTGATCACTGTTTCCGACGGCGTCATCGATCTGATCAAGCATGCATATCTTTTCAACCTTTTGTTCGATTCCATGTTAGTTGCCATGGGAGCTCAACTGCTGGCTTCGCTTGCTGGAACATCGAAGGCGAAAGAAACAGAGAGTGAGCGATCCTGATGACCCTCACGATGCGGCTGGTATCGGCCGCGCTATTCATAAGCGGTTGTGCTTGGGCGCAAACCGGCGCGGCTTCGCAGGCGGCCACCTGGCCGATGCTGCCGCTGATGGAAGTGGCGCGAGAATTGCCCGCCGACCCGGAGCAGCAACCTCTGCCTAATCCCGGCCAGCAGCCCCCGGTGGAAGCCGGGCCAATCCCGCAGGGCGAGCCCTACTACATAGAGTTCGGTGGTTTTGAAAACTTTGTGGACAACAATTATGGACATTGGTCGGGCGCCACTGGCAGAATCATGTTTCGCCACCTGAAGCCGCGCGGCTTGAGGCGATTCACGCCGATCGTCAGCTTCGCCACCCAAACGCGTCCAAACGGATCGCAAGCCACGTTCGGACTGGATTCCTACATCAACTTCAACAAATGGTTCTACATGATCGCCGGAGTTGGCGGCAGCCCGCCAGGCAGCGCTCTTCTGTGGCCGCAATTCAGAATCGGCGCTACCGGGCTAGTTACAATCCCAGGTGTCAAAGGGCTGGTTGGGACGTTAGGAGCATCCCAGATCCGCGCCGGGGACGGAACTTACGCCAATATTTTGAGCCCTGGCGCGCTCTACTATCGAGGCCACGCGATTTGGAGCGGCTACATCTCGTTCAACCAGAACTATCCCGGGTCGGTTGCCTCCAAGTCTGGTGGGGTCGCCGTTCAGTACGGAGCCGAGAAGAAATACTGGATCGGCGCAGGAATGGGCGGCGGCCGCATCGCCTACCAGACCATTTCTCTGGTTCCGCTCAATGTCCGTTTTCTCTCTTTCGGTCCGAACTTTTTCTTTCAGAAGTGGATTACGCCGAAGTGGGGTTTCATTTTGAAATACGACTACCAGGACGAGTTGCTCGCCTACCAGCGGCATGGAGTGGCCGCCAGCGTTTTCTTTGAGGTTGGGCCAGTGTCACGTGGATTGACTACGCCGTCCGGAGTTCCAATCACCGTGCCGAACCGGTGATTTGTGGGGCCGGGCCGCTAAACACTCCCTGCTTCGGCCGCTTCCGCGCTCTCCACGATCACCCGTCCGCCGGCTGCCAGCTTGCCCTTGATCGCCACGTCCCTTTCCACCTCCAGAACCTCGCCTGCGAACGCTACTACCATACCGTCGTCTTTGAAGCCGCGGGTTCCTTGCCCCAGCCGTACCGAACCATCCGCGTGAATTACGCCGGCGAACCGGCAGCCAGGGCCCAAGTGAATATCCTTTCCGGAGATCAGATTTCCCCGGCACACTGAATTGGCGCCAATATTGAGCGACCCATCGGCGTGTATGTCCGCTTCCAAAACGCACGCGTCCGGCAGATCGCACTTCCCCTTCACCACTAGCTTGGTGGTTAAACGCAGCGCGGCCAGCAGTCGAAGATCGCCTTTATACAGCCAGGAGTCCGATCCAAGCTGGATCAACCTCTTCACGTCAAAGCCCGCGGCCTCCAAAGATTCGCGAGCGGCAATCGCATCCGCGGAGAACGCGATCACGGGAAGTTTCGCCATCTCCGGTGTCTCTTTGCTCTGGAACGCGCCATCCCAGGCCGTTGTGACAACTTGCGGCGCGTACATCGATGCGGCCTGCGCCCCGGGACCCAGGCGGATGATCCCGGCCGCGGTGACTCGCGCGCCCACCAGGCAGTTGGCCCCGATAGTCAACTCGCGCGTCGAATCCAGCCAGCGCGCAACCTTCACATCCCAACCGAGCGCCAGATCGCCGTCCACTGCCACGGATTGCAATTGCGCACCTTCGCCGAATCGCGCATTCCCCTTCACCAGGATCTCGCGCGCGAAGAGGCAGCCGGAGCCGCATGCGAAATCCCCTTCCACCACCAAGATGTCATCGCACTGCTCACCCGAGCCGAATTCAATGCCGCCGGTAATGACACGAATTGTTTCGCGGCCCTTGAGAATGGTCCGCTCCCGGTCACTCGCGATGGTGGACGGCAATTGCAGCCACTCCTTCACCTTCCTGCGAAAGGATTGCGCGAGGTAATCCTCCATGCGGACGTAGCCGACGTCAATCTCGGAGGTCTGCTGGCCCTTAATTTTCCTCCATTGCCGGTGAGCGAGATAAAACTGAAGGTATAGCAATCCCGCGAAGATGATGGTGAAGACAATGAATCGCCATGCGATCACGTCAGGCATCAATCACCGCTGCGGCTATAGGTGTATATGCCGTTGGCGCCCTGACGAAACAGCTTCGGCGCGGTGTGTGAGCCGTTGGCGAACGGCCGCTCCTTGGCATTGGTCCGGAAGCGCCTGGTCTTGGCCCAGGGCGGCCCTCCGGAACCCCAGACTTTCCCCAGATAGAATCGGACAAGGGCTTTCGAAATCGCGCTGGTGCTTGCGAAGAAATTGAAGAGGTTACACGGCATCAGCAACACCCGGCGATTCATACCGTCCAGCAAGGCGGCGATTCCTAATTCAAAGAATGTGGCCTGGTTGCCGAATATTTGATACCCCACAAACATCAACGCGATTGAGAGTATCGGAACGGAGTGCATCTGCGGGCTGAAGAACAATACCAGTGACGCCAGCCAACCCAAAATCAGGACGGGAGCGGTCAGGTAGCAGGCGAGGACAAATAGCGCATCCACTTTCTCGGTAAAAGACAGCGAACGGGAACGAAGCAGCGAAGGCCACAGCCGATGCAGGCAGTCCGTATGCCCGGTGGCCCAGCGGGCGATTTGCGTCTCGCGCGCCGGCCAAGACTCCGGCACTTCCTCATAGCATTCAGCCCGGTTGACGTAGGCCACCTTCCAACCATGCAGGACTAACCGAAATGTTAGATCGGTATCCTCAGTAAGCGAATCCGTGTTCCAGCCGTCCACGGAGGCCAGCGCAGAAGTGCGGACGCCACCCACCGTTCCGCCGAACTGCGGCGTCAATCCCAGGTTGTAGCGAGCCTGCTGCCCCACCTGATAACCAGCGGCGCGTTCCAAGCCGAGCAGCGCCGCTAGCAGCGTTTTGTCGGTGTTGTGAGGGACCACGCGTCCCATCACTGCTCCCACCTGCGGATCGCAGAACGGGGCCACCAATTGTTTGACCATGGATGGTCCGGGAAAATAATCGGCATCAAACAGCAGCAGCACTTCGCCCGTGGCCTGCCGTGTTGCCTCGAGCAAAGCAGCGGCCTTTCCACCGGCGCCCTCGTGGCGGTGGATGGCCTTCACGATTGAAAACCTGGCGGCGTAATCGTCGATGATGGCGCCGGTGCGGTCCTCGGAATTATCGTCGATTGCCAAAACCTCCAAACGGGTCCGGTCGTAGTCGCATTCCACCAACGCCTGGAGAATGTCCGCCGCCACCGCTTCTTCGTTGTGCATAGGCACCAGAACGCTGGTGCGGGGAAGCGCGAATCCGGTCAACTCCATGAAGTCGCGCGGCCGGCGAAGCGCCAATCGACAGAGTGCGAACACATAATGGCGAATGGCGTACAGCGTCAACACGACGATGGCAAGCCCCAAGAAAAATTTCGCTATAAACAGGAGGATCATCTTCCCCTTCTTCCCCACGCCCGGCGGGATGCCCACTCGACAGCAATCGAATAGGAAACCACCAGGTATACCATGTCGGCCAGCAATCCCAAGGCGAACCACGCCAGCGGAACGAATAAGATACCTGAATAGTGAATCAGGCAGATGGAAAATGCCAGCCGGATAGCGGACCACAAGAATCCGTAGACTTGAGTTGCGAGCGCCCAAGCAGCGCCGAACAGCGGGTGAATCAGCACAAACATCGCGGCTGAAAACCAGGGCAGCAGTAGCCAGACCAGCATCTCGCCCCGCATCCAGATTTGGGTAAACTCCACGGAACCAAACTGACTGGATGGATGGAAAACCACGACTCCAGTGGCGACCAACAGCAGGATCATCAGGAATACAACAAAGCCACGAGCCAACGGCACACGCCGATGGATTTCGAAAAGCACCAGCATCCCGACAGCGAATAGGATTAGTAACTCGAAAGGATTGCCGTCCAAACGGCTGGCACTCACCACCACCGCCGGAGCCGGTTCGAGGCCGGGGAACAGCGGCGCCATCGCGACGCCCACCACGGGCACCCCCGCCAACTCCACGATGGCGCGTGTGAGCCAGTTGTGTCCGTCGACAAGTCGCCCTTGCTCGGTGGCTACCAGGACCGTGAGAAGAATTGCCGTAACCGCCGCCAGAAAAATCCTGCCCGGTGTGATGCGAACCGAGCGGATGCTGCGGTGCGGATAGATGAACGGGCGCCGCATCGTTCCACTGCGGCCGGCGGGCGGTGTTGTAGAATTGCGCACTATTCTGACGACCATTCGGACGGAGGTCTCGCCCCGTGAGGCTTCTTGTATGGTAATCGAGATTTCACACTAACGGATATGGGGTACGGCTAGTACCAGGAACGAAGCTTATGCAGCGTAGTCCGGCCTATCTCGTGGAACTCAAAGCCTCGGACTGAGAAGCAAGTTTGAGGCTCAGGATTTCGCAGTCGGTTTTAGTAGTACGGGAGTTACCAGATTTCGTGTTCAAGAAGCCCATGTTGACGTTTGGGATCCTGGTAGTGGCATGGGCTTTGACGATACCGAACGCAGTCCCGGCGTTTTGATCCAGGACCACGCCGCTCGAATCGTAGTGCTCGCACCGAATCTTGAAATCCGCGACATCCACTGGGCTATCGTTGCGAATGGTGAAATTAGCCATCATGACGGTACCGAACCCGCCTTTCTCCCAGGTGAAGTCAACCAGCTTGGTTTCAGCGGACGCGAACTCCTGTGGGAAGCGCATGGCCAACTGTTCTGCCGATGCGTGCGCCGTGCTGGAAAGCTGGGAGGCGTCCTTATCGTGAGGATATTGCCGCATTACCACCCCAATGATTGCATCAGCTCGCTGCAGCTTATCCATGCCGTCGCGGACATCGCCGTTGGATGAAGCATCAATCAGGCTTTGCGCGCTCGCTAGGTTAGCTGCCTTGGTCAGATCCTTTTCGAGCGCCTTGGCATGGCCGGCTTCAGGCGCCGAGAGCGGAATGACTTTGAGATGGCGGAGCCCGTCCATGATCGCATCCGAGGCCGCGCCCGGCCGCAAAGCTAACTTCGCCCGTTCGATATGCTGAGCGGGCGTCATGGCGTTGAACCTGGCCGTTGCTTCGCGCGCCGCCACCAGCCGTTTTTCTTCCGGAGCTAACTGCTTTCCAGGTGTCCAATACCTGCTGACAATCAATACGGCTATGAGGCAGAACAACACCGCACCCGCCACCGCGGCCACCATCCGATTCCTCAGAACAATCGGATGATATTTCTTGGCTGACGGGTGGGCGCCAGGCCTTTCATTGAGGTCGAGATCGGTCTCCAGGGCCCTTTCCGTGAGGTCCGTCACGGTGGCCACCAAGCCTTCCAGCCGGCCCTGCTCGTCGAGAAGCTCCATGCTTCGGACAATCACGCGGTGTTCGCGCCCATGATCCAACAGAGTAAGAGCGCCGGTTGGCACATACGCGGATTCGTCAGGATCCAGCGGAGTGTCAGACGCAACATGGAAAAGCGCCGAACAAGGCTGGCCGAGCATCTCCTCGGCGGACAAGCCAAACAGCTTCTCGCCGCTCTTGTTTACGCCGACCAGGTGTAAATTCTTGTCGTAAAAGAAGACTGCATCGGAGAGCTGATCAAAGATCGCTAGGAGGGTTTCAGGCCTTTGCCATCTTGCGTCGAAGTGGGCCACAGCAAACAACTCGCGAAGGAGCGCCTGTCGATTTTCATTATACCGGTTGGCAGGCGAAAGCGCCTGCCCAATGTCTACTTAGTTTCCTAAAACTGGGGATTCCTGTCGTCATAGTGGGGCAGAGCCCCAGGTCTGCGCGGGTCCCCCTGGACCCNNGACCGCCCCACTTAAGAATGCAGATTGAGCAATCTTGGGAAAAGCTTTTCGCCTGCCAACACGGCGATTACTTACGCCAGCGCCACCTTCGGTACCGCTCCGAACCGCCGTTCGCGTGAATGGAATTCCGCGACGGCCGCGGCCAGGTCCGAAGCCTGAAAGTCCGGCCACATCACCGGTGTGAATACCAGTTCGGCGTAGGCGGCTTCCCAGAGCAGGAAATCGCTGAGGCGCTGTTCGCCGCCGGTGCGGATCAACAGGTCGACATCCGGGCCTCCCAGCGCCGCGGACAGACGATCGCGCGTGGCATGGCCATTCAGTTTCTTGGCGGCGGCGGCGATGGCTTCGCGCGATGAATAATCTACCGCCAAGCGTAGCTGGAGCTTCTTTCCTTCCACGGTGGCCTTCTCCGCCGATTCGATCTCGGGCAGCACCATGGTGGGCAGCCGATCGCGCCTTCCGATGATTGAGACGCGCACGCCGTTCTCCACGCATCGGGCGCGCTCGCGCCGCAGATACATGTGGAACAACTTCATCAGCGCCGACACTTCCGTTCGCGGACGCTGCCAGTTGTCGGACGAGAACGCGTATACGGTGAGGATTCGAATGCCGAGGTCCGGCGCCGCTTCGACAGTCCGCCGTAGCGCTTCGGCTCCGGCGGGATGGCCGGCCACGCGCGGAAGCCCTCGCGCCGTGGCCCAGCGGCCATTGCCATCCATGATGATGGCGGCATGCAGTTTGTCATCGCTTGGCCGCATTAAAGCTCCCGCATCGCGTGAATCAAGGCTTCCATATGGTTGAGATACTTTTCGAGCGCCTTCCGGCCGGCCTCGGTCAAACGGTACTCGGTCTTCGGCATGCGCCCTTCGAACGATTTGGTGCAAGCGATGTAATTGGCTTCCTCCAGCTTGCGGGCGTGCACGCTCAAGTTTCCATCGGTGGTCTTGAGCAGCTTCTTTAATTCGTTGAACGTCAGGGATTCGTTGGCCGCCAGCGCGCTCACGATCCCGAGCCGCATGCGTTCGTGGATCAAACGGTCCAGATCGGGGACCGCGTTCGAGCCGGCAACGGCGCGCACACGGGCGTTGGCCGGCTTTTCCACCGGCGATTCTTTTCGAGCAGTGTTATTTTTAGCCACCGTACCTCCTGGCGATAATCGTTCCGAAAACAAGGTGCAAGCCACCGAATCCCGTTGCTAGAAAGGCCGTGCCCCACGAGAGCGGACAAAATAGTGCGACTGCGCCCAGGAACATGAAGCACAGCCCCATGACGGGCACCACGCGCACCGAGAAAGCGCCGCCTGTAACAACCCCAGTGCCGTAGAGCAGCAGCCACGTTCCCGGGATGGCTCCGGTGAGACCGGCGCGGTACAGAACCAGCGTCAGCAGCGCACCCACCATCAGCGGCGGCGCGAAGCTGAGGACGAATTTACGCGCGGGCGCCGACATCAGCGGAACTTGGGCAAGATTGGCTTTGCGTGTCATAGCGAGCGCGCCTAGGCCGATTGCAAACATACCTTCCAGGAGCCAGGTGATAAGCCAGGCTTCGCGCGTGGATTGGCTGGCGGCGATCACGCTGGCACCGAGCGCGCTCACTCCCATCGCGAACCCTCCCCAGCCGGGGACCGCGGTGAACGATCCGGCGCGTTCCATGGTTTCGCGGATGAACTTCAAGTTGTCCATCGCGTGGCTCTGCAGCGACACCGGTTCCGGGTGCGCCGCTCGAATGGGCTGAACGGAGGCCATACGGAGATTATACGAAATCGACTTTACGTTGTAAAGTGCTGGGTGGGAGCTCGCTTCATTGGTGAGGGGCAGGATCAAGCACAATCGCGACGTTGTCGATGTCGTGCTTAATGGTCTTCACAAATGCATCTGCCATTTCGTAGCCCCGAACGGAAGTGAGAATCTCGTACTCGCCTGTGGCGAGTCCGGCGAATTCGAAACTGCCATCGCGGCCAATTATTACTGTCTGGCTGTCGAAGCCGCGCGTGGAACTGATGGTTACCCGCATCCCGTCGGCCATGGCCGCGCGATCGCTCAGCGTCACCTTGCCGCGAAGGTGATGGCCGGGCTGGATCTGGATATCGCCCACGTTCACATCCTCTCCATCGCGCTTCGTGGCGCACTCCACAAGCGCGGTCGCACCCAACGCGCCAATCGATTCCATCTTGCCGTAGATGTACCAATTCACCAGCGCAGGCACGTTCGGGATGACGAACGAACCGTCTTCCAGAGTGCCGATTCGAATTTCCCCATAGGCGTCTCCGATCATCTTGAAACCCTCAGTGATTCCGCCGGGGTTCCGAGGGATTAAGCCGATTTCGGCGCCGCCCACCGCCTTGCCCTGATTCATCAGACGGCCACGAATCACTGCGCCATCGGAGACGGATATGGTCTTGCGCTCTGCTCCTGTTGGCGCCGACATCACCTTGGGCGCCAACCCCCGCGCCTCTACCTCTAAGATCATGGCCGCTGCCTTGCTGGTGTATGCAAGTTCGAATTCTCCATTCGGATTGGTGACAGCCACTGGTTCGAGACCCTCGATGGCGCCGTACATGCCCATAACCTTCCCATCCACAATCACGGCCACACCTTGGGGAAGCACAACGGCGTCGCGAACGGGCCGGCTGTTCGAATCCACCACACGGCCGAGCACAACGCGGTTAGGATCGTTCATCGGTGCGCGGGGCGCGAGGGCTGCGGTTTCAGCCGGCCCCAGCGAGGGGTCAACCTTTTGGACGAACTTTGGGACATAGCCGTCATGGACCACCAGCAACTCGAATCGTAGATCAGCATCGAGCTTCGGGATAGTGAACGATCCAGCTTGATCGGTGAGGGCTCGTTTACCGCAATCCACGTAACAGCTCGGGCAGAAAGTGCTGTAGCCTTTCTTGACGCCGGCATGGTAAATCATTACTGTTGCGTCTTCGAGCGGCTTGCCGGAAGAATCTGTCACCTTTCCAGTGAGCGTGACGCGATCCGCAGCGAGAGAAATTGTGAGCGAGACGGTCAGGCCGGCCAATAGGCGGTTGCGCATAGCGAACTCTCCTGGCCAATTGTACTCGGATTCGAGTCACGACGAGAACAACTCCAGTTGTTCGTCCACCGGCCATTCCGGCATTTCGCGCGACATTAGTGCATGCCGCTCTCGAATTTTCCGCACCCGCACCTGAATCATTTCCGGATAATGGCCGCGCAGATAGGCATTTTTTTCGTATCGCTCCCGATAACGGCGCACCAGATGCGGAAAGTGCTGTTCGAGGAATGGGAAGAAGACCTGTTGGGAGCACGGCTTCAGGAACAGCGGAGCGGCGCTAAAAAAAGACGCTCCATTTTGGGCGGCGGCTTCGCAGATGCTGTCCAGGCTCTCCTCGCTGTCGTTGATGAGCGGCATCACCGGATGCGCCAGTACTCCCACCGCGACGCCAGCTTCGGTGAGTTTCTTCACAGCGCCAAGCCGCAGCGCCGGCCGGGGAGCACGCGGTTCCAGCAATCGAGCCAGTGCCGCGTCCAACGTCGTGATCGTCAGATTCACGCGAACCGCGTTGCGCTTCGAAATCTGCCCCAGAAGCTCCGCGTCGCGCGCCACCAAGTCCGACTTGGTGGTGATCCCGAAATCCAGTCCACGCTGGCTCGCCAACACTTCCAGCATCCGCCGCGTGATCCGGAAACGGCGCTCAGCCGGCTGGTAAGGATCGGTCGCGGTTCCGATCCAGATGCATTCGCCGCGCTTCACTCGCTTCAGCTCAGCTCGAAAAGAGGGAGCATGGAACTGTTTCGCGTAAATCTTGGTCTCGAACAGCTCCGGCTCGCGCAATTCCATGAATTCGTGCGCATAGCGCGCGTAACAATACTTGCATCCGAATTCGCAGCCGCGATAAGGGTTGATGGTCCACACGAATCGCATCCGGGAGTTCGAGTTCCGGCCGATGAATCGGCGCGTTTCGAGCTCGAAGTACTGGACTCGCTGCTTAGCCTCCAGCACTTCGCTCGAGGCGGCCAGTCGCGCGATGCCGACTAACTTAGCGGGAGCGTCAACATCAAAGAGCATAGGCGCCCGGCTTTATATTCGCCTTTTGTTCGCCAGTTTGTCAAGCCCCCACTGATGCCGGATTCGCGGTACATTGTGACGTTTTGCAGTCTTTACGACAGCCCCTTACTTATCGCAAACTAGATTCATGAACCTGGCTCATCGTCTCATGTGCAGTTCCAACGCCTGGAAAAATACCGTGGAAACCCATGTGATTCCATGGGTTCTGGAGGACCTCAACCTAGGATCGAATGTACTTGAAGTGGGGCCTGGACCTGGCGTTACCACAGACCTTCTGCACTCTCGCTTTGAACGGCTGACGTGCGTCGAAATCGACAGCGGATTCGCCAGTTCGCTGTCCAAACGGATGAATGGAAAGAACGTGACCGTAGTCCGCCAGGATGCNNTGGCGGAAGTGGCCAGGGTTCTGCGTCCGGGAGGGATATTTGCGGGGGTGGATAGCCTTTCGAGCCGCGGTTTTCGACTGCTCCACCTGTTCGACACCATGGTGGTGGTGGAACCAGCCACTTTCCCGAAACGCCTTGAATCCGCTGGTTTTGTGGATGTTCAGGTGGATGTAAACCCCTACGCCTTCCGCTTCCGGGCCCGGCGGTCGGACTGAAAAAATAGCAACGACCGGTCGCTTACGCTCGCGGTTCAGAAAGATGTCTGTCACAATGTTCCCGCCAAGGAGTCTAACGCAATGTGAGGTTGGCTATGTTGGGGTGGGCGATTGCATTCATAATGGCAGCGGTCCTGGTGGCCTTGATGGGCTTGGGCGAAACCACCAGCACATTGGCGGCTCTCACAAAAGTATTGTTCTGGGTGTTCATCATCGGGTTTCTAATTAGCCTGGCAATGCACTATAAACGCAGCCGAGCGTAACGCACACTCCTTTTTAGTCCACCTGCCGCCAGGAATGGTCGGGATCGAATCGGGTTATAGGCAGCGGCGCTTTTCCGGCCACGGGCGCGATATCCTTTTCATAGACCACGCCATCCTGGTTCACGATGAACGTGTGAATGCCCGTTACTCCGTATTCGGCCGGCCACGCTACTAAGCCGAATCCGCCAATCAGTTTGTCTTTCACGAAGTAATTGTGCGTGCCGCCGGGTGCATCGGGGCCTTGCGCTTTGAGAATCCGGAAATAATATCCGTGATACGGTTTGGCTTGTCCTTTTTGGACGCCGTCCCAGGTGGCGTGGGCGAATCCTTCGGGAACCAGCGGCTCGTTCTCGCCTTCCCAATACAACCCGTCATGATGGCCAGGCGTACTCGTCAGACGAGGCGCGTACGCGAGCATGCCCTTCTTGTCGCGATCCTCGGAAGCGTACTTGACCTGCGCCTCCACGTAGCCGTGAGAAATCTCGATGGCGTCGAGCTCGTCCGTGCCGATGCGCCGCGCGCGCATTTCAGCCGGAGTTTCAGAGGCGTCAAAACTCCATTTGCCTTTGGTCTGGACAATGGGGACTGGAAACGGCCAATCCTCATCGCCGATCGCGAGGACTAAGCGATTCGGGTTCATGCGGCAAATTTCGAGCCGGTGCTTAGCGCGCGCCATGCGTGCGAATTCGTCTTGTTCGCCGCGATCCTGCGTGGCATCGCCCGAGGTGAGGAGTCCTTTCGCCTGAGGACCCAAAATGGCGGAGAGCCGCGCGGAATCGTGCTGTTCCACCGCATCAATGAGGGCCTGCGCCGCAGCCTCGGAGGAATCGAAGCGCTCCTGGGCGAATGAAGGCGCGGCGCCTAGTATCGCCATCGCCGCGAGAATGCTACAGAGTCTGCCAGTCATTGCTATCGCCTCCCCCCACCACCGTGGAATCCGCCACCACCACCGAACCCGCCACCGCCGAATCCGCGCGCCCCTCCGATGCTGGAGAAGCCGCGGTCGCTTTGCATGCGCGTCGCACCACCGTTGTGATAACCGCCGAAGACACTATGATTATTCGTGTAGCCGCGCTGCTCAAAGCCTTTATTTCCGAAACGCTGCTCAGGCGCGGACTGGCCGCGATTAAAGCCCCCGGCCCGGCCGCCGCCAAATCTGCCTTCGCCGCCATTGCGCGCGAACCGGTTGGCCACTCCACGATTGCCATATGGCACGCCCATGCGGTGAGCCGGATCGTGTGCCCACGCCGAAGTGCCCAGCCGCCCTCCGTGGAAATTCCGGAACCCAAAACGATTGAAGAACGAACCGTCGACGAATATACCTCCGCCGAACCAGTCGGGGCCCCATCCCCAACCGCCCCATCCCCAGCCACCCCATCCGCCAAAATAGAGACCAAGATCTATACCGGGAAAAAATGAAAAGCCCACGTCGACGCCTGGATAAACCCACGGCGGATAATAGCCCCAGACCGGCGGTCCCCATATGTACACGGGATTGTAATCCGGCACGTACCAGACCTCCGGGTTGGCCGGCTGGATGGTGATGGCCGTCTGCCCACCCTGGTTTTGCGTGGCGACGGTCTCCTGCGGTGTCGAATGGAGCGTCCCTTTTGCCTGGGCTTGAGCCCGCATGCGCTGCACGGCCTGCATCACGTCCGCTTGCTGGGCGAGAAAAGCGTTGCCAAGCTGCGTGGTCCAGCTGATGTTCTGGCTCAAGCGGGAGATCACATCGGGGAAGGCGACCAGCCCTTGCACGCTGGGATCCCAGGTCTGCTTCTTCGCTTCGTCCATGAGCTTCTTGGGTTTCCACTTCGGATGGTCCCGCACCCATTGTTCGGCTTCCGCGATCTCCAGTGGATATGTGGAAGCGGCCAGTATTTGTCCCAACAGCGGATCCGGATACAGGGCGATCGGCGCTACCAGATCATCAAGCTGCTGCGGCGGCACCGGCGCACCTGGTGCGGCGCTACCGGGAGGGGCGTTCTGCGCAGGATTCTGCGCGGGCGCCATTCCGAGAAGTAACACGGCGGCGAGGATCCCCATTCCATAACGGGAAGGTTTGCTTGGCATCTCATTCGTTTAGATGCATTCCACAGGCAACAGTTGCGAGCTAAATGAACGTAAGCAAACGCACAGAGTGTCCGGATTGCTTTAGAGAACGATCCGGGCATCCCCATCGCGCCGAGTTACGCGCTCACGGTCAAGAAACTCCAGCAGCGGGATGGCGTATTTGCGTGAGATGCCGGTCCAATCCTTGAATTCCGGCACTGCGAACTTTTGACCTTTCCTTTTCGCCAGGAGCAGCCTCAGGGATTGAAGGGCTTCGGAATGAAACACCAGTTCATCGCTGACCCTGACCAGCTTTTTCTCGCGCAGCAGCAACTGCAGAATACTGCGGGCGCGGTTCGGCTCCACGCCCGACTTCGCTAGCACCTCTTGCAAGGACGGCACCGCCAATCCGGCCGCGCGAAAGGCAGTCTCGATCTTGGCGGAGGCTTCTTCTTCATCCTGCTTGAGCGAAATCTTGTGCGATGCAAGGCGAACGGTTTCTCCATCCGCGATGAGCGTTTTCGAGAGCGCCAGCATCGCGTCCAGCAATCCCGGAGGGGCGCCGGGCAACTGTTTGCCGCGCAGCTCTTCTTTCGAGAGCCCAGATACCAGCGGGTTGCGGCGGTGGAACTGCTTCAGCGTCTCATGCATTGCTTCCAGTTGGCCGGCAACCCATCCCGGATCAATAACCCAAAACTGCGGCGAGTGCAGCGTCATCAATTGTGCAGCGCCGGCGGCCTTTTGAATGTCGGCTTCGAGCATTCCCGTGCGCGCAACCAGCTCCGGCATTCCCATTCCATAGCGCGACTCCTTGACCAGCAAAGCAATCCGCTCGGCTTCGGGCGCCGTTTCGAGAATTCGCAAGCGTTCCAGCGGCGCTCGGCGGGGCGGCACGATGTCCAGTACGACGCCGCCTCCGATGGTCACGACGGGCGAGAACATTCGCACGATGAAGCGATCGCCGGGCAACAGCAGTAGCGGTTCGCTCAGAAGAAAGCGAACGTAATCGCGCGTTCCCGGCGGCAGCGGATCCGTTCCGCGCAGCCGCCGGACCTCGGCTTCGACTTCCGCTGTGCCAGCGTGAAAATGAACCGGCGCGCGGTGCTTCAGCGGTTTGGCGGAAAGCAACAGATCGAAGGCGCAATCAATTTGACGGGTGGGCTGGAACCGCCCGGCCTCCGCCAACAGCATGCCGCGCCGCAATTCGGAAGTATCCACGCCGGCGATATTCAATGCTGTTCTTTGTCCGGCTACAGCCTGGGCCGCGCTCGATCCGTGGACTTGAATCCCACGAACGCGGATGCGACGGCCGGCCGGATGCAAATCCACTTCCTGTTCCACGCGCACGGTTCCCGAGACCAGCGTTCCTGTCACCACGGTCCCGAAGCCGCGCATGGAGAACGCGCGGTCGATGGGTAAGCGAAAATATTGGGAGGAGTCCTTTTCGCGGATGGACGTGGCAACCTTTTCGATTTCAGCGCGCAGTTCCGGCAATCCCGCGCCAGTAGTGGAGCTGACGGCGACCACTGGAGCGCCTTCTAAGAATGATCCGCGGACGAATTCATCCGCTTCCAGGCGCACCAGCTCGATAAAGTCCGGGTCGGCAAGGTCCGATTTAGTGAGTACGATGATGCCATTCCGAATGCCCAGCAGCCGGCAGATGTCGAAATGCTCGCGGGTCTGCGGCTTGATGGATTCATCCGCAGCTATAACAAGGAGAACGAGATCAATGCCGCCCACTCCGGCCAGCATATTTTTGATGAACCTTTCATGGCCGGGGACGTCTACAAAAGCGAGGCGCATGTTCTCTGAGAGTTTGAGGTGCGCGAAGCCCAGATCAATGGAAATCCCACGCTGCTTTTCTTCCTTGAGCCGGTCCGTGTCGATGCCCGTGAGCGCTCGAACTAAAGCAGTCTTGCCGTGGTCAATGTGGCCGGCCGTGCCGATAATGATGTTCTTCATCTCGACGCTCTTCATCCTAGCGCCTCTTTGCGCGCAGAGTTCCGATGCGCCTATTTTCAAGGCGGGCGTGGCGGATGTTCGCGTGGACGTTTTGGTCACCGAGAACAAGAATTTGGTAAAGGGGCTGGCCAAGGACGATTTTGTAGTTACCGATGAAGGCCAGCCGCAGACCTTGGTTTCGTTCAGTAACGGAGACGAGCCGTTGAATCTGATCCTGCTGCTGGACATCAGCGGCAGCATGCAGAAACACATCGAGCTGATTTCCGAAACCGCGCGCGATGCGCTGGCTCATCTGCGGCCGGCCGATCGCGTGGCCATCATGGTGTTCGCCAAGACCAGCGAAGTGCATCAGGCCTTCAGCGACAATCTGGCGGAAACAGCGCGGCAGATATCGAGAGCCGTCCAGGATCACGACGTCGGCAACACGACGCAAATCAACGCCGCCGTTGTGGACGCGGCGCACTACATGCAAGCGCACGCCGGCCCCGGTGGCAGCCGCGCGATTCTGATCCTCACCGACAACCTCAGCATGAGTTATCAACTCACGGACGGACAGGTCATCCGCGAGCTGAACAAAGCCGATACGGTGTTTAATGCGATTGTGACAGGACACGCCATCGAGCCCAATCCACCCACGCCCCGCATGTTTCCCAATCCGGATCTCACGCCCGCCAACGTGATGCACCTATCAGACGACACCGGCGGCGAATGGGTTAAGGCCGAGCGCGCCGATCAATCATTCAATACGATGATCGAGCGCATTCGCAGCCGGTACATGCTGGCCTACCACGAGCCAGCGGCGAATCCCGGATCCTTTCGACACGTCGGCGTAGCGCTCACCGAGGCCGCGCGGAAGAAATATCCATTGGCCGAACTGCGGGCGCGCACCGGCTACTACGCCGAGTAAACGGTTCTTCGGTTCTTCAGTTCTTCAGTTCGCGCGGCACGCTGCCTTCTGCCTCCTGCCGCCTGCCGCCTGCCTCCTGTATCCTGGACCTTATGTCCACCGACCGATTTGCCGAAGTCCGCCGCCGCCACGCCAATGCCGACGCCGGCGGTGGTGAAGCGCGCGTCGAGCGGCAGCATCAGGAAGGCAAGCTTTTGGCACGCGAGCGGATCAACCTGTTGCTGGATGAAGGCACTTTCGAGGAAATGGACAAGCTGGTCCGGCATCGCTCGCGCGAGTTCGGCATGGATGAACAGGTGATCGACGGCGATGGGTTCATCACCGGCTACGGCCGCATACACGGGCGCCCGGCGTATGTCTTCGCGCAGGATTTTACTGTTTTCGGCGGCTCGCTGTCAGAAGCCAACGCGCAAAAGATTTGCAAGATCATGGACCTCGCGCTCAAGATCGGCGCGCCCGTGATCGGCCTGAACGATTCGGGTGGCGCGCGCATCCAGGAAGGCGTGCTCTCGCTCGCGGGCTACGCCGATATCTTCCTGCGCAACACGCTCTCGAGCGGCGTCATCCCCCAGATTTCGGCCATTATGGGACCCTGCGCGGGCGGCGCCGTATATTCGCCCGCGCTCACCGACTTCGTCTTCATGGTGGACCACACCAGCCACATGTTTGTCACCGGTCCGGATGTGATCAAGACCGTGACCCACGAAGACGTGACCAAAGAAAAGCTTGGTGGCGCCGAGACGCACAATTCGATCAGCGGCGTAGCGCACTTCATCGCTCCCGACGATGCCGAGTGCTTGCGAATGATTCGCCAATTGTTTTCCTATTTGCCCCAGAACAATCGCGACGATGCACCAGTGCGAACCTCCAGCGATCCGATCGACCGCGTGGATGCGTCGCTCGATACGGTGGTGCCCGCCGAATCAAATCTCCCCTATGACATCAAGGACATCATCCATCGCGTTGTGGACGACGGAGAGTTTTTCGAAATCCACGAGCACTGGGCGCGCAACATCGTAGTAGGATTCGCGCGCATGGATGGACGCAGCATCGGAATCGTCGCCAATCAGCCAGCGTTCCTGGCCGGGTGCCTGGATATCAATTCGTCAGTCAAAGGCGCGCGCTTCGTGCGTTTCTGCGACGCCTTCAACATTCCGATCCTGACTTTCGAAGACGTTCCCGGCTTTCTTCCGGGAACCGATCAGGAGTTCGGTGGAATTATCCGTCACGGCGCGAAACTTCTGTACGCCTACGCCGAGGCAACCGTTCCGAAGATCACCATCATCACGCGCAAAGCGTACGGCGGCGCTTACTGCGTGATGGGCTCGAAGCACCTGCGCACGGATGTGAATTTCGCCTATCCAACCGCCGAAATCGCGGTGATGGGAGCCGAAGGCGCAGTGAATATCGTGTACCGCCGCGAGCTGGCCGCGGCCGAGGACAAAGTGGCCGCGCGAAAGCAAAAGATCGAGGATTTCCGGGACCGCTTCGCCAATCCGTTCGTGGCCGCCGAGCGTGGATTCATTGACGATGTCATCGAACCGCGAGAAACGCGCCCCAAAGTGATCCGCGCGTTGCGCATGCTGACGACGAAGGTAGACACCATGCCGCGCAAGAAGCATGGGAACATTCCGCTGTAGATGTCAAGATGTGCGCTGGTTGACGACCTGCGCGCCGGTTGGCAATCGGCGAAAACCGCGGGTTACCAACCCGCTGCAGGATGGCATCCCAATGTCACTTAGTGTCCCAAAACTGGGGATTCTGCCGTCACAGTGGGGCAGAATCCCCAGTTTTGGGAAAAC
>PMUN01000240.1 GCA_003166875.1 Bryobacterales bacterium | reverse complement strand
ACTAATTCCTGCGCAGAGCCCATAAATCATTACCAAGCCATCGCATCGCCAACAATTTTCCAGTGTGGCTTCAAGGCGCGCTTGGCTGGTCAAGCCACGAGTTGGACGTTCATCGGAAGCAGTTGGCGCGAGCCAGTGATTTTGAACGATGAGTGGGATTAGTATGCCAACGCGTCTTCGGCGCTCATTCTGCGAATTTATCTAAGTCGGTCACTTCAGAAGTTCACTAACGTATTTTTTGGGCAAGGATCAGCGCGGGGAGGCGAGTTTTTCGAGGAGTTGGGCGAGATCCCGACGGGTGAACTTCCATTCAAACGGCCGAGCTGTGGTTTCCCAATAGTATTGAAAGTCCAGGAGGCGCTCGGCGAGAGCGTTGAGATCGGTAAAGTCGTTGGGGGTTAGAACTTTCCGTTGGACAATGGAAAAATAGATTTCGATCTGGTTGAGCCAACTGGCATGAATCGGGGCGTGCACGAGCGTGAGCCGAGGGTATAGATTTCGTAGGCGGTCAACGGCTTTAGGACCCCGGTGGACTGAGCAGTTGTCCACGATCCAGAAGACGCGCCGAGCATCGTTGTAGGGCGGTCGAGTCATCACCTGCTCGACCAGCCTGTCAAAAGGGGCGATGCCGTTCTTCGATTCACAGCGGCCAAAGATTCGGGCGTGGTGGACATCCAGCCCGGCGATATAGGTCCAGGCGCCGCAGCGGAAGTACTCGTGCTCGACATGCATGGGAGTGCGTGGCCGACAGGTCTGCGTGGCATGTTTGCGACGGCGAGCCTGAATGCTGGTCTTTTCATCGGCGGAGATCACGAATTCGTCATCCTTCAATGCGCGACCCTGCCACTGGCGGGCATACAGATCCAGCACCCGGCCAACCTTCACTGCGAAATCGGGATCGCGTGGAAAGATCCAACTGCGGTGATACCACGGTCGAATGGCGTCTTCATGGAGCCAACGCCACAGCGTACTGCCGCTAATGGAAGCCACCAAGCCGCTCTGGCAGATTTGCCGCACCAGATCGTCGGTGCTCCAGCGCGACAGTGGCAGACCATGCTTGGCTGGCAGTTCACAGGCTAAGGCCTTAATTTGAACGACGAGGTCTGGGGGAAAAAGTCCGGGGGCGACCCGGACGAGCATGCTCTTCCAAACCTGCCAGACGATCGGCAAAGAAGCGTTTGCGCCACAGAGAGACGACCTCACGGCGAGTGTCTAATCGTTCGGCGATTTCGTGGTTGGCCATGCCATCGGCCGCATGGAGGATCATCCTGGCTCTTTGAGCCTGAAAATACGGCAACGTATATTTTGCTGCGCGTCTGCGCAATTCCGTTTCCTCGGCAGACGAGAGCCTGATTGAATAAGGGCTTGATCTTGGCATCACTAGGCACCTCAACAATACGATGCCACGCCGAGATCGAGATTTCAAGTCCAACTATACGGTAGTGTATTTCTGGTAAGAAGCACTAAGCTGATCACCTGCTTGCCCTGATATGACGAGCTGCGGCGAAAATAGGAGGCTTCGATTGGGTCCAGTGCGAACAAGCCAGCTGTGGTTCCGAGAATGGCAGCAGTGGGTATCCAGTTCTGACCCTGCATGAGTCTGGCTGGGAAACCAGATGCGCTCCTGATCATTGAGAATATTGGGAAGCAATAGCTTCCAGGATACCGGCCGATCAACTACCGGCGGCGACTGTGAGCTTGAAGAGGACGCTGGCGACTGGGGCGGAGCGCTTGTCGGGACGCCGGCGGGTGGTGTTTGATTCGGCTCGGTCGCCTGAGCAGATGCACAGTGTGTAATTGCTAAGTTAACGAGTAGCATTAACGCAAAAGGAAACTTCACAGAGAGTCGCTCCATAGACACTCCTGAACGATTTCTAAGAACCTCAGAACGCGACGAGTCGGTTGCCTCACGGACTCGCGAAAACCTTCACCTTAATTCCGGCCAGAACTCGCTACTGGCATTCGTTAGGTGCCCGGCTGAACTCGGCCCCGCGCTTGCACGTTAATATTCACCCGATCGCCGACGCGCAAGAAAAGAACGCTCGGGTTCTTCATGCCCCACTCAACATACGGGACGACGAAGTGAGCTGTAACGTCGAGCCCGTTGCCAGCGGGAATAGCCTCGACCAAGATCGTCATCTCGTGTTCCTTGCCATGAATCCGAAACAAGCCATGGATGCTCGCTTTGGATAATGTACCCTCCACGTGGTCCGGGGTGAAGACGACTTCTGGATACCGATCGCTTTCGAGAATGTTGTGATGCATTTTCTTGTCACGCGCTTGGCTACCGCTATCGCCGCTTTGGGCGTCAATAACGATCTGTCCGGAGCATTTACCGGTCGCGAAATCATAATGCACGTTTCCACGCTTCAGCTTGAACGAGCCTTGAACAGTGTGAAGAACGTCACTCAGCGTGAACTCGACGTGCGTCTGGGCCGGGTTCAATTCGAGAACCGTCTCCTGTCCAAGTAGCGACGTGGTCGCCGTTAGAACGATCAGAATGATTGATTTCATAGAAACCGCCAACATGTACGGCGAGCATCTTCGTGAAAAGTCCCGGATGAGCGGCCATCGTGGTCATCGCCGCGCGCCTGAACTGAGCATGATCGCCGAGCGCGATCAAAAGCCTTGCCATCAAATCGGGACGCCGCGCGATTTGGCGATGCCTCCGTTGGTACATGTCCAAATCACCGCACTCAATTGCCTCGGCCAGTGCCGTGGCCTGACGGAATGCGAGGCAAAGCCCCTCGCCCGTGATTGCGTCCACCGATCCCGAAGCATCTCCGACTAGCGCGACGCGCTCGCGATAAACAGCTTTGAACCTGCGGGACGACGTGACAGCCCCACGCTCGGCACTGATAATCGCACTGGACTTGAGCCGCTGCTCCAAATTGGGACACTCCTTGAGAGCGTCGTCCAGGCGAAACTGCGAATCTCGAGAGATCGCCGCGACACAAACTGAGTCCGATGTGACCGGCGTCATGTAAACCTGGCAGGTACGGCCCCAGTAGAGTTCCATGCAGTCCGTCCATGGGGCGATCCGATAGTGGCGGCGAAACCCGAAGCGGCGGCGATCGCGGACGGATAAATCGAGGCCCGCCCATTTCCTCACGAGTGAATTCTCACCGTCCGCCCCGATGATCCAGCCGCACCGCACCGTGCTCAAATCGACCTTTGTGCCCCAGCGCAGTCGAACACCGACAGCTTCGGCCTGTTCGATCATCATTCGATGTAAAGTCGTGCGCCGAACACCTCGCCCGCAGCCCGCAGGAAAACTTGCATCTACGGATGTGCCTCGATCAAGGAAGCGAATACCCCGAAACGGGAACGAATCCGAAGCGCTTATAGAGACCCCCAGTTTGGACAGTGCTAGGAGTGCGTCCGGCATTAGGCCTTCACCGCAAGCCTTATCAGCCGGAGGCACAATCCCATCTACGACCGTTACGTTGAAACCTCTCCGGCGCGTCGCGATCGCAGCAGCTAAGCCGGCCGGCCCTCCGCCGATAATCAGGATGTCCGCTTTTACCACTGCGACAGAACCTGTCCAGAGGAGAATCCCGGTCCCATCGCGTTCGCTCGCATTGAGTCTATCCAGCCGCGGAGTTCGCGAGCATAAAGCTTCTGATGCTGAAGTCCGTTTGTCGAAAAGGAGGTCATTGAATCTAAGGCCATCGTGCTTAGGCGTAACACTGCACGTCGCCTACCGTGTCGGCACCATGGTGTTCTTGATATCCAACCTGTTGATGCGAGAGCCCAGTGTTCCAATTCGCCGGTTGCGAGGCTCGGAGTAGATAATGGCGTTGGGTGGCAAATTGCCGCCCGAGTCGCGATGCATATTTGATCAAGAAGTAAATGGTTTTCGCCGATATAAGGTCGGAGGTTAAATGATCACTTCAATCACTTCAAGCAACGTTATAGCTCCCGAGACCACGCAGGCCCAGCACGCGGCATCTACCGCGAAGCCGCCTGCCAATCCGCCGCAGGACAAAGTTCAGTTGAGTTCGCAGGCTCTTTCAGCAGGCGACGTAGATCACGACGGCGATTCCCATT
>PMUN01000215.1 GCA_003166875.1 Bryobacterales bacterium | reverse complement strand
ATTTCTGCGCAGAGCCCATTATTCATTGCTCCTTGCGAAAGAATGCCTCAACTCGATACAGCGGAAATCGCGGATCAAGCACCTCGCGGGCGGCGTCGTACGCGCGCCCAAACAGCTGTCGTCCTTGTGGAAAATTTTGCGGAACTTGCCGCGTCCAGCCTGCCATCGACTGGCCGGCAGCAACGCGACCGAGCAATAGCAGCATTACGGTGAGTTCGTCGGCCCTCGGAAACCGGATCGAACGCTCGACTTCCATTTCCCTGTCTTATAGATTATACGGCCACGCCCGTGCAATGTACTACTCACGCGATCGGGAGCAAGACGGAGTTGCTGAAAGTTCCGCTGACTTCGACAATCACGGCTTGATTGCCCGCCTTGAGAGTCCCAGGCACCTCGGCATTGATCTGATAGAGACCAACAAATCCAGGTGCCAGGCCGCTGAAACTGACGATCGCCTTCGTTCCGCCGATTGTCACCGTTGGAGTGGCGATCGTCGGCTGACCTTTGCCGGGCTCGCCATCGGCGGGCGGCGACGATACCGCGCCAAGACCCGTGCAATAGATAAGCACCGTCTCACCCGGCTTCGCCGGATCAGTCGTGTTGGCCAATTGAAAATTGGCATGCAGAATCGCTCCGAAGATGTTCCCGCCGGTTGAGTAGTTGAAAATACCGGGTTGCGCCGTGAGAACCGGCACCGTGATGGACGCGCTCGAAGTATCGTCATTACTGGCGGCGATGGTTACATTCGGTCCACTTGCCACTTCCCAGGGAACCTGGAAATTATACTGTTGCTGGCCGTTGACGTTGTCCACAGCGAACAGCGCGACCGGCTGATTATTAACTATCAGGGAATCTGTGAGGAATGTTGTCGGCAATGGCAGCGACGAAGTCAGATTGATGCCGGTGCTTGAAGTGAGATTGGTCCCGAAGGCGGTGGCAATCTCACCAGGAACCACTCCCCCGCCAACAAAGCTCGCGCCATTCACGACCGCAGTTATCGCGGGCACCAGAGGGCCTAGGCTAAAAGCCCAAATGAAGTTGGTACCCTCGCCCGTCGAATCTATGCCGCCGAACATGATGGTTTGGTTGTGGGTGGCATCGTAAGTAATATTGAAATCCGACAAAGCGGGGGGCTGGTCTGAGGAGATTCCTGGATCCAATTCGTCCCGTCCCATATCCAGGTATCGTTCAGGAGATTGAGATTGACGTCCACTCCACCGAACAGGACGGTTTTTCCGTGGCCGGAATCATAAGCCATACCGGTTGACGACCGCGCGGCCGGACTCGTCTGCGGGCTTAGCTGCGTCCAATTAGTTCCGTCCCACACCCAGGTGTCGTTATAGGTCGTCGTAGTGAACTTGGTTTCATTTACAATGCTCCCGCCGAACAAAACAGTTTGGCCGTGCCCTGCATCGTAGGCCATAGCGGGCGCGTCTCTGGCGGGCGGGCTGGTCTTGGGAAACTGCTGCGTCCAGTTCACGCCATCCCAGGTCCAGGTATCCCCTAACGTGGTGGTCGTGTTTAGGCCCTCGCTGTTTTGAGTAATGTTGTGTCCGCCAAACAAAACGAATTGGCCGTGGGCGGCATCGTAGGCCATGCCAGCGCCCGCTCGGGGCGTCGGATTGTTCTGTGGGGATTCCTGGGTCCAGTTCGTTCCATCCCACACCCACGAACCGTTGGGGTTACCTGAAGGAAAAGGGGGTGGCTGAATAAATCCCACGGCTATGAAGATTTGGCTGTGAGCAGAATCATAGCCCATAGATAGGCCGTATTCCGCGGGCGGACTCGTCTTCGGGGATTGAAGGGTGAAGTTGGCGCCGTCCCACAACCATATTCAATGTTATTCCCACCGAATACTATAGTCTGCCCGCCGAACAAAACCACTTTCCCCTGGGTCGGATCATAAGCCATGCCAGCGGCGCATCGCGCCGGTGGAAACGTTGTCGGACGGAGCTCCGCCCAGTTGGGCGCGGTCTGTGCGAGCGAGAGCGCCGAAGCTAAGGGAAACAGGATCAGAGCAACCGGCCAGAGGCGGCCAAACAAGGGTTTTAGAAACATAAATATGCTAGTGACATCATTGCATGGGAAACACGACTGAGTTACCCGGCGGATTGCGTGGCGAATTGGCAAGATTCCACTGCCCGACACAGCGTAATACGGGCCGGATTTGCCTCACCGGCGTGGTGATCAGGCCTCTACCCAGTTGCGATGTTCGATGAACGTCTGGGGTTCGTAGGTCTTACCTTGGGCCAATCGCTTCTCTTCCCGGCGGCTGGTCCACAGCAGCACGGGTCCAAGAAGGCCGGCCACCACGCGGCTGACTATTCCGAATTCCGAGGACATCTCCTTCCGCAAATCGCGGATCTCGCGGCTGATNNATCCGGATCGTTCTTATATCGCTTCCAACCTTCCAAGGTGGTGCGGCAGATGCGGAACAGGCTGGGGCCGTTACGCTCGAAATCGCGTAAGAACGCCCGATCGAGAAAACGATGAGAATCGTCGCGTGATATAGCGGCGTGCTGGAAGTTGAACTTGTGCTGTCCGTGAATGTCGGCTAAATCCACATCCAGCAGCAGACTCTTCTCCTGCATTTCCTGGTAGAGCGGAGTGCCTGGCACCGGCGTATATAACATGAACTGATGGAAATCGGTCGCATGCGATACCGCGTGCTCAATCTCGTCTTGGATGTTCTCAGGGGTGTGATGTTCCAGGCCCACGATGGTTGAGCCCAGCACCTTGATACCGTTCTGGTGCAGTTCCTTCGAGAGCGCCAGCGTATCGTGACCCTTCAACTTGGCATATGCGGAACGCGGAGACTCCAGGCCCATCCAGATCCAGGAAATACCGAGTTCCACCAGCTCCCGCATAGTGTACTTGCTGATGGCGTTGGCCGAAGAGAAAACGTATAGCGCCCAAGCTTTGCCCGTGGCCTTCATCCGGTCTAGCAGTTCCATGGCGCGCTTGCGGTGCAGAAGAAAATTCTCGTCCATTATAAAGAACGAGCGCACCTTCATGGACGATTCTATTTCACACATGACGTCGAACAGCTCGGCGCCGGTCTGATAGAAGTTGAGGAATTTTCCCTTGCCGCCGAAGAAGGCCGACGTGGTGCAGAAATTGCATCCCAGCGGGCAGCCTACAGAAGGGATTATGGTGGCCGCGGTGTGTCCCGGCGCAGTCGGCACCTTGATTCCCATGGCGCGGACCCCGAAACCCGAGACAATGTGCGGGTGTTGGATGGGAGCACTCACGTCCTCACCGAGGAACGCGCGCATCCAAGAAATGCCGTCGCCGCGGACGATATGGTCGGCATCGATCAGCTGAGCGAGGCCCGGGATAGCGGCCACGTGTCCGCCCACCACGATCGTGGAACCGGGCGAAAGCTTCCGTACCATGCGGCACATCTCGCGCACCTTGCCGACGTTCACGATGATGGAAGAGATGCCGACGATATCGTANNCTGAATCATAAGGATGCCCCAGGAGCGATGGAACATCCGCAACGAGAAGGATCCTTGAGCGCGCGTCACCTGATTGTGATAAAGCTCCATGGGGTTGACGCGGCGGCTACCGAACTCATCATCCTGGGCGTAGGGTCCGAAAACCGAGGTGAGGAGAACGCGGGCATGTACGCCCTTGGGGTGAACGCTCATTTTCTTAAACTCTTCTTTCTGGTTTGATAGTAAACCCGGGCGTCGGAAACGATCGTAATATTACTGTAATTACATATGGAAGCGGGTGAACCAAGCCGGACGGCGATGGCGGCTGCGTTGGCTCGCTTGATGGCAGGGCGACTACTGGCGACGTCGAGCTGAACGAGAAATCGGCGGCGGTTTCAGATCACTGGCTTTGCGCTATTCGCGACATCTACAATGCGATCGAGTTTCGCGCTGATTTCAGGGTCGATCAACTCTCGCGGAACCAGACGTGCCAGGATATGGTAGTCCGTTTTCTGCATCAGGTTTCGGAGTCCGAGTTTGTTGAAGTAGCTCTGAAAGACCGGTTCGAGGAAATCATCGCTGGCCTTTACATCCGGGCCAAACGGCTCGGGCCGACCGAGTGTTCTTAACGCAGCGGCCACCTCGTCCATAGCCTGTTGCATTGCAGCCTTTTGGCGATCCCGAAGGGCGGGCTCGAACAGGGGGCCGGGTGAACCGTCAATTTGTTCGGCATAGGCGAGCAGAGTTTGTGGGAAGCACAAGTAGTTTTCGATCTCCCTCTTTTGCCACTTCATCTCCCAAAGCGGCCCGTTCGCGGCCAGCTCTTGAGGAACCGAGTCGAACAGGGCCGTGCCAACTAAATCAGGCTTGGCCTCCCGCAAACCGTAGAAGTGGTCCCTAGCTTTGGGGGGCAGGTTCGCCACGTAATGGACAAAGGGCTGCTCGAGCACGTTCTTGGCGGGGTGGCCTAAAGACTCGGCAAAGGCCTGAAGAATTGCCAGATCCGTCGAACCTTCCAAATAGAGGACCCATCCTGTCTGCTCCGCCTGATAGTACTGATCAAAACCAATCGATCGCAGAGATTTGAGGACTTGATTTTTTCGATCGTCGATACGATGAGGTTTCCCGACAAATGCCACGACAATATCGCGGTCGGCCGCTTCGTTGAGAAGCACTTCTGAATGACTAGCCGCTATCACCTGACAATCTTGGGACTCCGCCGTTTGAGTCAATATCTGGTAAATCTGCCGCTGCCGGAGGATCTCTAGGTGAGCATCCGGCTCGTCCAGCAACAACACCGTATGCGGGTGAGAGTGGAGGTGAGCAAGGAGCAGCAAAGTCTGCTGAAGTCCCCGGCCAGAAGATACCAAGTCCAACTCGATTCCCCCGTCGTCATAGGACATTGTGATCTGGCCCCTCTCCTTAATGAACTCCGGTGGGTTGAGAGTCACCCCGAATAGTTCCTTAATTTGTGCGACCAGCGAATTCCAACTCTTCTGATCGTCGAGGGAGTGTATTTGAAAACAGAGGTTGCGGAGAACCTCAGCTGTTCTACCTTCGCCGATGCGGACGTTAACCGCTCCGTCTTGAAGCCAGTCCTCGGTTGCCGCCATGCCTGACATTGGAGGCAGGAACGCAACGGTGATCGGAGCCGCGATTTCGGGCACTGGCATGCGCACTGGTTGGGGCTCTTCATTCATCCGCAGTGGCCGGCAATAGAATGATTCCTGATTGGCGTAATCGAACTCGAAGCCGCACTCCCATTGGGAACCGTTTGTCACACCCGAAACTAGAATATCGATCCTGATGTTTCTGGTTTCCTGTCCACCATTCCTTTTTTGAATGGCGCGGACGTGCAAGTCTCTCCACAAGAGATTGGCGGCCGGCACAGGTACCGCGATCAAATCCCGGCGGTTGATCGTGAAACTGGGCCTTTTTCTGGGAGTGTATCGCCTTTCTACCCATTTCCGAAGCCCGATTTCCCATAACGCGAGGGCTTGCAACGCCGTCGTCTTCCCCGAATTGTTGGGGCCAACAAAGACTACGGTCTTGCCGAGTTCGATCTCGACATCTTCAAGGCGCTTGAAGTTCTTGACTCGGAGGCTAGTGAGCACTTCCGACGATATTACCGCGCCGACCCCTGCGAGTGCAGCATCGCAGTTCTTGCCGAGCGCCGTACAGCAGTTCCAGGATCGGGACTACCGATCGGGATTACCGAGGTGACGACAGCGTGACATCTCAAAGTCCGTGCCGTGCGTAGGCCCCCATTTGCCAGGAGATGGCGGTAGCTTGCAAGTAATCACCGATAGCACTTTTGTAGACTCAGAACTATGCGGACGGGCACACCAAGCCGGACGGCGATTGCAGCGGCGTGGCACCGCGCGGCGCATCAGGTTTTGGAAGAGGGGCGCATTTTCACTGACCCACTGGCGCTGAAGATACTGGGTGAGGATGCGCACAGCGTGACTCGCTGGGCGGAGGAGCATCCATCGGGACGTCGGATGCGACTCTTCATCGCCGTGCGCACGCGCTTCGCGGAAGATGCGCTCGCGGCCGCAATTGAGCGCGGCGTCCAGCAGCTGGTTGTGCTGGGCGCGGGCTTGGACACATATGCGTATCGCGGCACGTTTCGAGATCGGCTCCGCATTTTTGAGGTTGACCATCCAGCAACGCAGACCTGGAAACGGAAGCGTCTAGAGGAGGCCGCGATCGCACTACCAGCTAATCTTACGTTCGCGCCAGTGGATTTCGAGCGTCAAGGTTTGGCGGACGGGCTCAAGGCGGCTGGTTTTGATCCGGCGCTGCAGACCTTCTTCACGTGGCTGGGCGTGGTGCCGTATTTGACCGCGGAGGCAACATATTCCACGCTTGGCTTCATCGCGAGCTTGCCCAACGGCGCACATGTGGTATTCGACTACAGCGATCCTCCGGATTCGTTGCCGGCGGAAATGCGCGTCAGCCACGAGCAGCGTGCGGCGCACGTAGCCGAGTTGGGCGAAGCCTGGGTGAACTATTTTGAAGCAGGCCAGCTTCGGGCCAAGCTGATGGCTCTCGGATTTTCTGAAATAGAAGATCTGGGACCGGCGCAAATCATCTCGCGGTACTTTCCACACAGAGCTAGCGATGGTCGCGATAAGGGCGGGCATATCTTGCGCGCGGCAACAGTGGGGCAGCGCCGTGCGCTGCCATGAGTGGCCGTGTAGACAGAAGACAGCGCATGGCGCTGCCCCACGTGGCAAGCCGGAGGCTTGCCGTACAATGTACAAACATGTGGCATCGCATCACGGCTTGTACTCTAGTCCTTGCAGGCGCATCGTTTGCGGCTGTCACCAGTGTGGAGCTGGTTGAGCGCACGGATGCTCTGGACGGAGCGTCTTATGGCTCGGCTGGTCCCTATGAACATATCGTCGCGAAGGTTCACTTCGCGCTGGATCCCAAGCTTGCGGCGAACCGCATTATCGCCGACATCGATTTGGCTCCGCGCAACGACGACGGCCTTGTGGAGTTCTCTGCCGACCTGGATGTTTTGAAGCCGCGCGATTCCGCCAAGGGCAACGGTACGGCGTTGT
>PMUN01000344.1 GCA_003166875.1 Bryobacterales bacterium | reverse complement strand
CATCCAGCCATTGGCGCACCCGTTGCACGATGGGCTCGCCTTCGCGCTCGCCCAGTTCGGTCACGATTTGCGCGATGCCCCCCGGAGCCAGATGGCGCGGCAGGCCCGCGACGATCCGTTGCTGTATGGCTTCGCCGGACGGGCCGCCATCACGGAACATCAACTCATCCACTGGCGACGACACAAACGGCGGATTCGCGGTAATAAGATCGAAGCGATCGGTAGGGCTGACCGGCTCGAACAGGTCCCCAGTTGCAACTTCTAGGTTGGCGGCGCACGAAATGGCCGCATTGAAGCGCGCGCAGCACGCGGCTCGGGGATTGATGTCCACTGCGAGCACTCGTTCGGAATGAGGCGCCGCAAGAAGCGCTTGAATGCCCGAACCGGTACAGAGATCAAGCGCGGCACGAACTGGCCGCCGCACCGTAGCGCGCGCCAGCCAGCGGCTGTCGCTGCCGACGAACATCACCAGGTCGCGAGGAACGATTGTATATCCAGGATGCGGAAGTTTGTGCCAGGCGTGATCTGAAAAAATCAAGCGATCACCGATGGGAAACAAAGATGCGCGCGCTCTTGCTAGCCCCGATGCATCGATTGCGAGAATCCCTGTCCGAAGCAGGACCGCCTGACTGGGCGCGCTCAAGAATCGGTCGAGTTCACTGGCCGGAACGGCGCCCTGCAAAAAAAAGAGTTCCATAGCGAGCGCTTGTGCGTCGCGCTCAGCCAGCCGTTCAGCGCGGTAAATCGGTAGGGCCTTCCACTTGAGGTCCGTGATATCCGCCAGACCCAGTCGATCACGCACTGCCGTTTCTGTGTATCGCGTGCGCGCGATCTCCGCGACAGCAATTTGGAAATCCGGAACATCGCCGTCGTCGATGAGAAACGGGGCGGATTCAATTGCCGGATTCATCCAAACCCATGTTACCCTGGCGGCGAGACATCTTGACTCTACCTAATCGATCATGATAATCTCCATAGAGATTAGGTAGATTAGATGCCAACCTCTTTCCAAACTGCGATTTGCCCCTGTTGTTGCTGACTCAATCGCTAAGTATCTCAATTCAAACATCATAGGAGGGAACGTGACATTCACCGGGAAAGCAGCTTTGATTGGGTTCGTTTTGCTGGGCTTGACGGCTCATGGGTGGGGGCAGGTAGTAGGAGCCTCGGTATCGGGTACGGTACGGGACGCGACTGGTGCTGGATTGCCGGAAGTGGCCGTGACCATCCGGAACCTCGAAACCGGCGCGGTGCGCAAGCTGGTAAGCGACGAGGGCGGGCGTTATGTGGCGCGATCGATTGCGGTGGGACCTTACGAGGTTCGCGCCGAGAAGGAAGGCTTCAGTTCGCAAGTAAGGACCGGAATCGACCTGGTGGTTGGCCAAAGCACAACGGTGGATATTACCTTGCCGGTGGGCGAGCTACGAGAGTCGGTGACTGTGGTGGAGGCGCCATCGCCGGTGTCGCTTTCTACACAGCAGACCGACGGCCTGGTGAACGAACGGCAGGTGAAGGAGTTGCCGCTGAACGGCCGCAGCTATGACGAACTGCTGACTTTAAATTCGGGTGTGGTGAACTACACCTCAGAGCGATCGGGTGGGACGGGGACGTCGAATTCGTCGGTGGGCAACATGTTCGCGGTATTTGGACACCGTCCGCAGGACAATCTGTTCCTGTTAAATGGCATTGAATATACGGGCGCGTCGCTGATCAATATCACGCCAGGAGGCGCGAGCGGGCAGTTGCTGGGAGTGGATGCGGTACGGGAGTTCAACATCGTCTCGAACACGTATGGCGCGGAGTATGGCAAGCGGCCCGGCGGGCAAGTGAGCATTGTCACCGCGTCGGGGAGCAATCAACTGCACGGGACGCTATACGAGTTCCTGCGAAACGACGATCTGGACGCGCGCAACTTTTTCGATCAGGGCTCCATTCCGCAATTCCAGCGCAACGAATTCGGCGGAGCGTTGGGAGGGCCGATTCAGAAGGACAAGACTTTTGTGTTCGCGAATTATGAGGGATTCCGGCAGCATTTGGGTTTGAGCGACGTGACGCTGGTTCCGGACAACGCGTCGCGGGCAGCCGCTATTCCGAGCGTACAGCCGCTGCTCGCGCTGTGGCCGGCACAAAACGGGCCGGAACTGGGAGGCGGGATCGCGGAGGCGTTCAGCCATCCACTGCAGACCATTCGCGAAGATTTCGGGACGGCGCGGCTCGATCACATATTCTCCGACACGGACACGCTGTTTGCGGTGTATACGGTGGACGATAGCGCCGACAACACGCCGACCGTGAATCCACTGAGCGGGGTGGTGGAAAGCCTGCGGGAGCAAGTAGTGAGTCTGCAGGAACAGCACGTATTTTCGCCGACGCTGCTGAATACGGCCCGGGTGGGTTTTTCGCGCGCCAGCTATTTCTTTACGGGAACCACGCCGGTGGACATACCCGGATGGGTGGCCGGAGATCCGATTGGAGCGATTGTGATCGGCGGCGGTACAGCTTCGAACGGCGCGTCGCAGATCAGCTTGGCGGGGACCAACAACGGCAGCAATCTGACATCGGCGCGCAATTTGTTTACCTACGACGATCATGTAGCTTTCACGCACGGAATTCATCAGTTCGAAGCGGGCGCGTGGGTGCAGCGTATTCAGGCCAACGACAACCTGGCTCAATCGCAATACGGTCAGGCGTCATTTGGAAGTCTGGCGAGTTTCTTGGCAGGCAAGATTTCGACGTTTTCCGTGGTCCCGAATCCAACGCCGGTGGGCTGGCGGACGCTGGAGGGCGCCGGATTCGTGCAGGACAATATGAAACTGCGGCCGAATCTGGAGCTCCGGATCGGATTCCGGTTTGAATCGACGGATGGATGGAATGAGGCGCACGGTCGGGCGTCGAACTACTTATTCGCCGGCGGGATTATTCAGACCCAGCCGCATATTGGCGACTCGGTGTTCACCGTAAACCGCGCGAAGTTTTTGCCAGAGCCGAGGGTGGCGCTCGCATGGGATCCGTTCGGAAAAGGGAAGACGGTGATCCGGACTGGTTTCGGAATCTATCGTTCCCTGCTGGACAACCTGGACTATCGCCTCGATCAGACTGCTCCTTATAATGCGGTGCAGTCGCTGAAGAACATTTCGGTGAAGGGTCTGAAGATTGTTCCCGGCGCTGCGTTGCCGGCAGGCGCGTTGATTTCACCGAGCGGCGTTCAACCGGACGCCTACACGCCGACGGTTTTGTCTTATACCTTCAAAATCGAACAGCAGCTTGCATCGAACACCTCGCTCGGGGTTGGATACGTAGGGTCGCACGGCTATCACGAAATGTTGTCCGCGGATGTGAACGAGCCGGCTCCGACGATACTGCCATCAGGCACGGTCTACTATCCGAAGGGCGCGCCGTTCGTGAATCCGAAGCTGGCGAATACCACAACTTGGTTATCGGAAGGAGTGAGTTCGTATAACGGACTGGAAGTGGATTTCAATCAGCGATTCAGCCACGGGTTCCAGTTGCGCGGAGTTTACACATACTCGAAAAATCTGGACGATGGGACAGCATTGAACAGCAGCGTTGGCGTGAATGCTCCGGGGTTCGTTATGTTTCCGCTGGATACGCGCCTGGATTGGGGCCGCGCGACCACGGACGTGCGGAATCTGGCGGCGATTAATGGATCGTACGAGCTTCCGATTGGCAAAGGGACAACCGGCTGGCGCGAAAAGCTGACGCGCGGCTGGACGGTGAGCGGGATCGGAACCCTGCAGTCGGGTTTCCCGTTTACGCCGCAACTGGGATTCAATCCGTCCAACAACGGCGACAGCCGCGACCCAGTCCGGCCTTCCTGGAATTCAGCGTTCACTGGGCCGGTGATTCTGGGCAGTCCCAACCAATATTTCAATCCCAACGCGTTTATTGTGCCGGTGGCCGGTACCTATGGGAACGTTGGCAGAGACACTTTAACCGGGCCCGGTTTGGCGGAGCTGGATTTGTCGGTATTGAAGAATACGCGGGTGTCGGAGAGAGTCAACTTGCAGTTCCGCGCGGAGTTTTTCAATATCCTGAACCACGCTAACTTCGCTACGCCGAACCCGGTGGTGTTTTCTTCAGCGACTACCACGCCGTCTCCGACGGCCGGTGTGATTTCGTCCACGGCTTCGACATCCAGGCAGATTCAGTTCGGATTGAAGCTGCTGTTCTAGCGTTGTATCCCTGAAGCCGGACCAGGGGGTCCGGNNGACGAGGGCGTCCGCCCCACTTCAGGTACTTGACCCGGCTTCGGCCGGGCCGTACAATTAACAGGTTGGTTAACAATCAAAGGCAGATTACCGCGATCTTCGCGGCGCTAGCCGATCCCACGCGGCGCGGCATCCTACTGCGCCTTTCTAGCAGCGGAGAAAGCGCCGTCACCGCATTAGCCAAGCCATTTCGCATCTCGGCGCCGGCCATTTCCAGGCATCTGCGCGTACTGGAGCACGCCCGGCTCATCCATCGCCGCCGCGATGGGCGGGAGCACCTGATCCGCGCCCGATCCGAAGGGCTAAAAGACGCCCAGCAATGGATGGCTCAGTGCGCGGCTGGCTGGGAGTTCAGCTTTGACACCCTCGAAAACCTGCTCAGAAAGGAAAAGAAGCCATGAAGTCTCTCCAGATCACACGGATCTTCGACGCGCCGCGGAAGCTTGTCTTCAGTTGGTGGACGGAAGGGGAGAAGATGCAGCAGTGGTCCGGCTGCAAGGAAGCAACGCATTGCGAGATCCAGATGGATTTTCGCGTGGGCGGCGGGTTCACACAGAAAATGCAGATTGCCGGGAAGGGCCAGTTTACGATTACAGCCAAATACGACGAGATCGTGGAACCGGAAAAAATCGTTTACCAGGTCGATCTTGGCTTCGGTGTAACGCGGGTGCTGGTGGAATTCTTCGAGCAAGGCGATCGGACAAAAGTGGTTCTGACACAGGAAGGATTCCCGGATGATTTCCTCTCGCAAACGGTATCGCACGGCACCACCGAATCGTTAGACAAGCTTGAATCGATTTTGGCCAGGGAAGCGCAGGTGAGGCAATGAACTACTCGCGCATCATTCTGGCTGGGCTGGGCGCCACAGTCGCGTACTTCGCCCTTGGGGGCCTATCTTTCGCCCTGGTTCCTCAGCTTGGCGACGAATTCCGCAAATACCCCGCCATCTACCGAACTCAGGAAGGAATGAAAAGCGTTATGCCGATTGGGATGGCCGCCATGCTGGTCGGGATCCTGGTGCTGGCAGTGCTCTACGCCATGCTGTACCAGGGTGGTTCCGGCGCCGCCGAGGGTGCACGTTTCGGCGCGCTCATCGGAATTTTCGCCGTATGCGCGTTCGTTCTGCACGACTACGTGAACTTGAACATCGGGCTGACACTGACGCTCCAGCAAGCGGCGGCATACTTCATCGAGTGGACGGTGGTGGGCCTGTTGATCGGCGTCATCTACAAGCCGAAGTGAGCGCTATGAGCTCCCCGAAAAAGAACAACATCCCGGCGGACAAGTTGGAGCTATACGAAAAGTTGGTGGCGACCAATCCGAAGGTCGAACGGAAAGGCGCGGCCAATCCTTACACGTCGCTGAATGGCCACATGTTCACCTATCTCAATCCGGCGGGTACATTGGCGCTCCGGCTGCCCGCGGAGGAACGGGAGAAGTTCCTGAAGAAATACAAGACCACGCTGTTTGAGGCGTATGGCGCCGTCATGAAGGAATATGTAACCGTTCCCGACAGCTTGCTAAAAAACACGAAAGAACTGGCGAACTACTTCGCGCTGAGCTATCAATATGTGGGAAGCCTGAAGCCAAAGCCTTCCCAGAAGAAGAGCTGACCGGAACATTTGATCTATCTTTCGCTGTACTCTGTGAAAACGAAACCGTGATCCTTCCGCGGGATATGGCATGAGAAGCAGGCGTTCCTGGCCGCGCTATCAAGTTGATCCTCCCGCGAGGCGCCATCATAGCTTCCAAATCCCCAGCCTCCGGTAGAGGCATAGCGCTGGCTGTCCTTCACCATGACGCCGACCAGCCGACGCTCGCCTTCTTTCCCGCCGCCGGAAGCGGAGCCCAATATTTCCAAGAGCTCTTCGGCGATGACGGCGCCATCGGGGTAAACGCCCGCTCGAAGGCCGGTCATCGCCTTCTCGTTGGCGTAGAAGTTGAAGATCCCCGCCGTGCATGGTTTCTCGCAGGGGCGTTTCCAAAATCCGGGGAGCTTGGGAGGGATCAGACTGCTGTGGAGATATGTCCAGTGACGGTAACCCTCGGGATACGGGACGGCTTGATCATCAGCCCCACGCGCACCGAAACATCCGGCGAATGCGAGGGCAACAATTGCCATAGCGGGCAGTCCGGCGGTCAGTATATTTTTCATTCGAGCCAATCATCGCCTTCCTGCAATAGGCGAAGCGCGCAGATTTCGGCTATTTCGAGCAGATTCCGACGGCTTCGGCTTCGCGCGGGCGAGATTGCGCGGGGAGCGAAGCAGGTCGCGATGGTGGGCCCTGTAGGACTTGAACCTACGACCANNGATTATGAGTCCGCTGCTCTAACCAACTGAGCTAAGGGCCCCTGGATCTATCGTACCCGTAACCATCGCCGGATTGCGTTCGCGATTGGCCCGAAAGATGCAGCTGATCCGGGCGAGTGGATGGTGTCTTTCCAACAATGAGCGTTCTAAGGCGCCATTCCAGCGACAGTTGGGTGACTTGGCGCACCCAGCGTTCAGGGAGGTAGTGTTTATGACGGCTTCGTCTTTCCTGCTGGTCTTACTCATGATGTGGGGAATCGTGGCGGCGATTTATTCGGTACTGTTTTTCCCGGAGATCGTGAAAGCCCTGCGACACGATCACAAAACAGCGCGTCCCGCACACGACTTGAAGCACTGGGGCCGGCACGTTTCCCACACTGCGTAACTCTATTGCGCGGCGCTGGTTTGGGCGGCGCCGATCTCAGGCTCGGGCGTATTGAGCTTGCTATGGCTGCGGCTGTAGAGGAAGTAGACTACAAAGCCGAGCAGCATCCACCCGATACCGGTGAGCTGCGTGTAGCGATCCAAGCCGACGATCATCGCGGTACATACGACCGCGCCGAGAATGGGCACTAGCGGGACTAGCGGCGTCTTGAACGGACGCGCCAGATTCGGCTGCGCGCGGCGCATGATCCAGATCCCGATCGAAACCAGCACAAATGCAAAGAGTGTTCCGAGCGCCGTGAGATCGCCCAATACCGAATCCGGAATGAACGCGGCCAGTGCGCCGACGAAGAAGAACAGCGTGATATTGCACTTGTAGGGAGTACAGAACTTGGGATGAACATCAGCGAAGATCTTGGGCAGCAAGCCATCGTTCGCCATGGAATAGAACACGCGGCTCTGGCCGAGCAGCATAACCAGAATCACGGAAGAGAATCCAAAGAGAACGGCCACGGTGATCGCAGTTGCCAGCCATCCGAACCCCGGCATGTGATTCTGGACCGCATAGGCGACTGACGCTTCCTTGCCGGCTTT